>NZ_VFTH01000002.1:0-426169 GCF_006439375.1 Mesorhizobium sp. B4-1-1
AACATCTCGACCACCTCGGGCGACTGGAAGGCGACGGTCGGCGTCGCCGAGCATCTTGGCTCCGACACTTTCCTGCACGTCCAGGCGGACGGTATCGGCACCGTCAATGTCCGCGCCGACGGCGAGGTCGGCGTGAAACACGGCGATACCGTCTACCTGACTCCCGACAAGGCCAAGCTCCATCGCTTCGGCGCCGACGGCAAGGCGCTGGCCCAGTGAGGACGGGACAGTGAGGCTGAAAGACAAATCGGCGCTGATCACCGGATCGGCGCGCGGCATCGGCAGGGCCTTCGCCGAAGCCTATGTGCGCGAAGGCGCCACGGTGGCGATTGCCGACATCGACCTCGAAGCGGCCGAAGCGACGGCACAGGCGATCGGTTCTGCCGCTTACGCGGTCCGGCTCGACGTCACCGATCAGTCCTCGATCGAGGCGGCGGTGAAGGCGGTGGAGGACAAGGCCGGCGGCCTCGACATCCTGATCAACAACGCCGCCTTGTTCGATTTGGCGCCGATCGTCGAGATCTCCCGGGCGAGTTACGAAAAACTGTTCTCGGTCAATGTCGCCGGCACGCTGTTCATGCTGCAGGCGGCTGCCCGCTCGATGATCGCGCGGGGCAAGGGCGGCAAGATCATCAACATGGCGAGCCAGGCCGGCCGTCGCGGCGAGCCATTGGTCGCCATCTATTGCGCCACCAAGGCCGCCGTCATTTCGCTTACCCAATCGGCGGGACTCGACCTGATTAAGCATCGCATCAACGTCAACGCCATCGCCCCGGGTGTCGTTGACGGCGAACACTGGGATCACGTCGACGCGCTGTTCGCGAAGTACGAGAACCGCCCACTCGGCGAGAAGAGGAAGATCGTTGGCGAAGGCGTCCCATTCGGACGGATGGGCAAGGCAGAAGACTTGACGGGCATGGCCGTGTTTCTGGCCAGTGACGACGCCGAGTATATCGTCGCCCAGACCTACAATGTCGATGGCGGCCAGTGGATGAGTTGACCGATATGACGAATGCCAATGTCGACGAGGCCTAGAATGAAAGCAATCGTTTTCCACGACAGAGGCATCGTGCAGGAGACGGAGGTCCCGGTTCCGGCCCTAAGGCCTGGGCATGCAATGGTCAGAGTCCAGGCTGCCGGCCTTTGCCATACGGACATTGAGGTTCTGCACGGCCGTTATGGAAAGGGCGTGTTTCCCCTCGTTCCAGGGCATGAATACGCTGGTGTTGTAGAATTGGTCGCTGACGACGTTAGCGGCATTCGGCCGGGGGACCGGGTCGTCATTGACCCAAATATTACTTGTGGTCAGTGTCCGCAGTGTCGCAAAGGCCTCACAAATCTTTGCGCTCATCTCAAGGCTTACGGGGTCACGGAGAACGGAGGTTTTGCGCAGTTCAGTGTTGTCGATGCGAGGCACCTACATCATATCGGGCAGCTACCTTTCGATCTGGCGGCTCTTGCCGAACCTCTCGCCTGCGTCATGAACGGTCTGGGCGCAGCTGGGGTCCTCGGCCAATCGGGATTGCCGCAGAGTGCATTGGTGATCGGTGCCGGACCGATAGGCCTTCTATTGGCCAATTCACTAAGAACCATTGGCGTGGCGCGTGTAGCCGTTGCAGATCGTAACGACAACCGCCTGGCTATGGTGCAGGCTTTTGGTTTCGAGCCTTTTGCTGCCGGATCCGATGCGCTGCGACAGGAACAGCAAGCCTTTGATTTCGTGGCGGACGCCACTGGGGTCGTGGCGGTCGTTGAGGGCATGATCCAATATGTTGCGGACGGTGGTGCCGCGCTAATATTCGGCGTCTGTCCACCGGACTCCAGGGCATCATTCGCGCCTTTTGAGCTATTTAGGCGCCAGATCCGGCTCGCTGGGTCGCACTCGCTAAACCGAAACATTCCTCAGGCGTTGGATCTCCTTACTCGTGATCTGACGATATCCAAGCTCGTCACGCACCGGTTGCCACTTGCAGAAATGGTGCCATTCTTCACCAAGGGCGGCGATCCAACCACGATGAAGGTTCAGTTCGTCGCGGCCGCGGCGGGTTAGCGATATTGACAAATCGTACGATTGTTTACATTCGGCATGTTTTTAAGTCACAGACCCGGTGACTGTACGGCCGAAAGAAACGCGATATGCGTAAGCGCATCAAGACGATGGAGGAGTTTTCTGAATTCGTAGGCCTGTCGCGACCGACGGTCTCAAAATATTTCAACGATCCAACTTCGGTCCGTCCGTCAACGCGCATAGCGATCGAAGCTGCATTGCGCCAGTCAGGTTTCCGCCCCAGCATTTTGGCAGTCAATCTCAACCGCCGCCGCAGCAACATGCTGGGTTTGATTGTGCCGGATCCGACCGATCCATTCTATATGGGATTAACCAGCAGGATCGAAGTGATCGCGCGGGATGCGGGCTTTCTGTCGTTTGTGCTTTCCTCGGACGGTAAGGCCGACATGGAAGAGGAGGCGCTCCTGACATTCAAATCCATGAACATCGCAGGGGTGATTATTGCCCCATTGGGAGCGAGCTCGCGCCAATCCAATCTCATGGAAGTCGTTAAAAGCATGCCCGTGGTCTTTGTTGATTCGGCGTTGAACGACACCTCCTCCTTCGTCGGAACCAACAATTCCCAGAGCGTGGGTCTAATTGTCGACTACCTCTGCCGGTCAGGGCCCCCGCCCTGTTTTTTTGGTATGCCCACAGTCAACAACAACGCCTTCGAAAGACAGCAGGCGTATGTCGACGCCATGCGGCGTCACGGAGCGGCACCAATGGTGATCGATCTTACGCCGAGCGATTCCTGGCACTTTGAGAAGTTCGCCTTTGACGAAACAATGCGCATTCTGAAAGGCGGCCGGCGCTTTCCCAGTAAAACGGTTCTGTGCGCAAACGATAGAATCGCGTTCGGCCTGATAGGCGCCGCCTATCAAATGGGGCTGTCGGTGGGGCATCAAGCAAACTGTGACTTGAGAGTTGCAGGCCATGATGACCACCTGCTCGCCCGCTATACCTGCCCTCCCCTGACCACAGTTTCTCAAGACGTCGATTTGATCAGCCGGACGGCCCTTGAAATCCTGATGAAGCGTCTCGGTGGCGATATGGGTGCCCATTCTGCCGAGGGCGAACGGATCTTTTTGAATGCGGAGATCATGCTGCGCGGCTCAGCCTGACTGCGTGCGTCCGCCCCGCGGTCGCATGGCACCGTGGATTGCGGAATCGGGACCGCAAGCGAGGCGTTCGACCTTTGATGTCCCCGGGCTGTGGCCGACAAGATTAGACCTTTGCAGTTGGTGATGACGCGTGGTTGTAACTGCGCACAACGTTGCGCACCGCTTCCACCATCAGCGCTTTTGGGGTCGCTTTCACTTTGCCCGCCGCAACGGCGGGGTAGAGCGGGCCGAGATACTGGCTGATCAGCGTCTCGGGGATTGCGCGTCCGTCCAGCCGCTGCAGCAGGGCGTCGACCGCAGTGGATGCCTGCGGATGGGGCCAGTAATAGCGGATGCGATCGCTGTAGGAGAAATGGCGCTGCAGGCGCAGTTCCTGGGCGTCGCCATGATAGTATTTCTCCCAGTTCTTGGGCTCGGCCAACAACAACCGTTCCATCTTGCCGCGCAGAGTTTCCTCCTCCGGCAGGCGGTCCAGGAAGGCGGCGATCTGGTCGAGGCCATAGAGCGCCTCGCGCAGCGCGAAGGTCAGGCCGGGACCGACCTTGAGGATAGCGAAGCCGTCGCGGACCAGAGCCGAAAGCGCCTCTTGCGGCTGATAGTCGGTCGAATGCGCCTCGAAGATGAATTGCGGCATCTGCTTAAGGACGCCGCGCAAGGCGACAGCCTTGGAACCGTCGTAGACAACGACATTCTCGTTGCCGAATTCGACGCCCGGTTGCACCACCGCGCCGATGGCGCGGGAGAAGGCATCCTGTAGCCCGAGCGCGGCGAAGGCCCTGCGGTGAACCTCGATGGTTTCGAGCGCGGCTTCCGGCTTGGTGAGTTCCAGGTGATCGAGCGCCTCCATCGCCCCACCGGGGATCGGGACCTCAGTGCCGACGATGTAGACCGGCAGGTCGTAGCCGGCCTCGGCCGCCGCCCTTTCAGCAACCTTCGCCAGGCGGGCGGCGCGCGCGGCGGTCAGGGCGTCTGAGAGCGCCACCGGCTCACCCGCGCAACCCATCGACGTGTCGAGATGGATTTTCGTAAAGCCGGCGCGCACAAAGACATCCATCATCGTTTCGGCGCGCTGCATCGCTTCCTCGGACGGCAGGTGCTTCCACGGATTGGGACCAAGGTGATCGCCTCCCAGGATCAGGCGTCCGGTGTCGAATCCCAGCCGAGCGGCAATGGCCTCGACGAAACGGCGAAAGTCGGCGGGCGTCATGCCGGTATAACCGCCTTCCTGGTTGACCTGATTGCAGGTGGCTTCGATCAGCACCGGTGAGCCGGTCGCGATTCCCTCCAGGAGAGCGGCCTCCACGACGAGCGGATGGGCGGAACAGATCGAGGTGATGCCGCTGCGCTGCCCGCTCGCGTGGCGTGCGGGCAGCCCGCTCAGGATGTCGGTGCTCATGCCGGAACTCCAAGCTTGTTCAGAAACGCTTCGATCTCGCCCATGGTGGATGTGCCTTCCATCGGCCCCTTGACACTTACCGCCCGCGCGCCGGTGGCGTTGGCGACGATCAATGCCTTGCGCGGTTCCATGCCGCGCAGCCAGCACGTCACAAAGGCCGCGCCAAAACTGTCGCCGGCGCCGGTCGGGTCGACTTCCTGGACCTTGAATGCCGGAACGAAGGTTTCGCCGGACCTGTCGAAATAGCTGGCGCCCTGCGCGCCACGCTTGACCAACACGGCCTTGATGCCGCGGTCGAGCAGGTCAGCGACCGCGGCCTTCTCGTCGGCCGCTTTGGTAAAAAGGAAGATCTCCTGGCCGCTCGGCATGAACAGGTCGGTATTATCGAGCGCATGGGCGAGCGCTTCGCGCATCCCTGGCAGTTCCAGCATTTCCTTGCGGATGTT
This sequence comes from Mesorhizobium sp. B4-1-1, assembly GCF_006439375.1. NCBI lineage: Bacteria > Pseudomonadati > Pseudomonadota > Alphaproteobacteria > Hyphomicrobiales > Phyllobacteriaceae > Mesorhizobium > Mesorhizobium sp. B4-1-1. The sequence continues at coordinate 5,014 of NZ_VFTH01000002.1, forward strand.
GGGGTCGAAGGAAACCGTGCCGCCCCTGGCCTTGATGCGCGCGGTGGCCTCGAAGATGGCGGTCACGATGCCGTCGAAGAACAGCGCCGAGCCCATGATATGCAGGTGGTCGGCGCCGTCGATGAGCCTTTCCGCCTCCGGCGTGAGGCCGATGGCGCTGCAGGCGCTGTGGCGGATGTTGTAGATGAAGTCGCGATTGCCGTCCGGCCGGTAGCGCACGAAAGCGCTGCCGGTGGCCGCGGTTGCATGGATGCCGATGGCCGAGACATCGACGCCGTCACGGCGCAAACGCTCGACGTTGAGCGTGCCGAAATCATCCTTGCCGACAGCGCTGACGATGCCGCAGGGCTGGCCGAGCTTCGCCGCCTGATCGATGAAGATCGCCGGCGCGCCGGACGCGAAGGGACCGACGAGTTGAATCGGAGCGGTGAAGCCAAGGCCCGGCTCGACGGCCATGATCTCGACGAGGATTTCGCCTATGGTGATGATCTTCTTCATGTTTCACCCGATCACGTTCTGACGGACTTGCTGCGCACATCGAGCCAGACGGCGACGAGAATGACAACGCCCTTGACGATCAGTTGGAAGAAGTAAGGCACCGACAACATGTTCATACCGTTGTTGATGACCCCGATGATGAGAGCGCCGAGAATGGTGCCGATCATCGTGCCGACGCCGCCGGCAAGCGAGGTGCCGCCCAGGACCACGGCGGCGATGGCGTCGAGTTCGTAGCCCATGCCGGCATTCGTCTGAGCCGAAGACAGACGCGAGGAGAGCAGTATGCCGCTGATCGCGGCCATGACGCCCGAGATCATGAAGACGATGATCTTGACGCGGTCGACGCGGATGCCGGAATAGATCGCCGCTTCTCTGTTGCCGCCGGTCAGGTAGATCTGCCGCCCGAAGATCGACTTGGACAGCACGACATGGTTGATCACGAACAGCACGGCCATGATCCAGATGATGATCGGTATGCCCAGCCAGCTGTCGGCGCCGATCGAGAGCCATGCCTCGTTGTCGATCATCGCCGGGGCACCATTGGTCGGCAGGCTGACCGCGCCGCGGTAGATGCCCATTGTGGCTACCGTCACGATAAAGGAGGGTAGCATCAGCTTGGCCGACAACGCGCCGTTGAGCCCGCCCATCAGCGCGCCGGCAGCCAAGGTCAAAAGCACCGTCGGCAGGAAGCCGAAGCCCATGCTGAAGGCTTGCGCGGCCACCATGCCGGCGACGGCGATGATGGAGCCGATGGACAGGTCGATGTCGCCCAGCAGGATGACATAGGTCATGCCGTAGGCTGCAACCGCGATCACGGCCACCTGCTGCACGATGTTCATGAAATTGTTGAAGGCCAGGAAGCGCGGGTTAAGCACCGAGAACACGATGCAGAGCACGGCCAGAGAAATAATGATGCCGCCATATTGGCGCACCATCGGCGACCTGAGAAACGAGCGGCGGACCTCTGCGTCCGCGGCCTTCTTATGGATGTCTTGGACGTTGCTCATGCGTGCATCCCCGCTGCATAGTTCATGACGGTTTCCGGTGTGAGGCCATCGGCTTCGAGCACGGCGGCCAGTTGCTTGTTGTGCATCACCACGACGCGATCGCTGAGGCCCAGAACTTCAGGAAGCTCGGAGGAAACCATCAGGATCGCGGCACCGTTGGCGGCAAGCTCGCGGATGATGCGGTAGATCTCGAATTTGGCGCCGACATCGACGCCGCGGGTCGGCTCGTCCAGGATCAGCACCCGCGGCTTGATCAGGAGCCATTTGGCCAGCACGATCTTCTGCTGGTTGCCACCGCTCAGCGAACCGGCAATGGTGTCGATCGATGCAGTCTTGATGGACAGACGTCGCACCTCGCTTTTGGCGGCTTCACGCTCCGCCGAAGCGCGCATCAGGCCGAGAGGCCCCGCAAGCTGGCCCAGCGCCACCATGTTGGTGTTGCGCTCCACGCTGTGAGGCAGCACCAAGCCTTCTTCCTTGCGGTTCTCGGTCACGAAGGCGATGCCGTTGCGGATGGCCTGCGAGGGCGAGGCGAGCGTGAGCGGTTTGCCGTCGAGGATGATTTCGCCCTGCGGCTGGTACATGCCGAACAGGGCTTTCATGACATCGGAGCGGCCCGAGCCGACGAGGCCGAACAGACCGACGACTTCGCCGGGTTTGACGTCTATCGAGACATCCCGAAACTTGCCCGGAACGGTGAGGTTCCTGGTCGCCAGCATCGGAGGCGTTTCAGCAGGGGGACGCGGCGCCTGGCGCGGTGGGTAGATGTTGTTCATCTCGCGTCCCACCATCAGGGCGATCAGCCGGTCGATGCTGGTCCGGCTTTTTTCGGTAGTGGTGACATACTCGCCGTCGCGCACGACGGTGATGTCGTCGGACAGCCGCATGATCTCTTCCATGCGGTGCGAGATGTAGATGACCGCCTTGCCCCGCGCCTTCAGCCTGTCGATGATCGTGAACAGTATCTCGGCCTCGCTGTCCGAAAGCGATGAAGTCGGTTCATCGAGAATGATCACGTCGGCGGGCAGGCTGAGGCCCTTGGCGATCTCCACAAGCTGGCGCTGGGCGATGGAAAGGTCGCCGAGCTTGGCCCGGACGTCGACCGGCAGGCCGAGCTCGCGAATGAGTTGTTGGGCAGCCGCATTCAACTCGCGCTCCCGGATGAAGCCGAAATGGCTCGGCTCGTGGCTGGCGAAGATATTCTCCGCCACCGACAGGTTGCGGCAAAGACTGAGTTCCTGGAATACAATGGAAATGCCGTGCGCGCGGGCATCGCGCGGGTTTTGCGGCACATAGGGTTTTCCGTTCAGGACGATGCTGCCTGACGTAGGCTTGAAGACACCGGCAAGAATCTTCATCAGGGTGGACTTGCCGGCACCGTTTTCACCAAGCAGCGTGTGCACGCGCCCGCGCCGCACGGTCAGGTTCATACGCTTGAGCGCCACGATGGGGCCGAACGATTTCGCGATATCGCGAATTTCGAGCACCGTGTCGGTGGCGCTCGACCCGTTGGTATCGGGATTTGGGTTGTTGACTGTCACGAGTTGCTCCTCCACTGCCTTGCGGCTCGCCCGCCGGTGACATGGCGAGCGAACCACTTTTCCTTTCTCCAGGCGCGATGGTGCCGGCAATCCGACCGCACCATCGAGTGGAGAGGTAACGGCGACACCTCCCAGCCGCCGTCGTCGAACTGGCTACTTGGTTTCACCGTCCTTGGTGACGACGCCCGGAACGATCGGCTGCTTGGCCGGAACGGTCTCGCCCTTGATCACCTTGGCGGCGGTCTCGACCGCCACCTTGCCCATCTCGTCCGGATACTGGGCGATGACGCCTACCATCACCGGGTCGTTCTTCACGGCGTTGCGGGCCTCTTCCATGCCGTCAAAGCCGATCACCTTGACCTGGGCCTCGAGCTTGGCCGCCTTGACGGCAGCCGCCGCGGCGAGGGCCGCATCGTCGCCGAAACCGAAGATGCCGACGATGTCGGGATTGGCCTGCAGCATGTTCTGCGCGGCAGCCAGAGCTTCCGGACGGGTGATGCCCGGCTGGATCGCGACGATCTTGACGTCAGGGTGCTTCTCAAGGCCCTTCTTGAAGCCCTCGACGCGGTCCACTACCGATTGGACCGTCGGATAGTCGATGATGGCGACGTTACCCTTGTCGCCAATGGACTTCGCCATCAGCTCGGCCGCCTTTTCGCCGCCGGCGAAATTGTCGGTGCCCACGAAAGAGGTCACTTCCGCGGCATTGGCCGGAATGTCCACGGTGATGACCTTGATGCCTGCCTTCTCGGCCTTGGTGATGGCCGCGCGTACGCCTTTGCTGTCCACCGGGGAGATGATGATGACGCTGACGCCCTTGGTGATGAAGTCCTCGACGTCAGCAAGCTGCTTGCTGAGATCCTGATTGGCGATGGCGATTTCGAGCGGCACCTTCTCCACATCGGCCTCCTTCTTCATCGCGTTGGCGAGTGAAATGTAGAACGGGTGCTGCTGGGTCAGAAGCGATGCGCCGATGCCTTCAGCGGAAGCGACGCCCGCCATCATGGCGAGGGCGGTTCCGGACAGAAAAATGCGGCCGAGCGTTTTACGAAACATGATTTCCTCCGAATGAAGCCGGTGCTGGCCGGCTCGTTGCTGATCTGAACACGAACGATGCGTTCCCGCCCGCTTGCCGCTGCAAGGCGGCAACTCCCGAGGCAAGATTCAGCCCGAAACCCGGGCTGCGGTTTACATGTCATATTTTTCTTCTACGTGTCAATTTATTTTTTTACACGTGATAATAAATATGCCGATGGGCGGTCGAGTAATTGCAAGGCGCCTGCCGTTCTCGCTCTGCCATGAGCGGGAACGATCGCCCGCCAACCGCTTTTATGGGTTGTCTCGGTAAAAAAATAAATTTACGCATGGAAAAATCCTGTTTCGCCCTTCACGGGCGTCTCAAGCGCGGGAAGTCGAACATGAGCGAACCGAAGATCAGGACCATGGAAGAGTTTGCGACCGCCAGTGGGCTGTCCCGGCCGACGGTCTCGAAATATTTCGACAATCCCGACAGCGTGAAGCCGTCGACCCGGGCGCGTATCGAAAAGGCGCTGAAGGATTACGACTACCAGCCCAACATCTTCGCTGTCAGCATGAACCGGAAGCAGCCGAAGAATATTGGCGTCATCGTTCCCCACATTTCCGATCCATTCTACGCGGAGGTCGTTCGTCAGATCGAAATGCGCTGCCTTGCCGAAGGGTACTGGGCGATCGTTCTGTCCTCACATGGGGAACGCAAACTGGAAGCCCGCGCGATGCGCACGCTGATGTCGCTCAATATTGCTGGTGTGCTTATGGCGCCGCTGGGTTTCGAGACGGACGCGACCCTGCTGGCCAGCCTCGTGAAAGCGATGCCGATGGTGTTCCTCGACAACCGCGTCAATGTTGATCAACCATTCGTGGGAACCGACAACCGACAGAGCATCGGCAATATTACCGAGTATCTGTGCCGCACCGGGGAGCATCCCTGTTTCCTGGAGATGCCGGCGGTCAACCAGAACGCGCTGGAGCGCCGCGCGTCTTACATCGCGACCATGGAGCGCCTCAATCTCGAGCCCATCGTGTTGCCGATCCAGGCCAAGGGCTGGGAGTTCGAGGAACTCGGCTACCGGGAAGCTTGCCGCGTTCTCGACAATGGCGGCTTCCCGACCAGGACTGTTCTGTGCGCCAATGACCGGCTTGCCTTCGGCGTCATCGCCGCCGCCTTCGAGCGCAAGCAGCCAGTCGGACGGGAGGGGGATGGAGAATTGCGCGTTGCGGGTCACGACGACCACCCGCTGAGCCGCTTCACATGTCCGCCACTGACGACGGTGGCGCAGGACTATCGCGGCATCGCCGCCGCCGGTGTGGACATGCTTTTCGCGCGGATCGGGGATGGCCCTCAAGCGCTTGATGGCGGATCGGAAGTCAAACGGCTCGAAGCCAAGTTGATCATGCGCGGTTCCGCATAAACCTCCAATCGGAGGTCGAACGACAACGATGCCGTCAGAGGAGGGCTGCGCCCCCGCTCTGGTGAGCCCAGATCACCATCTTCGCACTGAGGCGTGGTTGTATTTCGCCAATACCTGGTCGATCGGTTTATTTCTGCTCTCCATGAATGGGATTCTTCGACTTGATCGAGATGATGCGAGGCCCGGTGCGCTGCGCAGTCGGTGTTGCCGATCTGGCAATCGAAGGCATGCGCGTGAAAGTAACCGCGCTGGCAGCAAAGCACAGTTGACTGCCGTGCCTTTGTGGGGCGGGTCGCGCAGCGTGTCGCGGCCGAAGGGTGACGGAGCTTTCGTGGTGACGTAGGTTTACGGCGCGCACCAGGCTGCGGGCTGCGTGGAACCGACGCCGGCGAGCGCACGATGCCGACTAGGTCGCGGCCGACCTCCTTGCCGAAGAAGGAGCATCCCTCACCATGGGTACAATTGATCAGTACGCGAAGCCGCCGATGGTCATTCCCCCGTCGACAATCAGCATCTGGCCGAAAACATAGCTTGCGGCGCTTGAGCAGAGCCAAACGGCGGCTTCCGCGATTTCGGTCGGCTTACCGCCTCGTTTGGCGGGAATGGCGTTCGTCGTCTGTGCCGCAAAGGATGGATTTTGGGCGCTCGCCGTTACGACCATTGGGGTTTCGGTCCACCCCGGCGCTAGGGCATTCACTCGAATCCCATGTGCGGCATTCTCCATCGCGGCGACCCGCGTCAGCCCATGAATGCCATGTTTCGACGCTGCGTAGGCACACATCCCGCCCGGGCCAGTCAGTGCCGCAACGGAGGCCGTGTTGCAGATCACACCGCCGCCGCTGCGCTTCAGAAGCGGAAGCTCATGCTTCATGCAGAGAAAGACGCTGCGCAGGTTGGTGCGCAAAACTCTGTCGAAATCATCCGTGGGATAGTCTTCGATCCGATGCGCGCCGCCGGTGATCCCAGCGTTGTTGAAGGCGGCGTCTAGCCGACCGGCGTCGGCGGCGATGCGCGAGAGAAATACCGCGACGTCCTCCTCCGACGAAACGTCGACCCGGGCGACCTGCACTTTACCGCCCGCCTTTTCGACGAGAGCCCGGGTCTCCGCGAGGCCCTGCTCATTGATGTCCGCGCCGAAGACAAGGGCGCCGCGGGCGGCGAACGCCAAAGCGGCCTCCCGACCTATCCCCGACCCGGCACCAGTGACCAAAACCACCTTGCCATCGAAATCATTCAACATGACATGCTCCTGCCGGAAGCTTCACTCTCGCGGCAATGGCTTCACCGTTGCTGCCGGTTGCGTTATTCGGTGCGCGGCCAGATCAGGCCAGCTTGATCAGGTCCTGAGCCACCAGGGTGCCGCCAAACTGCTGCAGATGGCTGGCCTGCCGCAGGGTGCCGAGGTCAAGCGCCGCATAGCCGAGTCGCTCGATGAGAGCGGCAACTTGGGACCTGGCGCTGCCGTCATCGCCAGACAACACCACAACACGTCGTCCGCCCGCCTGCGCTGGGGGCGCTTCCAGTTTTGCGGCCGGGACTGTATTGAAGGCCTTCACGACGCGGGCGCCGGGAAACGCCTCCGCAACGACCTCGGTTGAGAGCCGGCCGCCCAGGTCGGCAGGTTTGAACGACGGAAAGTCGATCGCGTTGCTCGCGTCGATCACCAGGCGGTTGTTCCAATTTGCACCAGCGGCATCCGCGTTCTCGACGAACGCACGAATGGCACCAAAGGGAATCGCAAGGAACACCACGTCCGCATGGGCCGCGTCACCGGTGGCGGCAGGCCTGATGTTGGGACCGAGCGCGCAGACCATGTCTGTGAGCGACGACGGTCCTCGACTATTGGCGACCATTACATCGATGCCTTGGCGCGCGAACTGCGTTGCGATGGCATGGCCGATAGCGCCAGATCCGATTATCGCATAAGTCATTTGCTCGGTCCCTCAAACGTCGGTTGGGTGGTCTGTTGCGTAGGCTAGCGCTACTGACCTAGGGTACGAAACTTGTAAAATTTCGAGTCTTCCGTTCGAGGAAATCGGTATGTCTGATCCCGGCACGCCAACGTTCGATCAGTTGCGAGTGTTTCTAACAGTGATCGATGTTGGAAGTTTCGCGGGCGCGGCGCGCCAACTCAACCGGGCCACTTCGGTTATCAGCTACACGATCACCAATCTGGAAGCGCAGCTTGGCGTCACGCTGTTCGAAAGGGATTCCACCCGCCGGCCCCGCCTCACCGACGAAGGCAGAGCGCTGCTTTCGGAAGCGCGCAATGTCGCCCTGGGCTTCAATCGATTGCGTGCGAAGGCCAAGGGTCTTCATCAAGGCCTCGAACCGGAGGTCCACGTCGCCCTTGACGTGATGCTGCCGGCGTCGCGCATCGTAGCGGCGCTCAAGAGTTTCCGCGACGAATTTCCCACCGTCCCGCTCAAGCTGAGGGCGGAAGCATTGGGCGCCGTGACGCAGCTCGTCCTTGATCGCACATCGATGATTGGCGTTCGTGGGCCGCCCGATGTGGAAATCGACGGACTGGAGCGGATTGGCGTCGGAAGTGTTCATCTGGTTCCAGTCGCCGCACCCGACCATCCCCTGGCGTGCCAAGTAAATGGTCTCGGAGCTGGGCGGCATCATGTCCAGCTGGTCCTTACCGATCGGACCTCGCGCACTGCCGGTGAGGATTTGGGTGTCATGGGCACGCACACCTGGCGCGTCGCCGATCTGGCCACGAAGCACTTGCTGCTTCGGGAGGGTATTGGCTGGGGGACGATGCCGGAACCCATGATCCGCGAGGATCTCGCGTGCGGTAAGCTCGTTTTGCTGGACCTGCCGGACTTCAAAGGCGGTCACTATCGCTTCTTTGCGATCCACCGGACGGACATGCCTCCAGGCCCGGCTGCCTCTTTCCTGATCAACCAGTTCGAATGGCAATCCCACGGCATGAACGGTGGCACCTTTGCATCGACAGATACAGCCGCGCCCATTGTGTCGATGCCTCCGGCCCTGGCGGCGCAGTAGAAATCGAAAGCCGGCTCATTCACGGGCGACTGAGGTCAAATTGAGCCATGAAACCAAGAACCGCGAGCTAGGGCGCTGGCTACTCCAGCGGTCTTAAAGAAGCATCGCGCTGCCGTGGCTATCCAAGGTCCCCTTTCTTCATCGGCACCGCCAAGCGATCGGCCTTTCACCGTGGCAACGGCCTCGCCGCGCGACCGCTCCTCTTTCGCAGTGCGAGCCAACGGCAGGTCCGACGGTCCGCACGCCTCCTGATCGCTTGTCGATCACATCGAACGTCGCGCTCGACCGTATCTGGCTGTTCGCATCAGGCAATCACGGTCAAATCTGACGACGCACTAACCACATGTTCGACCATCTGAATTTGAAGATTGAACCATCATGCAGATGGGCGCAGGCCCGTCCGCGAAAGCGACAAAAGGAAATTACATGGCCGCTGCAGTATTCCCCAAGGTTGGTCTCGAGGCGATGTTGACGCCCGAAAATTGCTGCCTTGTGCTTATCGATCATCAGGCTTTCCAGGTTGCTGGGGTTCGGAATATCGACCCGCAGACCATGATCAACAACACGGTCGCCCTTGCGAAGATCGCCAAGGCCTTCAACGTTCCGACACTTCTGACCACAGTGATCAAGGATCGCGGTGGCGACCTTCTCAAGGCGATCCAGGACGTGTTCCCCGATCAGGTTCCGATCGACCGGACCTTTATCAACACCTGGGAGGACAAGGCCTGCGTCGACTGGGTGAAGAAGACCGGCCGGAAGAAAGTCGTCATTGCTGGCCTCTGGACCGAAATATGTGTCGCTTTCCCCGTTATTCAGGCGCTTGGCGAAGGCTGGGAAGTCTATTTTGTGACCGACGCTTCCGGCGGCGTCAGTACTGAAGCGCATGATCGCGGCGTTCAACGGATGATCCAGGCCGGCGCTGTGCCGCTGACCTGGCTGGTGTTTGCATCGGAACTCCAGCGCGATTGGGCGCGGGAAACGACCGTTCCGGCGTTCGGCCAGGTGTTGCTCGATCATGGCGGAGCAACCGGCACAAGCCTCGCCTGGGAGTGGCAGTTGCTCGGCTCTCGTGGCGGTGCCTGACAGCAAGCGAAGCCCGCAGCCAAGCTGCCGCGGGCTTCGCCTTTCGGACCTCATGGCTACTGCCCGCATGACTTCCTCCAGCCTTCGATCGCTCTTCAACCGCGTCGGGGTGTAGCCCGGTGAAGGTTCTCATTTCTGGAGACTGGTGATGACGACGATGCGCGCCGTTCGCTTTTCAGCCTTTGGTCCGCCCTCGGTCCTGAGCGTCGAGGACATTGCCATGCCTGTCCCGCAAGCCGGCGAGGCGTTGGTGAAAGTGGATGCTTCCGCGATCAACCCCAGCGACGTGAAGTTTGTCTCCGGCGTGTTCAGTCCGACGCTGCCGCGCACGCCTGGCCGGGATTATGCCGGGACGGTCGTGACAGCTTCGAGCCGGTGGGCGGGCAAGTCGGTATGGGGCAACGGCGCCGGTTTCGGTATCGGCCGCGACGGCTCCCACGCCCAGTTCGTCGCCGTGCCGGAAGATTGGCTTTCGGAGATGCCGGCGAACCTGTCGATGGAACAGGCCGCCACCGTCGGCGTCCCCTTTGTCACGGCGTGGTCCGCGCTTGTGGTGGCAGGTGATATCCGGGTCGGCGAAACAGTGCTCATCACCGGTGCGTCCGGCGCCGTTGGCCGCGCGGCGATCCAGATTGCGCACTGGAAGAAGGCTCGCGTGATCGGCGCCGACATCAACATGAGCCAGGATTCTGAAGCGGATGTCTTCATCAACACGAAGACCAAAGACCTGCCCGCCATGGTGGCGGCGCTGACCGACAACAAAGGTGTGAATCTTGTGTTGGACGCCGTCGGCGGGCCGGTCTTCGAGCCAGCGATGAAGTCGATGGGTCTGGACGGCCGCCAGGTGGCGATCACAAGCGTCGGCTCGCGCCGCGTCGAATTCGATCTGATGGATTTCTATCACAACCGGCAACGTTTGATCGGCATTGATACCGCCAAGCTCACAGGCGCCGAAATCGCGGCGATCCTGAACGCGCTTCGGCCGGGTTTCGAGAGCGGCGCGTTGCGACCGTCGCCAGTCAAGAAATGGCTGCTCGATGATGCGGTGAAGGCCTATGAGGCGGTCGCCGCCGGCGATGCTTCGGCAAAACATATCCTAAATCCGCAAAGCGCTTAGCCGCCTCACCGTTCCAAGAAGGATCCGCCGATGTCCGACTCCGAAGCCAACAAAGCCATCGTGCGTCGCTATTTCGAGATGTTCAATTCCGGCGACCTCGGTCAACTCGCCTGCCCTATCGAAAGCGCGACGGGACGGTGCGCCATCCACACCGGCGATGTCTGGCGCATGGAAACGCATCTCATCGCACGCGCCGGTGACGAGGTCGTGGTCGACCGCCAAGAGGTCAAGGAGTTTCCACGCGATCTGAATTGATGTGATCGCGGAGGCGGGACTGCTCAGCCGGGACGTCTCGGCAGCATCTTTTTGGCGAAGGCCTCCACCTCTCCTTCGCGAGGGGCTTCGCCCGTGTGCGTGAGCAGGTAGGCCGGCGTCAGAAAGAGACGGTTGCTTACCGGCTCGACGATCTCGAGCGAGTAATAGCCGATCTGCGTGAAGTACAGCACGCGCGCCCGCACGAACGCTTCCGTGGCTTCGTAGCGATGCCGTGAAAACATCGCCCGGATGGCTTCGACGCGCGCGTCGTCCTCCTCGTTCACGACCCGGTGGACGTCGGCGGACTGGCGCGACCAGGCGCGCACGGCGAAGTCAAGTCGCGGATTGAAGAGCGTTTCGTCCAGCCAGCACTCGAAGATATTGAGCACGGCTTGCGTGATCGACGCGGCCGGCCGGCCGGCCTGCTCGACGATGAACCGGGTGTTGTTGTTGCGCCAGTAGTCCAGCAGCTGGTCGAGCAGGTCCTGACGGCTCTTGAAGTACCAGTAGAAACTGGAACGGGAGACATTGAGCTTCTGCCCGAGCGCCAGCACGCGCACCGCCTCCACGCCCTCGGAGATCAACGTCTCCAGCGCGAGGTTCATCCAGTCCTCGCGCGTCACCTTGGTGTTGCCGATCAGACCGGACCGCCGCACGACTTCATCAGCATTGGAATCGGAGAACATAGCGGGCTGGCCAAGTTTGAACGCCGGCTAGATAGACCTGAAACCACCACGCTACAATACTTGCACTTGTTCAAGCCACTCCCAAAGATACGGGGCAAGGCCCCGGTCGACGTGGAGACGCGCCCGATGGCGGTTCCCGAACCGGTAGAAGAGAACGTCGACGCCGGCAAAAAGGATCGAAGCCGAGCGGCTTGCCGCTCCGGGATCGAGCGCCGTGCCCCTGGCGATCAGCCGATCCAGGTCCGGCCCCTCGATCTCGAAGACATGCAGTCCGGCATCCATGGCCGTCACCGCGAAACCGGCCGCGTGCCAGCCGGCCGCAACCGGGAACGGCTGTTCCCCGACCGCAAGAACGCGGTCACGCGCGATCCGCACCATGTATCTGTCGCCGAAGGCAATTGCCCCAGCTCCGACACCTTCGCCGGCAAGCGCCGAAGCCTTCGACCAGGCGGCAAGGTCGCCGCTGACCAGAAGCTGGTTCAGCCCGCCAAGCGTTCGCACGCCGACGCTGCCTTTGCTGAGCGTGGCGGTGGCCCAGTCGGGCGCCGCCGGCCATTTTTCGGCAAGGTTACGCATGGAGCCGCCTCCCTTCCGGATCGAAGGCGCAAGGCGCAACGATCGTCGCCTGCCGCACGACACCCAGATGTTGAACGTCGATGGTTTCGCCGTGCCGCGCCGCGCCCCGTTCGATGAGCGCCAGGGCGACAGGGCGTTCCAGGGTCGGGCTCTGATAGCTGGAGGTGACGAAACCGATGCTCCTGAGCCGGCCGTCGCGCTTCTCCACGCCATGCGCGCCGGTCGCCAGCGGCGCCTCGCCTTGGCGCAGCGCAAGACCGACGAGCTGGTTGCGGTCCATGCTGTTCCCCGCCTCGGTGAAAAGCGAGCGGCGGCCGACGAACTCGTTGACGCGTTTGGTCCGAGGTCCGGCGACGCCCAGATCGTGCGGCATGGTTGTTCCGTCGGTGTCCTTGCCGATGACGATGTATCCCTTCTCGGCGCGCAGGATCATCAGCGACTCGAGCCCGAGCAGAACGGCGTCGAAGGCGCGGCCCTCCCGCTGCATCCTCGCCCACAGCGCCTCTGCCCGGTCGGCGCGGATGGAGATCTCGTAGCTGCGGTCGCCGGTGAAGGAGACCCTGGCGATGCGCACCTCGTCGCCGCCAAAGCGGCCGGCGGCGACGGCCATATGCGGCAGGCTGGCATCGTCAAGTGCTACGCCCAGATCGAGCGCTTCCACGACCTGGCGCGCATTCGGACCCGAAACGGTCAAAGTGGCGTAGTGCGCGGTGGCATTGTGGATATAGACCGCGTCGCGGCCGAAGCGGTCCTGCCGCCATTCCTCGAGGCGCGCGTGGACCGCGGCGACATGCGAGGACGAGCAGGAGACGATGAAGCGATGCTCGTCCAGGCGGACCAGGACGCCGTCATCGAAGACGACGCCATTTTCCGACAGCATGAAGCCGTAGCGGCAATGGCCCGGCTTCAGGGTCGACATGGTATTGTAATAGATGAAGTCGACAAACTCGGCCGCGCGCGGGCCGATCACCTCGATCTTGCCCAGCGTCGAACCGTCGAAGAGCGCTACGGATTGCCGGGCCCGGCGCGCCTCTTCCTGGATCGAGGCGCCGGCTTCACCGCCGCCATAATAGGCAGGCCTCAGCCAGCCGCCATATTCCTGGAACACCCCGCCGGCGGCGCGATGGTTCGCCTCCAGCGGCAGCCGGCGGACCGGCGCATGCATGCTGCCCCGGCGCGCTCCCGCAAGGCTGGCGAATGGGACAGGCGTGAACGGCGGCCGGTAGGTCGTGGTGCCGACTTCGGCGATGCCCCGCCCGGTGATGTCAGCCAGCAACGCCAGACCGTTCAGGTTCGAGGTCTTGCCCTGGTCGGTCGCCATGCCAAGCGTGGTGTAGCGCTTCAGGTGCTCGACCGAGACGAAGTTCTCCCGCGCCGCGAGCTCGACATCCTTGGCGGTGACGTCGCTCTGGTAGTCGATCCAGACGCGCCCCTTGGCCTTGGGTTTCGGCCACAGGTTGACGACGCCGAGCGATGCTTCCGCCCCCGTGCCGCGAGGCGCCGGCGTCGACGAGCCGAACTCGCCGGGCGCCGCGGCGCCGCTGGCCAAGGCATCCGAAAGCGAGACCGTGCCGGCCACGGCGCCGGCGACGCCAATCCCGTCGATGGCTTCGCCGGGGATGAATGCCGCAAGTTGGTTGCTCCAGGCGAGCTTGCCTTTCGCCTGCGAGAACAAGTGCACTGTGGGTGTCCAGCCGCCGGAGACGAGAACGCAATCGGCGGCAAGCGTCGTGCCGTCGTCCAGCAGGACACCCTGGACGGCATTGCGCCCGCGCGCCGCCTTGATCGTGCGCCCAGCCACGACTCGAATATCGGCTCTTCCTTGCACACCGCCGTCGCGCCGGCAGTCGACCACCGTCACCGAAGCGCCGGCCGCGGCGAGCGCGGAGGCCGGCTCATAGGCGCTATCGTTGTTGGTCGCGAGCACGATCTCGCGGCCGACAAGCACACCATGCCGACGCAGATAGCTGAGCGCCGCGTCGGCGGAGAGGATTCCCGGAAGGTCGTTGTTGGCGAACGGCACGGGCCGTTCGATCGCGCCTGTCGCCAGCACGACGCGGCGGGGCCGCACGCGCCAAAGCGTGTCCGGCCTGCCGTCGGGGTGGCGCTGGTTGAGCGCGACCAGATTGTGATCGTAAAGGCCGAACGCGGTCGTATCGCTCAGCACGAGTTGGCCACCGCTCTTCAGCCTGGCAACTGTCGCGTCGACCCACGCCTTGCCCTCGACGCCATCGATCTCACCGGCGCGATGACGCAGCGACCCGCCGGGATGCGTCCTGTCGTCGACCAGGACGACCGAGTGGCCGGCCGCCGCCGCGCTGGCTGCCGCGGCAAGGCCTGCGGGCCCGGCGCCGACCACCAGGACGTCGCAATGATGGTTGACCTGGTCCGAGACCTGACGCGGCTTCCAGTCCGGATCGACGACGCCAAGTCCGGCCATGGCGCGGATGCGCGGCTCGAACAGGTGCCAGTCCGGCCACATGAAGGTCTTGTAGTAGAAGGCGGCGGGCAGGAAGCGGGCGAAGCGATCCAAAACGGCGTTGCGGTCGGTCTCGGCCGTCGGCGAAGCGTTGACGCTCTTGACCTTGATGCCGTCGACGGCTTGCATGGTCGTGGCGCGCGCATTCGGCACGCGGCCGATCGCGCTCTCGACATCGACCAGCGCGTTGGGCTCCTCGACGCCGGAGCCCCAGATGCCGCGCGGCCTATGGTATTTGAAGCTGCGGCCGACCACGGCCTGGCCGCTCGCGAGCAAGGCGGAGGCGATTGTGTCGCCTACAAAACCCTCGACACGCCTGCCATCGAAGGTGAAGCTCAGCGGGCAGTCGCGGTCGATGTCGCTGCCGCCGGTGGTGAGACGGGAAGCGCTCATGCGCCGTGCTCCGCTTCGCCGAGCACGGAAGAGCCCGACACCTTGTGATTGACGCTGTCGCGGCTCATCGCGAAAAACTCGCCGCATGTCATATGCACCCAGATCTCTCGCGTCGGCCCCTTCGGATTGTCGCGCATGTGGAGATAACCGGCCCAGCGTTCGGCGGTCACATCGCTGCCGTCGGGCCGGAGATTGCCGGCCTCGCCGCCATAGTGAAACTCGCTTTCTTCGCGCGGCCCGCAGAACGGGCAGGGAAAGAGCTGCATCTTTTCTACACCTTCAATGGGCAATGCCGGAGCCGGCGGCCTCGTCGATCAGGCGGCCGCGGGCGAAGCGGTCGAGATCGAAAGGCCGGCTGATGTCGTGATGCCTGCCGGTGGCAAGCAGATGGGCAAGCAGGGTGCCGCCTGCGGGAATAGCCTTGAAGCCGCCCGTGCCCCAGCCGCAATTCAGGAAAAGGCCGGGCAGCGGCGACTCGCCGATGATGGGCGAGGAATCCGGGACGACGTCGACGATGCCGGCCCATTGCCGCATCATCTTCAGCTGGCCGAAGATCGGATACATTTCAAGCATGCCGGCGATCACGCTTTCCAGCACCGGCAGATTGCCGCGCTGGCCGTATGACGGGATGCGGTCGAGCGCACCGCCGATCACCAGTTCGCCCTTGTCCGACTGGCTGACATAGACGCCGGTGTCCGGCGAGATCACCACTGTGTCGAGGATCGGCTTGACCGGTTCGGACACGCAGGCCTGCAGCGCATAGGAATTGACCGGCAGCCGAAATCCCGCCTTCGCCGCCAGCACCGACGAATGGCCGGCCACCGCCATGCCTGTACGCTCGGCCCGGATTGCGCCGCGCGAGGTGACGACGCCGCGGCAGCGCCCATTCTCGATGATAAAATCGGAAATCTCGCAATTCTGGATGATGTCGACACCGAGACGGCTCGCCGCGCGGGCGTAGCCCCAGGCGACAGCGTCGTGGCGGGCGGTGCCGCCGCTTGGCTGCCAGGTGCCGCCATAGACGGGGAAGCGTGTGTCCGGGCTGAAATTGTAGATCGGCACGACGCGACGCACGTCCTCGACCGAGAACAACTCGCAATCGATGCCGTTGACCTGAATGGCGTTGACCGACCGCGCGGCGGTTTCCATTGCGGATTCGCTGTGCGCGAGCGTGAGGATGCCGCGCGCGGAAAACATCACATTGTAGTTCAGGTCCGTCGAAAGGCTCTTGTAGAGGCTGTGGGCCAGTCCATAGATCACCGCGCTTTCCGGGTAGAAGTAGTTCGAACGCACCACCGTCGTGTTGCGGCCGGTATTGCCGCCTCCGATCCAGCCCTTCTCCAAGAGCGCGACGTTGGTGATGCCGTGATTTTTGGCGAGATAGTAGGCGGTGGCGAGGCCGTGCCCGCCGCCGCCGATTATGATCGCGTCGTAGCGCGGTTTCGGATCAGGAGAGCGCCAGGCCTTTTCCCAACCGGTCTGACCGGCGATGCCCTCTTTGAAGAGCGAAAGCGCCGAGTACTGCCTCGTCATGCGCCCAAATCGCCGTCACAGGCCAGTGACATCGCTCCACCGCAAGGGCTTGGTCGCCGGGCTTCCAGCTCGAACATGTGCATCGATCGTCCCTCAAGATACCTGCCGTGGCGCCGAACACCGCAAAGCAGCGCCAAGCACACATTTAGCGTGAATGTACACCTGTGTCCATTCAAAGCATAGGAACGCCCTTCCGCGCGTTTCACAAATTTTGGGCATTGGTCCAACGAGACCGATAAGCGCCGAAAGCCTTCGTAGGCAGTGTTCCCTGCAGCTGAACCGCTTTAACTTGGCGCCCCGACACTCACGGCAGCTTCCCGTTCAGGACATCAGGCGACCGCGTCGGCGCCATGACGGCTTCTTGCTTCGGCCGCGCGCAGGAAAGCAGCGAGCCTTTCGTTGAAGATCGCCGGTTTCAGCAGGAAAGGCGCGTGCTTGCCGTCCTGGATGTCGTCCGGCTCGCCGGTCCACTGCTCGAGCTTGAGGTCCCGGAAATACCGATGGTTCAGAAACGGATCGTCCGAGCCGTTCAGAATGGCGAATGGCATCGCGGCCGAGCGCAGGAAACGCATCTGGCGCGGCCAGTCCACGATCTGGAGCTTGCCCAGCGTATAGGCCCGGGCGCGCCCGTCGGTCCTTCGCACGGCCCGATGGAGGTGGGCCGTCTCCGGCGTTTTCGGACCGGTCGTCGACGCGGCGAAGTCGCGGCTCTCGGCCGGCGACAGGAAGGTCTTGCTCGCCAGAACGAAATGGCTGGTTGCATCGTAGGCGCGGCCGACATCTTCCGGAACGACCCGGAGCGGTGGCGTGCCGGAAATGGCAAGCGCCCTCACGGGATAGCCGCGGGCCGCAAGCTCGATGGCGATATAGCCGCCCAGCGACCATCCGAACACAAAGGGGTTTGCCGCGCCGAGCGCCTTGAGCACGTCTTCGGCCACGTCGGCGAAGGCCTCGACGCTATAGTCCTTTTCCGGATCGGCGTTGTCGGACACGCCGTGGCCGGGCAGGTCGAAGGAGACCACGCGATAGCGGTCGCGGAACGCCTTGAACTGGTTGGCGAACACTTCCTTGGCGGAGGAATTGCCGTGAATGAAGAGAAGCGCCGGCTTGTCGCCGCCAGTGTCGGCCACGGCGATCCTGCCATGGCGGGTGGCGACGATCGTCTCACGCGCTCCGGTCATCGCTTCCCGCTGGCCGAGGCCGAAGCGGCGGCGCAGCCTGGCCGTCGCCTGCGAACGGACCACGTCGAGCGCTTCACGAAATGTCTGCAGCAAGGCCCACAGGCCACCCGGATAGAAGATCAGGATGACGATCAGCAATAGCGACATGATGATGTTGCGCCAGGCGCCGTAGGCAGCGAAGACCTCCGACACCATGGTCACGAAGAAGGCCGCAAGGATCGGACCCCAGATCGTTCCGGTACCGCCGAGCAAAAGCATCGAGAGCAGCAGGCCAAGCAGCCCGAGGCCGAAATTGTCGGGAGAGGCTACGCGCATGTAGGAGCCGTAGAATCCGCCGGCCACGCCGCTCAGCGCGGCGCTCACCGTCAGCGTGAACAGCCGGATGCGCGTCTCCGACATGCCGCGCGAGATGGCATAGTATTTATGGTCGCGCATGGCCAGGATGGCGCGGCCGAAACGCGAGCGGGTGATCTTGTAGAGGATGATGGTGGAGGCCACCAGCATCAGCAGGGCCAGATAATAATAGCCGACCTTGCCGCCGCGATTGAAGCGGTAGCCGAAGAGATCGAGCGCCGGCAGGCTTACCATGCCCGACGTGCCGCCCGTGATGTCGGATTGGCTGATGATGATCTGGTAGAGCACCTGCGAGGCCGCGATGGTCACCAGGATGATGTAGATGCCTGAAAGCCTGAGGATGGGCAGCGTGATGAGGGCCGCGACAAGCCCCGCGGCGACCCCGGCGAACGCTATGCCCAGCCATGGCGACAGGCCGAGAGTCTGGCCGACCAGCCCGAACGCGTAGGTGCCGATGGTGAAGAGCGCGACATGGGCGAAATTGAACAGGCCGCCATACCCAAGGCTGAGGTCCCAGCTCGAGGCCACGATGCCGAACATGAAGGCCAGCACGAGGAGATGCCGCAGATACATGTTCGAGGAAAGCAGCGGCACGAGCGCCAGCACGGCCAGGACGGCAAGAACCGGGATCAGCCCGGAACCGCGGGCGAAGGACGGGTTGTACCGCATCAGACGGATTTCCTGTAGCGGCCAAACAGGCCTTCTGGCTTGGCGACGAGCACGACGATCATGATGGCGAAAAGCACTGTCGGGCTCCAGTAGAGGCCGACGAGATAGGTCATGACAGCCTCGAGCAGGCCAACGATGAAGGCCGCGTAGATCGGGCCGGTGAAGCGCGCGATGCCGCCGAAGATCACCACGATCAGCGCCTTCATCAGCGGGTCGGAGCCCATCGAAGGATTCATGAAGCGGGTAGAGCCGATCAGGATGCCGGCCAGCGCGGCCAGCGCCGCCGACAGACCGAAGGCGATCGCATAGAGCCGCTCGACATCGATGCCCATCAGCTGCGCCGCCTCGCGGTTCTGCGCCACGGCGCGCATGGCGCGACCAAGCGGCGCACGCTGCAGGAAAACGCCGAGCGCCGCCAGGATGACGAGCGCCAGTGCCACCACCGCCATCTCGTTGCGGGATATGGTGATGCCGAAGAGCGACATGTCTCCGCCGAGCAGAGGAGAAAGCTGCTTGTTGCGCGGTCCCCAGACGAGGTTGATGACGTTTTCCAGGATGGTCGCGCCCGCCAGCGTGGTGATGACGGATTTCACCACGATGTCCGGGCTTCGTTCGAAGGGCTTGATGAGGAGGTAGTAGACGAGCATGCCGATGACGAACATGCCGATGATGGAGACCGCCGCTCCGGCCAGCAGCCCGGCGGCCGAGGCTTCGGTGCTGGCGATCTGCCAGGCGATGTAAGCGCCGAGCGCGATGAACGTCCCATGGGCGAAATTGAAGATGCCGAGCGTCGTCCATACGAGCGCCAGGCCGGTCGCCATCAGCGCATAGAGAGCGCCCAGCACGATGCCGCCGAGCAGGATCAGGTTGAGCGTCTCAAGGGTCAATGGTGATCCTCGCCGAACATCAGTTTCATGATCTCTTCATGCGTGGGCATGTCCGCCTTCTCGATGCGTCGCGAGATGCGGCCGTGATCGAAGAGGTAGAGCGTGTCGATCAGCTCCTCGAGGAAGGCGATGTCCTGATCGACCACGATCAGCGGCACGCCGGATCCCCGGATGGTCTGGATCGCCGACGCGAGTTCCCCGCGCAGCTTGGGCGACAAGCCCAGCGTCGGCTCGTCGAGGATGAGAAGCTTCGGCGCCGCCATCAGTCCGACGCCTATGGCCACCATCTGGCGCTCGCCGCCCGAAAGGAAGCGTATCTTGTGGCCGAGCCGCTCGTGCACCCGGGGAAAGAGCCGGAAGACCGTGTCCAGCGTCTCCGCCGCGTTGGCGCGCCCGCGTGAAGCATAGGGCGCAATCGACAGCGTTTCGGCGACCGTCATGTCCGGGAACAGCAGGTTTCCCTGCGGGACATGGATCAGCCCGGCACGCGCCACCGCTTTCGGATCCATCCGGCGCCGGGCTATGGCGTCGTAGTTGAAATTGCGCCAGCGCCGGCTGCCGCGCGCACCCGGCCGGTTGAGCTGGACGCCGTCGAAGAAAATGTCCCCGTCCCACGGATCGATAATACCGGACAAGGTTCTCAGGAACGTCGTCTTGCCGTGGCCGTTCGGGCCGAACAGCCCCACGCTCGCGCCCTGCACCAGCGAAAGGTCGATCTTGCGGAATATCTGCAGCGGCTCGTAGCCACCATCGAGGCCCCTGACGTCGAGGAGAAGCGTGCCCGTCATCGTGCCTGCCCCAGATAGGCTTCGATCACTTTCGGATCGGCAACGACTTCGGCCGGAAGCCCCTGGGCGATCACCCGGCCCTGGTCGAGGACGATAAGCCGGTCGCAGACCGACATCAGCAGCGGCAGGACGTGCTCTATGAGCAGGATGGCGATGCCGCGCTGGCGCAGCCCGAGAATGAGCGCCTTCATGTGGTCGATCTCGCCGGGCGTCAGGCTCGACGCCGGTTCGTCGAGCAGCAGCACGCGCGGCGACATGGCCAAGGCGCTGGCAATCATCAGTATCTTGCGGAAGAAGATCGGAAGGGTCGCGGTCGGCGCGTTGTGCAGCGTCTGGGGAAAGCCCACCATGTCGAGCACCGCGATCGCGGCGATCTCGTCCCGCCTCTGCCCCTGCCTCTTGCCGCTGTGCTCGATGGCCACCAGCACATTGTCGATAGCGCTCAGCGAGGCGAAGATGCTTTCGCGCTGGAAGGTGCGGGCAATGCCGGAACGGCTCACCTCCTCCGGCGCCACGTTCTGGATCTCCTTCCCCTCGAAAACGACGCGGCCGCTGTCGGCCGGAAAGGGAATGTTGGTCAGGATGTTGAACAGCGTGCTCTTGCCGCTGCCGTTCGGCCCGGCGACGCCGAGTATTTCGTTCTCGGCCAGCGCAAAGCTGACGCCGCCCACCGCGCGCAAACCGCCGAAGGACTTGGTGAGATTTTCAGCCGTAAGAATCATGCAAGACTGCTTTGACGAAAGCGGAACGCTGTTGGGCTTCGGTACCTTGGAGATTTGCCGGCGCGATAGACCGCGCCGGCAAATCGGACACTTTCGCGTACCGACCGGAAGGCTTCTGCTACTGCTTGATCCAAGGCGGAAGCTTGAAATCGCCCGTAGCGTATTTCTTCGGCCCGATCAGGAAGCGCTTGCCGTCCCAGATCTGGTAGAACGTCACCGGAATGTGGTTCTCGTCCTGCACGGCGAGATGCGTCGCCTGGTCGAATTCCACCGGCCCCGGCGCGGCGTCGAACTTGGTTTCACCAAGCGCCTTGCCGATCGCGTCATGATCCTTGGGGTCGCCGACCTTCTCCAGCGCCGCGAAGTACATCTCGGCCTCTTCGTAGAGAGCCGAGCCGTAGACGCCCGGAGCGACTTTATACTTGTCCTGGAACTTCTTCAGCACTTCCTGCCCACGCTGCCAGCCGGGCGAGTCGATGGCGCCGCCGATCAGGTTGTAGAGGACGCCGTTCGACTGTTCCTTGGTCAGGTCGACGAATTCGGGAACCGACGGCGCGTATTGCAGGAACACCAGGCTTTGGGTCGGCTGTTCCAGGAACTGTTTCAGGAACAGAGCGGAGTTCGAGGGCTGATAGTCGGTGTTGACCACGAGGTCCGGCGGGTCCTGCCGCACCTTGGCAAGGATAGCGCGCCAGTCGTTGACGGGGCCGAACGGCACCATTTCGTCCACGGTCACGGTCCACCCGGCAGCGGAGAAGGACTTCTTCATGCCTTCCGAGATGACCTTGGAATAAGGGTTGTCGGACGAGATCATCGCCAGCTTCTTGCCCGCGGGCTTGAACTTGCCATCGGCGATCAGCCCTTCCAACAGGGGAAGCACGTCCGTCTCGTAGCCCTTGTAGGACGGCGAGAGCGACCAGCAGCAATTGTAGCTGCCCGGGTCCTTGCTCACGATGCCGGCAAACGAACCGGACGGGCCGGACGAGATGTAGGGCATGTTGGCATCGGCGAAGAGATCGACCTCGAAAAGCGACAGGCTGGCATAGCCGGTCAGCACGACCTGTACGCCTTCGGTGTTTATGAGGCGCTGCGCCGCGCTGCTGACGTTGTCGGGCGACCCGTCCTTGACGTCCGCCGAGATGATCTCGAACGTGTGGCCGGCCACGCCGCCGTTGGCGTTCTTTTCGTCAACGGCGAGCTCCACGCCCTTGACGAAGTCCGCGCCGTCGGAGGCCGAAGGTCCCGAAAGCGGCGCGAGCACGCCGATCTTGACGACGTCGGCGGCCGCCGCCGCCCCCATTGCCGTGCCCAGAGCCGACGCGCTCAGCGCGCCGACGAGAAGCAACTGTCTCAGTAGTCCCCTCTGCATGAGATCATTCCCCATTTTTTGCGATGTTCAGTTCCACGGCATGCCCTCTCAGGCATGACGCGCATGGTCAATCAGCCGGTCGATGAAGCCGAAACAACGTTCGAGCTGCTCGACGGTGATCCATTCGTCGGTTATGTGCGCCTCGCTGTCGCGCCCCGGGCCGCAGACGATGGTCGACATGCCGGCGGACTGGAAGATGCCGGCCTCGGATCCATAGTTCACGGTCGTCACCTCGTTGCGGCCGGCAAAACGCTTGGCGAGCGTTTCGGCGTGCGAGCCCGCATCGAGGACAAATGGCGGAACGTCATAGGCGATATTGGTCACCACGGCGGAGCCGGCGAAGCCTTCCTTCATGGCCGGAACGACCTTGCCGTCGCTGAATGCCCGGAACCTTTCGACCAGCGTCTCCACGACACCGCCGCGAGTAGCGCGGATATCCCACTGGAAGGCGCAGTCGCCGGGTATGGCGTTGCGTGCCGTGCCGCCCTGGACGACGCCGACGCTCACCGTCGTGTATGGCAGCTCGAACGGCGAGTCCGCCTCGGGGGCCGAACGAAGGTCGTTCGCGTAGGAGCGCAATTCTCCCATAAGGTCCATGGCATGGAAGATGGCGTTCACGCCAAGGTCGGGGCGCGACGAGTGGCAGGCCTTGCCTGTCACGGTCGTCAGCAGGCCGGCGCTTCCCTTGTGACCGCCAACCACGCCCATGCCGGTCGGCTCGCCGACGAAGACGGCGAGTTGCGGCGGCAGGGTCTTCGCCATGTGTTCGATGATGCCGTGGACGCCCAGGCACCCGACCTCTTCGTCATAGGACAAGGCAAGATGGATGGGCGCGGCAAGCGGCTCCTTCAGCATGGCGGGCACGCCGGCCAGCGCGCAGGCGACGAAACCCTTCATGTCCGAGGTACCGCGCCCGTAGAGCCTGTCGCCGTCGCGCCACATGTTGAACGGGTCGCGCGACCACTCCTGTCCGTCGACCGGGACGACGTCGGTATGGCCGCTCAGCACATAACCCGGCCGGTCGGCCGGCCCGATCGTGGCGAACAGGTTGGCCTTGGTGCCCGTCGCGTCGGGAATGACGACGCTCTCCACTCCGAAGCCGGCAAGGTAGGCCTTGACGAAGTCGATCGCCTCCAGATTCGACCGGCTGCTGACGGTGTCGAACCCGACCAGCCGGCTCAAGAGTTCGATTGCGGAGGAATGTGCCATTGTCTGTCCTGGTCCGTCCGGTTCGGCGCGGCGATTACCGATCAAAGCCGGTAGAAGCGCTTGGCGTTGTCGTGGAACAATTGCGATTGCTCCTGTGGCGACAGGACGGCCGCGATCTTCTTGAAGGTGTCGTAGATCTGGTCGAAGCTCATCTGGATCTTCGAGACCGGATAATCCGTGCCGAACATGCTGCGCTCGGTACCGAAACAGTCGATGCAATGCATGGCGACGTCGCGCACGCTTTCCAGCGTCCAGTTGCGATCATAGGCGCCCGGGTTCGATATCTTTATGGCGATGTTCGAACTAGCGGAGATGTGCTTCAGGCCGTCGCGCCAGTGCTGCATGCCTTCCGGATCGCGATCGATCGGGCTGCCGCAATGATTGATGATGATCTGCAGGCCGGGAAGCGCCTCGGCGATCTCCCGCACGACGCCGGCCTGGTAGGGATACATCATAAGCTCGAGGTTGAGCCCATGTTCCTGCAGCCGCGCGATATCGCGGCGCCACTGCGGATTGCGCCCGAGTTCGGGGTCGGTCACGAAGCATTTCTTGGGATCCGGGTGCCAGCTCAAAATGCCCCGGATGCCGGTCAACCGGTCGAACGCCGCCTGTCTTGCGATGGCGTCTGCCGCTTCCGGCTTGCCCAGCGAAGCGCCGCCGACGTAACGCGAGGCCACGCCTTTCGACTTGTCCAGGGTTTCCAGCCAGCGGGTCTCCCCCACGGGATCGCCGGCCCACAACGCCTCTATATGGACCGTGGCGACGATGTTGTGGCCCCGGGAATCGCGCACATAGTCGTCCACGAGATAGTCCGTGGCAATCTCGGAAAGACCGGCCACCGCCTGCACCGAAGGGTCCGTGGGCAGCAACCATGGATGCTTGCCCATGGAAAGGTCCCACAGGTGATGGTGCGGATCGATGATCGGTCCCGAATACATGTATACTCCCGGTGTGGGGATACGGTCAGACCGGGGATGTCAGCGTTCACGACTCCTTACCGGAACCCGCATGCTAACCGTTCGTGTCCGGCCTGTAACCCAAGCAGTCATAGTGATTGCAACACAAATGCCGGTATTGTCTCTTCAGGACAGGATTTTGCAGGAAGGACTCCACCGGCATCCATCTCAGTCCACGGCGACGGACCAGCCATGGCTGTCGGGCACGGTCCCGGCATGCAGCCCCGTCAGGTGCTCGAACAGTTTCGCCGCGACCGGCCCCGTCTGGCCGCCGTTGACGACGATCTTTTCGTCGCGCCAGGCGAGCTCGCCCACCGGGGAGATCACGGCAGCGGTGCCCACGCCCCACATCTCCTCCAGCGTACCGGCCCTCGACGCCGTCATCACGTCCTCGATGTCGATGGGCGCCTCGGCCACCTCCATGCCCCAGTCGCGCATGAGCGCGAGCACGCTGTCGCGCGTGATGCCGGGCAGGATCGAATCGCTCAATGGCGGCGTGCGGATGCGGCCGCCGATCTTCACCATGATGTTCATGGTGCCGACCTCCTCCAGGTAGTGGCGCTGGACGCTGTCCAGCCACAGCACCTGGCTGAAGCCCGCGGCGGCGGCCTCGCGGCCCACCTTGAGGCTGGCGGCATAGTTGGCGCCGGCCTTGGCCGAGCCGATCGCGCCCTTGGCCGCGCGCACGCGCGTCTCCGAGACGAGGATGCGGACCGGACCCGCGCCCTCCGAATAATAGGAGCCGACGGGACAGAGGAAGATGAGATAGGTATAGGTCCTGGAAGGCCGCACCACCATGTAGCCCTCGGTTCCCACCATGGTCTGGCGCACATAGATGGCGTTGCCACGCTTGGCCGGCACCCAGTCGCGATCGAGATCGATCAGCTTGCGCATCGCCGCAAGCACGAGGTCGGGGTCGACCGCCGGCATGCACAACTCGCCCGCGCTGCGGTTGAGACGCGCGATATGGGCCTGCGGCCGGAAGAGATGGATCGAGCCGTCTTCGCGGCGATAGCCCTTGGACCCGTCGAAGATCGACTGGGCATATTGGATGACGGAGGATGAGGGGTGGAGCTGCAGCGGGCCGAACGGCACGATGCGGGGATCGTGCCAGCCACGTCCTTCCGTGTACTCCATCTGGAACATATGGTCGGAGAAGTAGTCGCCGAAGCTCGCCTTGAGGTCTTGCGGGATGGGCTTGCGCGCCGCGGCGCGCGTGACGGGAATGTCATGCATGCTATGGATATCCTGATTGTCGATGAGGGCGGCAGGCCGTGCACGCGCAACCCGAGGTGCCGTTCAGGCGGGAGACGCCAGGTGACCGAGGCAGTCACCGGCTTCCACCAGCGAGAAGGTGCGGATGCAGACGGCGAAACCGCCGTGCCTGAAATGGACGGGCACCGGCTCGGCCCACGGATTGTCCAGATCGTAGATCAGACCGGCAAGCGCGCCGGCCGGCACATCGTCGCCGAGCGCGAAGCGCGGCTCGAAGAAACCCCGGCGTGAAGCAAAGGCATAGAGGTCCGGATCGTCCATCACCAGCCGGCGGACCTTGCCGCGGCGCTTCGGCAAGGATGCCGCGGGCGCCAGCACCTTCAGATGCGACAGCACCGAGCGCAGGCCGTTCTCCACGACGGCCAGCCCTTCGATATTGACCGTCGACCCCCCGCCGAACTCTCCGGTGACGAAGAAGACATTGTTCTGGTGCGCATAGTTGCCGATGACGCGGTCTTCGCCGCTCAATGCCCTGATGCTGTCGAAATACACCACGTTCGGCGGATCGAAGGCGTCGATGAACTCTTCCAGGCGCTGCTTCTGCGCGGGATCGGACCAGCGCGGCGCGAGCAGCGTCGGCAGGTATTGCAGCGAGCTGCCGCCGGCGTGGAAATCGACCAGATAGTCCGAGCGCGGCAACAACTCGGTGGTCACGTAATGGGCGATCATCTCCGTCGCCGTTCCGTTGCGCTTGCCCGGAAAGGTGCGGTTTAGGTTGATGTCGTCGATGGGCGAGGTGCGGGTGCCGGCGACAAAGGCGGGATAGTTGACCGCCGGGACGACGACCAGCCTTCCCGAAAGCCGGGAAAGGTCGAGCTCGCGAACAAGCCGGGCCAGCGCGATCGGACCCTCATATTCGTCGCCATGGACGCCGCCGGTCAAAAGGACCGTCGGCCCTTCGCCGTTCTTCGCGACCGCGATGGGGATGGCGATGTGGCCATAGGCGGAGCGATGTACTGAATGCGGCAAACGCAGCGTGCCTGTCTGCAGACCGTCGCGATCGAAATCGATATTCGTTCCGATCATGGACTTGTCGTCGCTCATCGCATCTCTCCAGGCTTCATCCGCATCGACTGGCGAGCCTAGCGCGAGCGGGAAAGGCAAGTCTTGCGCGATAGGGCCTAAAGCGCGTCGCGATCCTTCAGATTCGCTCCATGCGCTTTAGTTATTGATTCTATGCATGTCTTTGTCCCGAAACCGGTTCCCACTTTCGGGAGACATGCATTGATCTTTCGCAGATCGGCCATGGCCGGCGCCGGTCCGGGCCGGGCCATCCATTCACACAAGCTCGCGCCGCCAGCGCAGCGGGGTCAGGCCGGTAGCCTTGCGGAAACAGGTCGTAAAATGACTCTGGTCGGCGAAACCGCAGGTGAGCGCGACGTCGGCCAGCTGCAGCTTCTGTTTCCTCAGCAAGTCCTTTGCGCGATCGACGCGCCTCAGCACAATGAAATTGTGCGGGGTCTGGCCCGTGGACTGGCGGAACATGCGTGTGAAATGCCGCACGCTCCACCCGGCCAAATGGGCGAGGTCCGCCAGCGCGATTTCCTCCTGCAGATGAGCGTCGATATAGTCGCAGACACGCCGCCATTCCCGCGGGGAGAAGGCGCCGGAGGCCGGATGCGGGGTCCCGGCTCTCGCAAGGATGAGAACCTGGCAGATCAGCGCAAGCACCATGCTGTCTGCCAGCATGCGACCCAGCGGGCCTTCCGGATCGCCGAGCGTCCAAAGCTGCTCAAGAAGCGTGCTCACCACGGCGTTGGGCGCGGTGGAGCCGGAAAGCGGCTCGAGCGCCGATGACAGGTCGTCGGGACATTCCGGGCCAAGCAAGCCCCGAACATGGCCGACCGGCACCGCCAGTATGACCAGCTTGCGGGGGCCGCCGACGCGCCAGCGGCTCTCGACGTTGGGCGGTACGATGATGAGGTCCCCGGTGCGGGACTTTCCCCCTGCCCACCCGGCCCCCATGTTCCAGTCGTAGGAACAGGCCGGTGCCGACAGGGGCGTCGATATGACGACTTCCTCCACGGCCGGGTCTGCAAGCTCATGCCTGCCCTGCTCGACCAGTATCATGCTGGACCGCCCGGTGCCCTGGATGGTGCGATGCTGCTGGGGAAAGGCGGAGTAGGAAGATTTGCGGTAGAATTCCGCATAATTCTCATACGCTTCCCGCGCGACCTGCAAATCCTCCGCCCTCATGACCGGCCTCCAACGAGCCAAATTCTGCCTCGCAAGTTCGACCTGAAGCGGGTCGGCGTTTCAAGCAAAACTCGCACTGTTCCGCTCGCGTTTGTAGCATGAACTTTTCCGGGGATCGCAAGATGCGTTCCCCGGATCGCACTCTAAGTTTTTATTTTTATGCATGTCGTTGTCCCAGAACCGCTGCACACTTCTGGGCGACATGCATTAAGGACGCACTTTGCCGGCTCAACGGCTTGGCCCGCTCAGACGAGCGGGTCGGGAGCGGCGCTTTCGCTGCGTCCCTGCTGCAGGATCATCCGTCCGCGGTCGGAAGAGGCGCGGCGGAACTTCGACGCCGCCTGATAGTCGGTGTCGTTGTACCATTTCTGGGCCGTGGCCTCGTCCGGAAATTCGAGGATGACCATCCGATCGGTGAAGGTCTCGCCCTCGCATGTGGTCACTGGATCGCCCCGCGTCAGGAACTTCCCGCCATACTTCTTCAACGTGGCAGGGGTGAGCGCGGTGTACTTCTTGTAGGTTTCGGGGTCGTGGACCCTCATCGTGCAGATCATATAAGCGGCCATGGCCTCCTCCTTATTTTCGATCGAGCTTATCGCTTTATCAAAGCGTATTCACGATAAATTTCGTTTGTCATCGCCAACTTTTCGCGCATAGTCACCAAGGTTGGGGGAAATTTTAGCTGAAAGCGCCATGATCGCACTGGACGGTATCGACCATCGCATCCTGCGCGAGCTGCGGCAGGACGGCCGCATCTCGACGGTGGAGCTGGCCGAGCGTGTCGGCCTTTCGCCCACGCCCTGCGCGCGCCGGCTGAAGAGGCTCGAGGAGATGGGCGTGATCCAGGGGTATGCGGCGCGGATCGATCCGGCGGCGCTGGGCCTCGGTGTCTGCGTGATGGTTTCCGTGCGCCTGGGGCAGCAAGGCCCCGAAGGTGCCGGCCAGTTTCTGGACGAAGTAGCGAAACATCCGGAGATCACCGAATGCCTGCTGGTGACGGGAAACATCGACTACCTGCTGCGGGTCTGGGTGAAGGACATCGCGGCGCTTCGCGAATTCATCAGCAACGTGCTGCAATCGATCCCATCGGTGGCCGAGACGTCGACGATGGTGGTGCTCAACCCCGACGAGACCAATCTCTAGGCCGGAGAAATCTTGGTGCAAGCGATATCGCCCCTCAGGTCGATGGCCTGTCACGCGTTGGTCCGGCAATCGTTGAGCAAATTGTCGAACGGAAATGGAGGGATCCGACATGGCATTCGATATCGTTGAAGCTGCCCAGGCGCTGGTGCGCGGCCATCAGGACAACACCCGGTTCGTGACGATCGAGGGATTGCCGGATCTCGTCTCCGCCTACAAAGTGCAGGATGCCTATGTCGGGGCGATTATCGGCGGCGATCGCATAGCCGGTTACAAGATCGGCCTGACCTCGCACAGCATGCAGAGCATGTGCGGCATCGACCATCCCGTCGCCGGCGCCGTTTTCGGGCGGCGGGTGATGCATAGCGGAGCGAAGCTCTCGCTGACAGGCTACGGCCATCTCGGCCTGGAATTCGAGATCTGCGCCCGGCTCGGCCGCGATCTCGCGCCGCGCGCCGCACCCTACACGCGCGACGAGGTCGCCGCGGCGGTCGACGGCGTCTGCCCGGCGGTCGAGGTGGTGGACGATCGCCATGCCGATTATTCGGTGCTGGACGTACGCTCGCTGGTCGCCGACAATTCCTGGAACGCCGGCGTGGTGCTGGGCAATTTCGTCGCCCCGCCCGCAGCGCTGGAGAAAGTCGAGGCGATCGTCTACCAGGACGGCGTCGAGATCGGCAGAGGGGTCGGCGCCGATGCGCTCGGTCACCCTTATGAGCCGCTGGCCTGGCTGGCCGACCATCTGGGCGCTTCCGGTAGGGGCATGAAGGCGGGCGACATCGTCATGACGGGCAGCATCGTGCGCACGCGTTTCCCCGACAAGGCTTTTTCCTATCGGTTCGACATTGCCGGCCTTGGCAGCGTCGAGGTCAGCGGCGCCTGAGGCGCGGCATCATCGGAGAGGACGGATGGATCTTGGATTGAAGGGCAGGAACGCGCTCGTGCTGGGCGCTTCGAAAGGATTAGGCCGCGCCGTGGCCAAGGAATTGCTGGACGAAGGCGCGCGCGTGGCGATCTGCGCCCGCACCGCGGCGGCGCTGGAGCAGACCGCCCGCGAGATCGGCGCGACGGCGCTCGTCTGCGACCTCGCGAAGCCGGGTGCGGCGACGGAACTTGTAGAGCGGGCCAAGGCGACGCTGGGCGCGCCGGACATCGTGGTGGTCAACACCGGCGGCCCGCCCACCGCGCCCTTCGACGAGATCACGATCGAGCAATGGCGCGCCGCCTTCGACAATCTGTTCATGAGCGCGGTGGAGATCGTGCGGGCGGTGCTGCCTTCGATGCGCGAGAAGAAATGGGGCCGCGTGCTGTTCGTGACCTCCATCGCCGCGAAGGAGCCGATCAACCGCTTCGCGCTCTCCAACTCGCTGCGCGCCGGCATCCACGGACTGATCAACACGCTGAGCAAGGAAGAGGGCGCCAACGGCATCACCTTCAACGCGCTGATGCCGGGTTATACGCTGACGGAGAGACTGGCGGACGCGAAGCTCGACCTGGAAAAGGTGAGCCAGGCCATACCCGCCAAGCGCATCGGCCGTCCCGAAGAGTTCGCGGCGCTGGCCGCCTTCCTCGCCTCCGACCGCGCCTCCTACATCACCGGCCAGGCCGTCGCCTGCGACGGCGGCGCGCTGTGGTCCATCTGAGGGCGGCTTCACTCGCCATGAAGGTTTATTCGAACGAGTAGGTAAATCCTTCCGCCGACGCGCCGACGGTGACTTTCGCCATCTTCTTGCCCTCGAGCGAGCGGTTGAGCACGCCGCGGCTGAGTTCCGGCAGCAGCGTGTTGGTGAGGATGGCGTCGATCATGCGCCCGCCGGATTCGATCTCGGTGCAGCGCGCCTTGACCAGGTCCATCACGCCGTCGCCGATGACCAGCTCGGCATCGTTGGTTGCCTTGAGGCGCCTGGCGATCTTGCCGAACTGGTGCCTGGCGATCGCCTCGATCATCGCATCCGACAGCGGATAGTAGGGAATGGTGACCACCCGGCCGAGAAAGGCCGCCGGGAACACCTTCAGCAACGGGGCGCGCAGCGCGGTGTCGAGATCGTCGATGCCGGTCCGGACCGTGCCATTCTTCGTGCGGTCCATGATGACGTCGGAGCCGACATTCGACGTCAGCAGGATCAGCGTGTTCTTGAAGTCGATGCGCCGGCCTTCGCTGTCGTCCATCATACCCTTGTCGAAGACCTGGAAGAAGATCTCGTGCACGTCCGGATGCGCCTTCTCGACCTCGTCGAGCAGGATCACCGAATAGGGTTTCCTGCGCACCGCCTCGGTCAGAATGCCGCCCTTGCCGTAGCCGACATAGCCGGGCGGCGCGCCCTTCAGTGTCGAGACGGTGTGCGCTTCCTGGAATTCGGACATATTGATCGAGATCAGGTTCTGCTCGCCGCCGTAAAGCGTCTCGGCCAGCGCCAGCGCGGTCTCGGTCTTGCCGACGCCGGAGGGGCCGCAAAGCAGGAACACGCCGACCGGTTTTTCCGGCGCGCCAAGACCGGCGCGGCTGGTCTGAACGCGCTTGGCGATCATTTCCATAGCGTGGTCCTGGCCAACCACGCGCTCGGACAGGGTCGCGGCGAGCTTGAGCGCCTTCTCGGTCTGGCTGGAGAGCATGCGTCCGGTCGGGATGCCGGTCCAATCCTGCACCACGGCGGCAACCGCATTGCGGTCGACCGACGGCAGGATCAGCGGCGTCTCGCCCTGCGCGTCGGCAAGCTCGGCCATCAGTTCGCGCAGCCGCGCGAGATCGGCGGCGGCTTCATCCGCCGGCTCGGCGGAAGCTGTTTCGGCCTTTGCAGCCTTGGCTTTCGAGGCCTTGGCCTTCTTCGAACCGGCAGCCTTGCCGTCGGGCGCCTTTTGCTCGGGCGCCTTTGCCGCGCCCTCGACGCTCCCCGTCTCCGCGGCGGCCTCTTCAACCGCAGCCTCGTCGAGCGGCACGCCCTCGCCGCGCAGTTTTGCGCGCAGGTCGAGTATCTCGGCCACCAAGGCCTTTTCCCGGTCCCAGCGCGCCTGGGCAGCGGCCAAACTGGTCTCGGTTTCGGCCAATCCGGCATCGACGCGAGCCCGCCGGTCGGCGACCTCGATGCCGATCGCCGCCTCGCGACCGATGATGCCGCTCTCGACCTCGAGCGCCTGGCGGCGGCGCAGGATGTCCTCGACCTCGGCCGGCGTCGCATGTTGCGAGACCGCGACGCGAGCGCAGGCGGTGTCGAGCAGGCTGACCGCCTTGTCCGGCAATTGCCTTGCCGGGATGTAGCGGTGCGAAAGCGAGACCGCCGCCTCGATTGCCTCGTCCAGGATCTGCACCTTGTGATGCTGCTCCAGGACGCCGGCAACGCCGCGCAGCATCAGCACGGCCACGGCTTCCGAGGGCTCATCGATCTTGACCACCTGGAAACGGCGGGTCAGCGCCGGGTCCTTCTCGATGTGCTGCTTGTATTCGGCCCAGGTCGTGGCGGCGATGGTGCGAAGCTCGCCGCGCGCCAATGCCGGCTTCAACAGATTGGCGGCGTCGCCGGTGCCGGCCGCGCCGCCGGCGCCGATCAGCGTGTGCGCCTCGTCGATGAACAGGATGATCGGCACCTCGGAAGCCTGGACCTCGTCGATGACCGCCTTCAGCCGCTTTTCGAACTCGCCCTTGACGCTGGCGCCCGCCTGCATCAGCCCGACATCGAGCATGCGCACGCTGACGTTCTGCAATGTCGGCGGCACGTCGCCCTGGGCGATGCGCAGCGCAAAACCCTCGACCGCCGCCGTCTTGCCGACGCCCGCCTCGCCGGTCAGGATCGGGTTGTTTTGCCGACGTCGCATCAAGATATCGACGATCTGCCTGATCTCCGGATCGCGGCCGACGACAGGGTCGATCTTGCCGTCGCGGGCGCGTTGGGTGAGGTCGGTTGCGTATTTCGCCAGCGCCGAATCCCCGCCCGGACCGCGCTTCATCGGCGTCTCGGTAGCGGCCGCGGCGGGCGGTGAGCCGGCTTCGAGAGAGCCTTCGGTGACATCGGCGAAGCGGGAAACGACACCGTCCGCGTCGATCTTGTCGAATTCGGCGCTGATCTTGGACACCAGGCCTTCCAGCACCGGCGTCTTCAGGCAGGCAAGCAGGATATGGGCGCTGCGCACCTCTTCGACGCCGAACTCCAGCGTCGCCAGGTTCCATCCTTCCTGGATGGCGTGGAAGATGTGGTCGGAGAATTCCTCCACCGAAGTGGCGCCGTAGGGCAGCTTGTCGATGGCGCGGGTCATGTCGGCCGTCAGCCGGCTGGCATCGATACCGGCGTCGGCGACGATCATCTGCACATCCGAGCGCTCGGACAGCACCAGTTGCTGGATGAAATGGACAAGCTCGACATAAGGATTGCCGCGCAGCTTGGCCGTGTCGGCCGCGGCCTTGAAGGCGCGCACCCCCGTGGCGTTGAGCTTGGCAACCAGTTCCTTACGCTTGAAGCTCTGCGATGACCGGCGCTGTTCCATCGAACCTGCTCCCGCAACCTGCCAACCGTACCCTGCCATATAAGCGGCTGCTTGACAAAGCCGTGTGACGGATAGGGGCGTTTGAATCCATCCAGGCGGCACCGCCCGGTTACACAAGCCCTGCAAACTCGCTGCAACAAACACCGGATTGCTGCCCGGGCTATGCGAGCCATTTCACATACCGGGTCCGGCAATCGCGCAATGGGTTTGGCCAAAGAAAAAGCGGTCGCGTTTAGCTTCCGTTAGTTTTTGCGCAGGTGCTCAATTGTCGTCGCGTGAGGCCGGTGATAACGTTACGTCACATAGGGGTCTCAGGGCCGCTGGCTGGGGGTTGGTGTGATTGATCTCGCACTCTGGCTGAATCCTCTGAACGGTGCGAATCCGTCGGGAGAGGACTTGCGCAACGACCCGGCCTTTCACGAGCTGGAGCGCCTGACCGAGCCTCAGCTCAAGGTTGTCCATGACGGCAACAGCAAGCCCGCGTCGCAGTCCAGTCCAGTCGACTGGGCGGCGGTGCTCGAAAGGGCCGAAGAGTTGCGCACCCGCGGCCGGGACCTGCGCCTGCTGGTCATCGTCGCGCGGGCCTTGGCCAACGAGGAAGGGCTGGCCGGCCTCGCCCAGGGGCTGACGTTGATTGCGCGAACCTTCGAGCAGTACTGGGACACGATGCATCCGTCGCTGCGGACGGGCGCGCCGCGCGAAGCTGCCTTACGCCGCATCAACGCGCTGCTCGATCTGCAAAACGGCCAAGAAGGCTTGCTGGCGAACCTCAGGCAGGTGGCCTTCTTCTCCCCGCGCGCGATCGGGCCGATCAGCGGCCGGGACCTGGAACAGGCTGCGCTCGACGAACGCGTCATGCTCCAGGAAGCAGCCTCTGGCCTCGGGACCGCCGAAAAGGCGGCGCTGACGAGCGCCCACAACCAATTGTTGAACCGAGTGCGCACCGGATGCGCGGCGCAAATCGATCAAGCAGCGGATGTAATGACGTCGCTGCTGGCCGACGCGCGTGCCGCGATCGCCGCGCTTGAGGCGGTGGACGCCGCACTCAACGCCCGCATCGAAGGCCATGGCGCCACCGTCCCGGAATTGAAGAAGTTCCTGCAGCGTTTGCTGACGACGCTGGAGCGGAATTCCGGTGGCGGCGCCACGGCGAACGGCGCCGCGAAGCCCGCTCCGCAGGCGGCGGAACCAGCAATGCCCGCCCGCAACGGTCATGGAGCCGAGACGATGGCAAGTGTGGCAAACCCTGTGGACGCGGGCGCCGGTCTGCCGGACCGGATCAACTCGCGCGACGAGGTCGTCAAATGCCTCGACCTCGTGGTCGCTTTCTACGACCGCACCGAACCGTCCAGCCCCATCCCGCATCTCGCCCGGCGCGTGCGCCGGATGGTGCACATGGATTTTGTGGAACTGATGGAAGATCTCGCCCCGTCGGGGCTGAAGGAGTTCCGGCAGCTTGCCGGCGTCCCCGATCCCAAGAAGCCGGCTCAGAAGGATGAAAGGTAGAAAAGCATGCCAGCAGAGAGCAAAGCGAAGGTCATCGAAAGAAACCGCGCGCCGCGCGTGCAGATCGCCTACGACGTTGAAACCTACGGCAGCCCGACGACGATCGAACTGCCGTTCGTCATGGCTGTGATGGCCGACCTTTCGGGCGCTTCGCAGACCAAGGAAGCGGCGAAGTCGGTGCTTGACCGCAACTTCGTCGAAACCGACGCCAACCGCTTCCCGAAATTCATGGAAGCGATGGGGCCGCGGGTGAAGGCGCGGGTGAAGAACACCCTGCCGCAGGCCGAGGGCCAGGAGCGGGACGAAGAGCTCATGGTCGATCTCACCTTCTCCAAGATGGGCGACTTCGCGCCCGACAAGATCGCCGAGCAGGTCCCGCAACTGGCCGAGATCCTGAAGATGCGCCGTCAGCTCGAGGAGTTGCTTGGCTTCATGGACGGCCGCGTCGACGCGGAAAAGCGCATAGCGCAGCTTCTGAACAACGAGCCGCTGCTGAGCAAGATCGCCAGCCAGGCGATGGATGACGGCAAGGGCGAGGAGTAAGTCATGGCCGAACAGCAAAAGACCGCAGCCGCCACCGCCGAGGCGGAAGCCATAGACCTTGGCGAATTCAGCGGCCTCCTTGAAAAGGATTTCAAGGTCAAGAAGGACGACAGCGAGAAGCTGCAACAATTGGTGCGCAACCTGGCGCTTGCCGCGCAATCGCGCTCCGAGACCACGACCATCTCGTCCAATGCGATCAAGTCGATCAAGTCGCTGATCGCCGGCATCGACAAGATGCTGACGACGCAGGTCAACGAGATCCTGCACGCGCCGGAAGTGCGCGAGATGGAAGGCACGTGGCGTGGCCTCTGGTACCTGATCAACAACACCGAGACGGACACCAAGCTGAAGATCCGGGTGATGAACATCTCCAAGGAGCAGCTGGCCGACACGCTCGAAGATTATGAAGGCCAGATGTGGGACCAGAGCCCGATCTTCAAGAAGGTCTACACGGACGAGTATTCGATGCTGGGCGGCGAGCCGATCGGCTGCATCATCGGCGCCTATGAATTCTCCAACCATCCGCGCGACGTCGGGTTGCTGCGCAACATTTCCGGCGTCTGCGCCTCGGCGCATACGCCGTTCATCGCCGCCGCCTCGCCACGGCTGTTCCGCATGGACAGCTGGCAGGAACTGCCGAACCCGCAGGATCTGCAGATGATCGTGAACAACCCGGCCTATGCCTCATGGCAATCGCTGCGCGAAAGCGAGGATGCCCGCTACATCGGCCTTACCATGCCGCGGGTTCTGGCGCGCCTGCCCTATGGCTCTGAAACCGTTCCGGTGAAGGGCTTCACCTTCGAGGAAGAGGTGGGCGGCGACCACAACAAATATGTCTGGATGAATGCCGCCTTCCCGATGGGCGTGAACATCAACCGCAGCCACAAGCTCTATGGCTGGGGAACGCAGATCCGCGGCGTCGAGAACGGCGGCACGGTGCTCAACCTGCCGGTGCACGCCTTCCCGACCGACGACGGGTCGATCGCGATGAAATGCCCGACGGAAGTCGCCATAGACGACCGGCGCGAGGCGGAACTGGCGAAGCTCGGCCTGATGCCGATCCTGCACCGCAAGAACACCGATCTCGCGGCCTTCATCGGCGCGCATTCGCTGCAGGACGACGAGACCCGCGCCGGGCGGCTGGTCGACCCCGACGCCCAGTCGAACGAACGGCTGAGCGCCAACCTGCCCTACCTCTTCCCGGTCTCGCGCTTCGCGCACTACCTCAAGGCGATCGCGCGCGACAAGATCGGCTCGTTCAAGGAACGCACCGACATGGAGACCTGGTTGACCGAATGGATCAACCGGTACGTGCTGGCCAACCCTGCCTTTGCCGACGACAAGGCGCGCGCCAAGCGCCCGCTTGCCGCGGCCGAGGTCCAGGTCGACAGCGTCGAAGGCCGGCCCGGCTACTACAATGCCCGTTTCTATCTGCGTCCGCACTACCAGCTGGAAGGCATCAACGCCTCGCTCCGGCTGGTGTCGGAATTGCCGTCTGTGAAGGGCTGAAAATCGCAAAGTCATCTGTTAGCGGTGGAGAAAGACAATGCCTGATAGAGCCGATGCGCCTTCGATGAAGATCGACGGCTTCCTGAAAGTCCCGGATATCAAGGGCCCGAGCAAGCGCGACGGCCATGAGGACGAAATCGAGATCCATGGCGTCGATTACAAGATGATCGCGCCTTACGATCCCAATTCGCTGTCGCGGCGCGGCCGCGTGTCGATGGGAATGATCAAATTCTTCAAGCACTACGACAAGTCGTCGCCCTACCTGAAGAAGGCGCTGTTCGAGAACAAGGCGCTGGACGAAGTGGTGTTTTCGGCCCGCCGCACCATTGACGGCGAGACCAGCGACTATCTGGTCGTGACGCTCACCGACGCCTCCGTCATGGAATACGACATGCGGCAGGCCCACGACGAGGCGGACCTGATCGAGGAAGAAGTCAGCTTCGCCTACAAGAAGATCAAGTTCGTCTACGACAAGGACGACGAGATCGAAATGGACGTCTATGTCGGCAAGTGAGGCCAAGCGGCCTGGCGCGAAAGCGCAGCTTGCCGGCAGTTCGCGGGCAAAGCGCGAGGCGGTCCAGCCCTCCCTCTGGGACCGCCTCGTCAACGACTTGCCCGGGCTGACGTCGGAGATCGACGGGCTGCGCCGTCTGCTGGAAGAAGAACTCGGCGCCGAGCGCGTCGAGGCTCTTCTTGCCGGCAGCGCGCGCGTCATCGATGCCGATGCCGAACTGACATCCGAGCAGAAACGACGACTGCACAGACTGGTCTTCCAGACCGAACATCGCACAGAGATCGAAAGCCGCGGCGTGGTGGTGTCGGCGCGCGTGCTCAGGGAAGCGGTCCGGCGCGATATCGAGGCTTTGTTCAACACCGAGCGTTTCGAGTCCGCACCGATGCTTTCCGACGCCGAGCACGAACAGCCGCTGGATGAGCTGCCGCCGCTCGCCGACTTTCCGGAGGTGCGCCGCAGCGTCGTCAACTACGGCGTACCGTCGTTTTCCGGCCGCTCGTCGCGGGATTTCGACCGCGACACGCTGGCGCGCGAGATCCGCGCGGTGCTCGCCACTTTCGAGCCGCGCCTCAAGGAAAGCGCCACGACCGTCAACGTCACGCTTGGCGACAAGACCGTCGGCCTCAAGATCGAGATCGACGCCGTGCTGATCATGACGCCGACGCCGGAACGCATGCGGCTGCGCACCACGATCAATCTCGACAACGGCCTGGCGCGAACCGAATTCCGGGAGACCTGAGATGGATCGGGTCTTCGTGGAGTATTACGAAGAGGAACTGACGCATATCCGCGCGCTGGCCGCGGAATTCGCCGACATGCATCCGGCAGTCGCCCGCAACCTTTCCCTCGACACCGTTCCCTGCCCCGATCCCTATGTCGAACGGCTGCTCGACGGCGTGGCCTTTCTTGCCGCGCGCACGCGGCTCAAGGTCGACGCCGAGCGCTCGCGCTTTTCGCGCGCCGTGCTCGACGTGCTCTATCCGGACCTGGTGACGCCGGCGCCGGCGACCGCGATGGCCGTGCTGAAACCCGGACAGCAGGTGCAGTCGATGATCGCCGGCCATGCCGTGGCGCGCGGCACGCGGCTGGTCTCCGGCTTGCATCCAGGGCTCTCGACGCGCTCAACCTTCACCACCGCGCAAGAGGTCACGCTGTGGCCGATCGCGATCAATTCGGTCAGCTATTTCCAGGACCGCAGCGCGCTGGCCGCCGCCGGCATCGCGCCGGTTGGCGGCGTGCGCGGCGAAGCGGCATTCCGCATCGCGCTTACCCGGACCGGGAAGGGCAAGCTCAGCGAATTGTCGCTCGACCGGCTCGATCTCTACTTCGCCGGGCGCACCAAGGCGCCGCTCCTCTTCGACGCGATCTTCGGCGCCTGCTCGGCCGTCGGCGCGCGGGCGGAAGGCAAGACCAATCCGCTCACGGCGCTGCCCGAGCCCGAAATGATCGGCATAAGCGACGATGAAGCGCTGATGCCGCGCACCCGCCCGACCTTCGAGGGATACCGGCTGCTGCGCGAATATTTCCTGATCCCCGAGCGCTTCCACTATGTGCGCGTCGCCGGCCTGCAGCCAGTGGTGCGCAAGTGCGATGGGGCAATAGAGATCATCTTCCTGTTCCGGCGTCCGGTGCCGGAACTCGCCGATGTGGCGGTGGCCGATTTCGAGCTGTTCGCAACGCCGATCATCAATCTCTTCGAACGCGAGTGCAACGTCATCGAGATCGACCCGCGCCGGACGCGCCAGGTGCTGCATGCCGACCGCACCCGGGCGCGCGACTTCGAGATTTTCCGGGTCACCCGGGTGGAAGACGCCGACGCTGAAGGCAGCGAGGCGATAATCCCGGAATTGTTCAGCCTGGGGCAGAACCGCGGCAGCGGCTGGGTCTATTCCACGGAGCGACGCCCCCGCCGGGCCACGGAGGACGAGCGGCGCGACGGCCTGACCCGCACCTCTTACACAGGCGACGACGTGTTCCTCGCCGTCTCGCGTCCGGCCGGAAGCCAGCCCAACCGGCCGCTGAAACGGCTCGACGTGATGGCGCTCTGCACCAACCGCGACCTGCCGATCCTGGACGACACGCCGGCGCTGACGCTGGAGACCGCCGATCCGGTGGAAGCGGTGCGGCTGCTCGGCGCGCTGCGGCCGCCGCAGCCGGCGATCCCGGCAGCGCTGCCGGCCGGTGCCGAAGGCGAATCCCGCGCCGACAATCTCGCCTGGCGGCTGGTGGCGCAGCTCTCGCTCAATTTCCTCAGCCTCGCCAAGGAAGGTCGCGGCGTCGATCCGCTGCATGCCTTGCTCGACCTCTACGCCGATCGCGGCGATCCGAGCCTTGCCCGCAACGTGCATTCGATCACCCGCATCGACTCGCGGCCGGTGATCGAGCGGCTCAAGATCGACGGGCCGATGTGTTTCGGCCGCGGCACCGAGGTGACGCTGCATGTCGACCAGTCGGTGCTGGCGGGCCAGAGCACGCTGCTGCTTTCGGCCCTGCTTGCGCGGTTGTTCGCCCGCCATGCCGGGATAAATGGTTTCGTACGGACGCGTACGCGGTTGCTGCAGAAGCAGGAGGATGTGCCATGGCCGATGACGCCCGGCAATCGCTACCTGATCTAGCGCGGCTGGCCCCAACCGGAGCGGAGCCGCTGTCGGAGGGGTACGATTTCTTCGAGCTGCTGCGCCGCCTGGAGCAGCGGCGCGGCCTGTTCGGGCATTCCGGAACCGCGGACCGTGAGCCGGCAAGGATCGGCCAGCATGTGCGCCTCAGCTTCTCGGCGCGGGACGTGATCAAATTCCAGGATGTGGGCGAAAAGGCTCCGGCGCGGGTGACCGTCGCCAATCTCGGCCTGCTCGGGCCGGAAGGGCCGATGCCGCTGCATCTGACGCGCTGGGTGCTCGACCGACTGTCGCAGCGCTGGTTCACCGGCGCCGATGCCGAGCAGACCAGCGACACGACCTTCGTCGACTTCGTCAACATCCTGCAGCATCGCATGATCGCGCTCTATTACCGCGCGTGGGCGGACGCGCATCCGGCGGTGCAGGTCGAACGTTCGGTCGGCGGGCGCGTCCGCGCCATGCTGGAAGCCATGGCCGGGATCGGCCTTCCCGGCACGCAGGATCCCGAGCTCGACACGGTGCGGCTGCGCCAGGCCGGATCGCTGGCAAACCAGGTCGACGGCGCGGAGCGGCTGACGCTGTTTCTCGCCACCGCCTTCAAGGTGCCGGTGCGGATCAAGGAATTCGTCGCCGCCTGGATCACCATTCCGGCGGCGCTGCAGAGCCGTATCGGCAAGGCCTATGCGACGATCGGCGGCGGCGCGACGATCGGGCCGCGCGTCTTCAGCCGGCAGAGCCGGATCGAATTGCGCGTCGGACCGCTGAGTCTCGACGACTTCAAATCCTTCCTGCCCGGAGAACGGCGCCTTGCCCTGTTCAAGAAAGCAGTGCGCGACATGATCGGCGAAGCGCTCGATGTCGATCTCAGGATCGTGCTCGCGCGTGAAGCCGTGCCTTCGCCGAAGATGGGAACCATCCAGCTTGGCCGAACCTCCTGGCTTTCGCGGCCCGCCGAGAAGGGGGACGCCGACGATCTCAGGTTGCGCACCATCGTCGGCTGGCGGCCGGAAATGGCGGAGGCGGCCGCATGAGCCTGCTGCTGACCCTGGAACAAGGCCCGCGCTCGCAGGTGGTCAGGCAGACCCGGCTGGACGAGGGCGAGTTGGTGATCGGCCGCAGCGCCGATGCCGGCTGGCAGATCGACGATCCGGACATGTTCGTCTCACGCGCCCACTGCAAGATCAGCGGCGGCCGCGACGGCTACTTCGTCACCGACACGTCGAGCAGCGGATTGTTCATCGACGATTCCGACAGCCCGCTCGGCACCGGCAGGTCGACGCGCCTGCAAAGCGGCATGCGGCTGCGCCTGGGCGACTATGTGCTGCATGTCGAGGTGCAGCCCAGCGCTGGCCACACCTCGATCGGTCAGGCGCCGGTCGCCAACGCCGGGCCGGCATGGTCGCCGCCGCAATCGCGGACGCCCCCCAGCATCGGCGGCGACGATTTCTTCTCGGCCAAAGTCGAGGAAGAGCCGCAGCGGCCGCGCCCGGCAGGGCTGCCCGATCCGTTCGAACAGCCTGTGCCCGGGGCTTACGATCGCGCCGCGAACCAGCGCAGCTCGCCCGCCTTCGACGACCCGTTCAGCCTCGATCCGGTGGCGACGCCGGCCTCGAGCGAAGAGCCTGACGCCGCCCAAGCGGACCCCTTCGGCTTCGGGGAGATGCCATCGCGCAACGATATGCCCGAGCCCGCGCCGAAACCGTCCGGCTTCGACGATTTCAGCTTCGGGCCAGCCGCGACGCCCGCTTCCGGCAGCAGCGCCGACGCAACCGGTCGCGACGGGCGGCCCGCTGAGAAGCCGAAGGCGGCCCGTCCATGGGAGATACCGGCGCAGGCGGCCGACCCCTCAGCGCCACCA
The DNA here is from genome assembly GCF_006439375.1 of Mesorhizobium sp. B4-1-1. NCBI lineage: Bacteria > Pseudomonadati > Pseudomonadota > Alphaproteobacteria > Hyphomicrobiales > Phyllobacteriaceae > Mesorhizobium > Mesorhizobium sp. B4-1-1. The sequence continues at coordinate 47,411 of NZ_VFTH01000002.1, forward strand.
CCTCGCCCTGTTCCGGTGCCCAAGCCATCACGTCCGGCGCAACCGGCGTCCAGCGAGATAGCGTTGCGCGCCGCGTTCCTGCGCGGCATGGGCGTCGAGGAGGCCGATTTTCCCGGGCGCGATGCGATTGCCGAAATGGAAAAGTTCGGGCGGGAATACCGGCTGATGCTCGATGGCCTGATGCAGCTCCTGCGCAAGCGCGCCGAAGAGAAGGGAAGCGCGCGTGTCGCCCAGACCATGGTCGGCGCCTCCGAGGTCAACCCGCTCAAATTCCTGCCGACGGTCGAGGATGTCATCGTCACCATCATCGCGGAACGCAGCCCCGGCTTTCTCTCCGGCGAGGCGGCGATCGGCGACGCGGTCAAGGACCTCGCGCAGCATCACGTGCGCGCCTGGCGCGGCGTGCAGGCGGCGCTGCGACGCATGATCGACCGTTTCGATCCGGCCGCGATCGAAGAAGAGCTCAAGTCCAATTCCGCGATCGGCAATCTGCTCGCCGGCGGGCGCAATGCCAAGCTGTGGGAACTTTACCAGAAACGCCATCGCGACATCGCCCAGAGCGCGGAATCGAGCTTCCTGGGCGAGATCGGCGCAGACTTCAGGGATGCATATGAAGAGGAGTAGGGACATGATCGACAGACGTGAATTCATCGTCGCCATCGGCGCGACGGGGCTGCTTGCGGCTTGCCAGAGCGGCCCGCCGAAACCATCGGTCATCTCGGTCAACGTGACCGGCGGCGCCGGCATGAATCCGGGACCGGGCGGCGGCGACCGGCCGGTGACGGTACTGGTAATGCGGCTTGCCAGCACCGGCAAGTTCAACTCGGCCGACTATTTCGCGCTGCAGGGCGATGCGGGCTCGGCGCTCGGGGCCGACCTCATCGGCTCCGACACGATCTCGGTCGCGCCGGGCAAAACGGCGGCCAAGACCATCACGGTCGAGCCGAACGCCACCGCGCTCGGCTTCGTGGCGCTGATCCGCGAGCCTGGCGGACGCAACTGGCGCACGACCAAGTCGGTGTCGCCGGGCTCGAAATTCACCATCAACGTCAGCCTCGGCAAGGGCGGCATTTCCGCCTGACGGCAAGACAAGCACGGCAGTGCAGAGAGCAGTGGCATGAGCGACGCAAACAGGGTGCTGTGGTCCGAGGGCCTGTTTCTCAGGACCCAGCACTTCCAGCAGCAGGACCGGTTCTTCGAGGGGATGGTGCGCGGCGCCTTGCAGGCCGGCCAGCTCCATACGTTCGGATTCCAGCAGCTGACGCTCGACCAGTCGCTGCTCGATGCCGGCCAGGTCTCGATCGTGTCCGCCCGGGGCATCTTCCCGGACGGCACGCCCTTCTCCATCCCGGAACTGATGGACGCGCCGAAGCCGCTGCCGGTCACGGCCGACACCGGCGCCGGGCCGGTGCTGGTGGCGTTGCCGCTCGAGCCGCCCGGCGGCGTCGGATTCGATCCGGCGCATGCTGCATCGACGGGCGCGCGCTACCACGGCAAGATCGTCCCGGTGCGCGATGCCGTGCAGGGCGGCGCCGATCCCGAGGAAATCGAAATCGCCCGACCGCAAGCGGTGCTGCTGGCGCCCGGCAAATCGGTCGGCGGCTACACCGCGCTGCCGGTCGCCGACATCACGGGCGTGCGCGCCGACGGCGGCGTCTCGCTCGACCAGGCCTTCCTGCCGCCGACGCTGATCACCGGCGCCGTCCACTGGTATCGGCAATTGCTGCAGGAGGTCGTCACCGGCCTCGACCAGATCGCCGAGGCGCATGGCAAGATGGTGATGGGCGGGGCCGGGCGCAGCGTCGAGGACCTTTTGATGCTGCACTTGGCCAACGCCGCGCGGCCACGCCTTGCCCATATGCTGGCCCAGGATGTCTTCCATCCGGCCGAGCTGTATCTCGAACTTGCCGGCCTCGCCGGCGAGATGGCGACCTACGGCTCGAGCTCGCGGCGGCTCGGCGAATTGCCGCCCTACGACCACATGGCGCCCGGCCCCGCCTATATGGCGCTGGCCGACGCCTTGCGTTCGCTCATCCTCAGCCTGCGCTACATCGAGCCGAAATCGCGCGCGCTGCCGGTCATGCGGCACGCGACCAATGTCTGGAAGGTGCGCATCGACAACCCGAAGCTTTTGGTCGCCAGCCGCATCGTCATCCGCGTCGGCTCCGAGCTTTCGGAAGACGCGCTGCGCAAGATCTTCGTCAACCAGGCGACGGTCGGATCCGCCGACCAGTTCGAAGGCCTGTGGAAGTCTCGCCTGCCTGGCATTCCGCTGAAACCGCTTCATTCGCAGCCGCGCGAGATCCCTTATGACGGCGACCGGCTGTGCCTGGAGCTCGACCAGAAGAGCGAGCATTGGGCCTCGCTGCTCGACGCCCCCGGCTTCGTCATCGGCGTTTCCGGTGTGCTGCCGAGCGAGCCGCAGGTCGACTGCTATTCGGTGAACAGGTGAGGCCATGAGCCGGGATGATCCTTTCGGACTGTCGGAGGATCGCGAGCGCACCCGCATCCGGCTGACCGGCGCGGCGCCCCGGCCGATGGCGCCGCTGACGCCGGGCGCGCCGGTCAAACGGGCGCGCTCCCATCCCAATACGCTCATCAACATCTTCGCGCCGCTGCTCGAATTCGCGCCCGAGCTCGAAAGCGCGCTGGCGCCGGAGAACCCGGAAGTCATGCGCACGCGCCTGCTCGACGAGTTGGTGCGGGCCCGCGATGCAGCGGTTGCGGCCGGTTCATCGCTGGAGCGCGCCGATCAGGCCGCATGGGCGGTAGCGGCGCTGCTCGACGATCTCGCGCTCAACACGCCATGGGGCGGCGCCAGCGCCTGGCCGCGCCAGCCGCTTGTGGTCATGCTGCGCGGCGACGTCGACGCCGGCACCCAGTTCTTCACGCGGCTCGACGAGCTGGAGCGGCATCCCAACCGCGACCGGGAAATGCTGGAGCTGCAATATTACTGTCTCGCGCTCGGCTTCCGCGGCAAGTATCGCGTGCCCGGGCGCGCCGGCGACCGTTCGCTCAACGCCGTGCGCGTGGCGGCGGCGCGCTTCCTGCGCAACGCGGACGCGGAGGACGCGCCGCTGTCGCCGAACTGGAAAGGCGTGATCGCCTCCGACGAGCCGCAGCGCTTCATCGTTCCGATCTGGGTGATGGCGCTTGGGGCGATCGTCGTCGCCGCGGCTGCCTATATCGGCCTGTCGATGGGCCTGAGCAGCCAGGCGGTCGAACTCTCGGCGCTGGTGCGCACGCTGCCGCCGGCCTCGCGCGGCGACGTCACCCGCGCCGCGCCACAGCAAGATGCGCCCGAACCGCCCCAGCCCGTCGATTTCGCGCTGCTGCCCGAATTCAAGGCCGAAGCGCCGGACAACCTCAAGGGGGCGCTGAGCGGCACGGAGAGCGTCTCGCTGGCCAAGCTGATCGTCCAGTCCTCCAATCCGGAGCTGTTCCAGTCTTCGCGGCCGACGCTGACGGAAGGGTACGAGCCGCTGATCGCAGCGATCGCCAAGGTGATCCTGGACAACAAGGAGCTGATCGGGAAAATCACCGTCGTCGGCCATACCGACAATGTGCGCCTGCAAAAGTCCAACCCGTTTGCCAGCAACCAGCGGCTGTCGGAAGCGCGCGCCGAAACCATAGCCAAGCTTCTGGTGCAGGCCGGCGTGCCGCAAGAAAGCATCTCTTCCGAGGGTCGCGCCGAAACCGATCCGGTGGCCGACAACTCGACACGCGAAGGCCGTGCGCTCAACCGGCGCGTCGAGGTCCTGGTCGAGAAGAGGCTCTGAGATGTTCATCCTGCGCTTCCTCTGGGCCGTCATCACCTCGCGATTCCTATGGACGCTGATCGGCATCGCGCTGCTTTCGCTGTTGATCTGGGTGTTCGGCCCGATCGTGCAGGTCGGCCCTTACGCGCCGTTCGAATCCGACAATGTGCGCATTGCCATCATCGCCGGGCTGATCATCCTGTGGCTGATCTGGCTGATCGTCGCGCAACGCCGCGCAATCCGCGCCAACCGCATGTTCGTCGCCGAGATCGCGGCGCCGGTGGCCGAAAAGCAGCTCACACCCGGCGAGGAGAGCGTCGCGGCCGTCGGCGCCAAGTTCGGCGAGGTGATGGCCGAGCTCAAGCGGCGCAAGCTCGGCGGCCGCAAATTCCTGCGCGAGATGCCGTGGTATGTGATCGTCGGACCGCCGGCCACCGGCAAGACCACTGCCTTGCGCCAGTCCGGCCTCAATTTCCCGATCGACCTCACCGACGATCTGCAGGGCGTCGGCGGGACGCGCAATTGCGACTGGTTCTTCTCGGAGAACGCGGTGCTGATCGACACGGCGGGCCGCTACGTCCAGCAGGAAAGCCAGCCGGACGTGGACGCGACGGAATGGCTGGGCTTCCTCGATCTCCTGAAGAAGCATCGGGGCCGGCGTGCGCTCAACGGCGTCATCGTCGCGCTGTCGATCGACGCGCTGTCGGAGGGCGACGAGGCGATCAAGGCGCATGGCAGAAAAATCCGCCGCCGGCTGGCGGAACTCAACGACCGGCTGGAGATCCGCCTGCCCGTCTACCTGATGCTGACCAAGGCCGACCTGATCAAGGGCTTCGAAGCCTTTTTCGGCGGCTTGTCGACGACGGCGCGCGAGCAGGTGTGGGGAACCACTTTTCCGCTCGACGCGCGTGTCAACGCCGGCACGATCCAGACGGAACTCGCCAGGCTGGCCTCCGAGCTGGAGCGGCGGCTGGTGCCGCGGCTCGAGGACGAGGACAAGCTCGGCCAGCGCGCCGAGATCTTCCGTTTCCCGGCGCAGCTCGCGAGCCTCTCCGAGCCGATCCAGGTACTGGTCGAGGCGATGTTCGGCGAAAGCCGCTACGAGGAGGCCGCCTGGCTGCGCGGCCTCTATCTGACCTCGGCGACGCAGGAAGGCGCGCCGATCGACCGGCTGACCGCCGCCCTTTCCTCATCCTTCGGACTGCCGCCGCGCCGCGCCATGCCGGCGGCGCGCGTCGAGAAACGGAGCTTCTTCCTCAGGAGTCTGCTCACCGAAGTGATTTTCAAGGAGGCCGGCCTCGGCACGTTCGATCCGCTGGCGCAGCGCCGCCGCGCCTGGATCTGGCGCGGAGCCGCCGCCGCGTGCGCGCTCGCCGCCTTGCTCGCCGGCGGACTGTTCACCTGGTCCTATCTCGACAACCGCAATGCGATCACCGAGCAGGCCGGCCAGTTCGAGGCTTTGCAGCAACCCCTGACCGACGTCGCCGCCATGCCGGCCGCGGTCGAGCAGCCGACCATGGACGGCGCGCTGGCGGCGATGGACGCGGTGGCGACGGCCCGCACCGCACCGCCGGACGCAATCCACAACCTGCTCGGCCCGACGGCTTCGGCCGAGTTGGTGCGCGCGCAGACCGATACCTACGACCATGCGCTGCGCAACGTGCTGGAGCCGCATATGGTCGCGCTGCTGGAGGCCACGATGTGGCGGCAGATCCGCGACCCGGACTTCATGCTCGGCGCGCTGAAGGCCTACCGGATGATGACCGGGCTGTCGCAGATGGACACCGACTTCGTCCAGAACTGGTGGGTGAACAGCCTGCCGCAATTCGCGCCGGCCGCACCTTTCCCGACCGCGGACGCCGAAGAACACCAGCTTGCCGCCATCCGCCGCATGGCGGTCGACGACAGCTACATCGCGCCGGACAAGGAACTGGTCGCCGAGGCGCTGAAGACGGTGTGCACGATCTCGCTGCCGGAGCGCGCCTACAAGCAGCTCCTGGCCGATCCTGAGGTGGCAGCCGTCAAGGAATGGGTGCCGGCCAATTTCGCCGGGCCGAACGGCGCCAAGGTGTTCGCGCGCCGCTCCGACAAAACGCTGCGTGTGGGTGTGCCGGGCCCCTACACCTATGCCGGCTTCCACGACGCGATCCTCGACCGGGTCGAGGATGTCGCCGGACAGGCGGCGCTCGACCGCGCCGTGTTTGCCGGCGGCTGCTCGGAGAATTCGGAGACGTCGGTCTCGGCGCTGTCGGAAGACATCCTGAAGCTCTATTACGACGACTATATCGCGCAGTGGGACTCGTTCCTGCGCGACATGCGGCTGGCGCCGCTGACGGATCTGAACGTCGCGAGCGAAAACCTTAAGGATCTTTCCAGCGCCGACTCCGCGCTGAAGCGCCTGCTGACCGCGGTGGTGCAGGAGACCGACCTGACCCGTTCGGACGATGCGGGGGCCGACGACAAGAGCGGCGGCGCCGCCAAGACCGGCTCGAAGCTCTTGAGCAAGCTCGGAAAACTGGGCAAGGTGGTGAAGACCGGCGCGAAATTGCTGCCCCGCGCGGGCTCGGCCGACCAAGTCGACATGACCGGCAGCCTGGTGGCCGAGCATTTCAAGCCGCTCAAGGGCACGATCACCCAGGTCGACGGCCAACCGCCGGCGCTCGACGCCGCCGTCGTGGCGCTGACGGCGCTGTCCAACGTGCTGCAGACCGTGACCGCCAATCCCGACCCGCAGGACGCCATCAAGAAGCAGGGCGGCCTCGCCGAACTGACAGGCGCGGTTGCGAGACAAGCGCAGGTCCTTCCCTCGCCGATCAACGACTGGCTGGGGGGGATTGCCGGCGACACCAGCGGCCTGTCGCAGAAGGCCGTCACCAACGAGCTCAACGCCATCTGGCGGGCGGACATCCTGCCCTTCTGCCAGGCCGCGCTCAACAACCGCTATCCGTTCAGTCCGGAGAGCGCGGTCGACGTCAATGTGCGCGACTTCCAGCGCCTGTTCGGGCCGACCGGGCTGATCGACGCCTTCACCAACGACCACCTGATCAACTACGTCGACACCGCCAGCGAGCCATGGAAATGGCGCGCCGATTTCGGCCTGGACCCGGCGGCGCTGGCGGCCTTCGAACAGGCGCGCCACATCCGCGACGATCTCTTCCCCGGCGGCACCGGCCCTGTGATGAATTTTACGCTGGAGCCGAAGGACCTGTCGCCCAACGTGGCGCGAGTAACGCTCAACCTCGATGGCCAGAACCTTGTCTACTACAACAACGCGACGAGGCCGCAGCCGATGACATGGCCCGGCAAGGACGGCACCGGCGTGATCTCGCTCGCCTTCCAGCCGGTCGACGGCTCGCCTGAGATAATGCTCAACGAGACCGGCAGCTGGGCGTGGCTGAGAATGCTGCGCGGCGGCCGCTTCAACGCGACCAAGCTCACCGACGTCTACAGCCTGCGGCTCGGCACCAAGGGAATGTGGGCCGATTTCGAGCTCAAGGCGGCCAGCGTCGAAAACCCCTACACGCTCGAAATGTTCAAAAAGTTCACATGTCCGCCACAGATCTGATCCTGCCCGGCTTCTACGGCAAGATGCCCGCCGCCGGCGATTTCGTGACGCGGCGGCTGCCGGGCGATTTCGTGCGCGTGTGGGACCGCTGGCTGGCGCAGCACATCGTGCCGCTGTTCGGGCTCGAGGCCTGGCCGACCAGCACGGCCTTGCGCTTCCTCAGTGGCCCTGGTGCCTTCGGCGGCTCGGCGGGCATCGTGCTGCAAAGCGCAGACCGGGTCGGCCGGCAATTTCCATTGAGCGTCGTCGCAAGGCTCCCGGAGGCGCCCCTTAAGCTGGCCTATGCGGACGCATGGTTCGAAAGCATCGAGACCCCCGCCCTGGCCGCGCAGCAGGGCGAGCTGGCGCCCGACGAGCTCGACGCGGCGCTGGCCGCCCTGGCGGTTCCAATTGTCGGCGGCGAAGGCGATGTCATCGAGGGCCTCGTGGCGTGGACGGCGCACTCGGATATTTTCGACGTCGATCCGCAGGCGCCGCAATCGACGCTGGAGCAGATCTTCGCCGCGAGTTGGGAGACCAGCTGATGTTCGTCAGCCAGAACACCACGCCGTTTCTTGCGGAGACTTTTCCCTATCAGGACAAGCACTGCGCGAAGTTCTGCATCGCGGTCGTGCGCGCGACATACGACGTCGACGAACATGGCAACTGCACGCCGAGCCGGCAGCAGTCACCTTTCGTCTACGCCGATACCCACTACGGCAATCCGGAGCTCACCTCCATCCGTGTCGAAACCGACTTCGCTCCCGTCAAGCCCAAATGCGAGGTCCTGCTCGATGCAGTGGCGATGGCACCGCGTGGGCGGCAGGCCGAATCGGTCGAAGTGCGCCTGGTTGGTCCGGGATTGGACAAGCGCGCCGTGGTTACAGGCCAACGGCGCTGGTTCAGAGGAGGGCTGGGCATCCAGGCCTCGCGGCCGACGCCGTTTGTTTCGATGCCCTTGGCATGGCACCTCGCCTTCGGCGGCACCGACCGAACTGATCCTGATCTGGCGAAGCACCGCGGCGACGCCGTCAACCCGATCGGCAGCGGCTACCTTGTCGGCCAGAGTGACATTGATGGGACCCCGCTACCGTGTATCGAGCACCCGCAATCGCGAATGCGCATCTGGAACGACCGGCCGCGCCCGATCGGCTTCGGCCCGGTACCACGCTTTGCCAAGGAACGCGCGCGCTACGCCGGCACCTACGATAAACACTGGATGGAGAACGTGCTGCCCTTCCTGCCGCAGGATTTCGACGACCGCTACTTTCAGGCGGCGCCGGAGGACCAGTGGCTCGACAAGCTTAGCCCGGGAATGATGTTCGGCTGCGTGAACATGAACGACTCGGGCCGGTTCAAGGTCAGTGTGCCGATGCTCGGGGTGCCCGTTAGATTCATGTATGACGATCACACAGAGCACAAGGTCGTGAACCCCGATACGCTCAATCTGATCCCGCATGAAGGCAAGATCGTGCTGGTCGGGCGCGCGGCAGTGAAGCTGCCGCGCAAATTCGTGCGGCTGCAGCAGGTCCAGGTGGGGCCGCCGCGCAAAGAGCTTGCGGCCAAGCCGCACTATGCCGGCCTTGGCGAGGCGATCGCTGCGCTCTCTAAGCTGCGAGGCCGACGCCGATGACTGTCGTCAGCTGCGTCAGCCTCGTTTCGCCGGTCGGCTACAGCGCCGCCGCGACCTGCGCGGCGCTGCGGGCCGGCATCGCGGCGTTCGAAGAACTCGACTATCGCGACCGCATGGCGATACCGATCCGCGGTGCGCGCGTCGACGCCATCGCGCCATCCAGGCGCGGGCTTGAGCGGCTGCGCATGCTTGCGCGTCTGGTGCTGGAACACATCGAACCCGACATCAGAGCGGCGCTGCCCTGGGCGCAGATGCCGCTGATCCTTTGCACCCGCGAGAAGGAAACGCCCGGCGCGCGGCTGAACGGCATGTTCGCGGACCTGCGTTTTCCCGATGGCTCGGCGGTGAACGAGCGGCGCACGGCGCATATCGCTGCCGGCCAGCCTGCCGCCTTCGCGGCGCTGATGCAGGCGCGCAAGATGCTCGACGAAGGCGCTCCGGCATGCCTTGTCCTCGCGATCGACAGCCTCATCGACGCCCGCACGCTGGCTTGGCTCGACCGCCATATGCGGCTGAAGACGAGCGTGACGACGGACGGGCTGATCCCCGGCGAGGCCGCATGCCTGGCGGTCGTCAGCCACCGTCCGCTGACGCCGCGCCATGTCGCGATTCGCGGTCTGGGGCTTGGCGAGGAGACGGCAACGGCGATCAGCGAGGAGCCTTTCCGTGCCAACGGACTGGCGGGAGCCTTGAAGACAGCGCTCGCCTCGGCGCGCACCGAAATGCACGAAGTGGCCTTCCGCCTCAGTGACGTGGCGGGTGAATCCTATGCCTTCGAGGAACTCGTCATCGCGCAGATGCGCAACATGCGCCAGTCGCGGCCGGAACAACCGGTGTGGCACGCCGCCGACTGCATCGGCGACACCGGGGCGGCCGCGGGACTGATCCAGCTTGCATGGGCGGAGCAGGCTTTCAGCCGTAACTACGCGCCTGGCGCGTTGGCAGCGCTGCATGGCAGCTCAATGGCCTTCGGCGGGCGCGCCGCCGCGATCGTCTCAGCTTGAGGAGGGCGAGATGACCAAGAACGTCTTCGCCGGAATGTGGGAGATCGCCGCCGAGAACGGCATGAACAAGTCTATTGCCCGGTTTCCCGACGTGTGCATGTCGCCACCTTCGCCGCCGGCTGGCCCGATTCCGATCCCTTACCCGGATACCTCGTTTTCCAACAATTTGAAGTCCGGCTCCAGCACCGTGAAGATCGGCGGCGAAGGCGCCGCCCTGGCGCAAAAATCCTACTACCAGGAATCCGTGCTCGGCGACGAGGCTGCTACTCGTACCTTTGGCGCCAACGTCGTCACGCATCAGATCACCGGCAAAACGTACTTCCAAGCCTGGTGCATGGACGTCAAGTTCGAAGACAAGAATGTCTGCCGGCATTTCGATATCACGACCAGCAATCATGCTTCGGCGGCGACCACGACCGCACCGCTTGTGTCGTTGGAAATGCAGAACCTCGCCGATTCGCAATATGCCATTGACGTCGGTGTTTGCCCTTGCTGCGGCGATGCGTTGCATGAGTGGCAGCGCGATCCGGACAGCACTGAAACGCCCAAGAAGCCTTACAAGGCAGTCACATCGACGGAATTCTGGCAATCACGCGTCGATCGGCTGCCGGCAGGCGCAAACAAGACCGAAATGGAGAAGAAATTCAAGGATTTCGTGATGGCGAAAAGCGCGGCACGAGCGAACAGTCGCGCCGGAGGGGCTGGCTGCAACAACGTCCATCCCAGTGAGACGAGTGGTTGCGCCATCCATTTCGAGATACCGCCAGGTAAACGACATCCAGATCCGGACAATCCTGGCGATGTTCTGACGACATCGGGGCTATGCGCAAAGGATTTTGGACATACAAAGAAGATGCGCATCGATGCAGTTTGGTCAGCGAGAACCGGAAAACCAGCGGTGAGCGGCACGTCGCGGAATCATATAACACCGAAACAGGCTGGCGGATGCAACGACCCGAATAATGTCGTCCCTGCCAATATGATGGGTGGCCCCGAATGCGACGTGATCGAGGATCTGCAGGGGGATCTTGAGACCGGAACCGGCAGCCTGATCTGACATCGAGGATTGGCGTTTGACACAAGAAAATTTCGCTTCCGATCAACCGTTCCGGCCGCTCGCTCTCGGATTCTTCATTGAGGAAAACAACGAGCTGACTGACGTCGAGCCGATCGTGCAGGGTTCCGACTGGCAGCGGATTTATGCCATAAATCTGCTCTGCCGACAGGGTGATTTCTCCAAGACGCACCACGTCGCTCCAATTCTCATGCGCAGTACTGAAAGCTTGATCTGGTCGGCGGGCGTCAACATCATCGCGTCTGCTGGCAGATGGGAAGATGTGCAGAAAGCGCTGAGTGTCTTTCAGGAACGCATCGATACACGGTGGGTCCGGTACAATATATCGCTATTGCTCGGGCTGTCCTGCGACCTGCGTGCGGTCGACCCGCTGCTAAAGATATACGGACGCTGCACAGACCCCGAGGAGGATGGGGATCAGACGCTGCGTGAGCTTTCCTATTTGCTGGAAGCCGCAAACAAGGAGATCTTCGGCGGCGGCGGCGCCGAAATCGAGCATCAGCGTATCGTGAATCTTGCTGTGCCTCTGCGAGACGCGCTCTCTCGTTCGGTTCAAGGGACCAAAATATTCGAAAGCGAGACGTTCGATGTCGTAAGACTCGCAACGCGGATGTTGGCGCAGGCGGAAGATGGAAATTTGCAGAGCGAGCGGTTTTATCGTGTCAGGCTTCTATTTGAAGCGAATACGGGCGTGAATTGTTCTTCGTTCTTTGATGAATTAGGGCGCCCAGACCGTCTAGCCGTCATAGCCACTCTTGAGGAATTTTTCGACGGTAATCCACGAGGAAAGTATCAGCCCGGTCAGCGCTACTTCTTTGGCCATCCGCTTCTACCCTAGGATTATGCCACGCGGTTTTGGGCCCGCCAGGATTCCACCCGATCCGGAACAGCGACGCCCACCAACTCATCGTCGAAAAACTCTGCAAACGCCGGTCCCAAATCCGTCGGATCGACGGTGAACATCTTCGTCTCGGCGCGCGCTTCCGGAAACAGCTCCAGAAATGCCGCGCAAGCCGCGACGGCGACATTGGGTTCTTTCATTCGCTCGATCAGCCACGGCAGGATCGCACGATCACCCAGCATACCTATACCCCGCACGGCAAGCGGTGCGGTGGCGGCCGATTTCATCAACCCGCCCATCCAGCTACGCACGTCCTTGTCAGGACCAGCCTTGATGGCGCCGCGCAAGGCAGTCAGCGCGTCGGGTCCGCCGGCGACAGCCGCCTTGCGCAACTCGGCTCGCGCCAGATCGCCGGAGCCCAGTTCCGTCAGCGCCCATCCAGCCCAAAGCCGCACGATTCCGTGCCCGGACTCCAGTGCCGACGCCATCTCCCGCGCGAGATCGGCTCGCTTCAGCCGGCCGGCCAGACGTAAGGCGAATGCACGCGTCGTCGCATCGGGATCGTTGACTAAGCGATCGAGCAATTTACTGGGGTCGACGCCGTGCTCAAGGCAGGCGCCCACCGCGAGATAGCGCTTGAACGCGTCCGGCGCGACCAGCCAATCGCGAACGAGGTGCGCTATTTTCGCCGGCTTGTGCCAGCCCATGGCGCCGATCAGACCGCGGCGCTCGTCCACGTCTTTTGCCGCCGCCACGCCCTCCTCCATGCGGGAAGGGTCGCCCTGCTCGATCGCCATCCAGCCAATGACGAAGAACTCGCCTTTGTCCGGAAAGTCCTTGAGCTGTCGTTCGGCTGCCGGCCATGCGGCCGCGCCGGCGATCCGCAGACCATCCAGATTGATCTCGATGCGTTCACCGATCTCGCCGATCACCGTCTCGTCCGGCGGATCCTTCTGGCCCCAGCTGTCCCGCTGTGCCCATAGAAACGCGGCCTGCTCGACGTGCTGGCGCACAGCCTCCACCGCGACGCGTCGCGCCGAGACGAAGAGCTGTTCGCCTGCCGACACCATCAGTTGAGATTGATCGAGCCGCCGCGAATGCGCTGCGCGCCGCTGGCGTGACTGGTGATGTGAGCGCCACGAATGGTGATGCGGCCGTCCGCCTCCATCAGGATAGTCGCCTTGCCGCATCTCAGTTCCAGGCGTTCCTCGGCGGTGATCCGCACATGCTGCCCGTCACGGATAACTTGCGGAGCCGTCTTGGCGCGGTTGGGTTCGATGATCCGGCCGACGATCAAAGGCCTGCGAGGGTCACCCTCCTGGAACAGCAAGGCCACCTCACAGCCGATCATATCGGAAGACAATTCGCACAGGCTGCGAGCGGACAACGCCGTCTTCTCCGGATTGCCGGGAAAAACAACCAGCGGGGACTCCTCTCCGAACCCCAGGAACGCACCGATCACCACGCCGTCGATTTTGGCCCTGACCTTGCTCATCGCCACCCTCAATTCTCGTTGATCGTCGAGCCTTTGATGATCACGTCGCTCGAGGCCTTGATGTTGATCTTGCCCGAGCCCTTGACGGTGATATCCTTGCCCTCGATGATGATCGTCCCATCCTTCTTCATCACGATCTGTGCGCTGCCCGTTTTCAGGGTGATGCTCTCCTTGGCGTCGAGCGTGAAATTCTTGCCGACCTCGATAACGCCGCTCTCGCCGACGTCGATCTTGCTGCCCTTGGCTATTTTGAGCATATGCCCGCCACCAATGTCGGTGGCATCATTGGATGCGATGTTGGTGGAGCGAGAGGCGCCGACATCGGTCGCCTGTGACGCGGCGATCGCAATGGTCTGTCCGGCTCCGATGCTGATATCTTGCCCCGCGCCGATGGTCCACGAGTCGCCGGCGCCAATGGTATGGCTCTGGCTGATCCCCACACTTACCGACCGCGTCGCCCCAATCGTATTCGTCTGTGAGGCACCCACGGTCCTCGCTTCGGCGGCGCCCACGGTGTCGACGCGCGCGATACCCACCGTGACCGTCTGATTGAGGCCCACCGTCTGCGAATGGTTGGCGTCGATGTTCTCCGTCGAGTTGGCGACGACATGGATCGTCTCGTTGGCCATAACCGTCAACGAACGGTTCGCGCCCACCGTTTCGGTGTCGTTTGACCCGATGTTGGTGGTCTGGTCGACGCCGATCTTGACGGTCTTGTTGTTGCCGACGTCCTCGTCGAGGTTGTGGCCGACGGAATGCTTGGCGTCGTGGTCGATGCGATCGGACTGGTCATGCTGGACCGTCTTGTTGCGGTCGTGCTTGATCAGCAGGTGGTGGTCCTTCTGGGCCTGGAAGTTGACCAGCTCGGAGCCCGCCTTGTCCTCGAACATCAGCTCGTTGTAACCGCCGCCGCCTTTCGAGGAATTCGACTTCCAGCCCGACTGCGTGGCGTTGCCCGGCAGCCCGTAGGGCGGCATCTGCGAGGCGTTGTAGACGCGGCCGGTGATGATCGGCAGGTCCGGATCGCCTTCGATGAAATCGACGATGACCTCCTGACCGATGCGCGGGATCTGAATGAAGCCCCAGTTGCTGCCGGCCCAGGTTTGCGAGACGCGCACGAAGCATGAGGAGTTCTGGTCCTTCTTGCCGAGCCGGTCCCAGTGGAACTGCACTTTCACGCGCGCATATTTGTCGGTGAAGATTTCCTCGCCCGAAGGGCCGACGACGGTCGCCGTCTGTGGACCGCGCATGATCGGCCGCGGCGTGATGCGCGGTGGGCGATAGGGCAATTTGGTCGGCGCCACGCCGAGCACCACCTTGAAATTCTCGTTGTGGGCCTCGTTCTGGGTCCGGTAGCCCGGGTCGAACAGCCGGTATTCGGCGCTGACCACCAGATAGTCCTGGTTCTGGTCGTCGCGTGGAAAACTCTCCAGCGTGAACTTGCAGCCGGAAAAAAGGCCGCGCACGGTACCCACCGCCGTGCTGTGCTGATGCACTGCCTGAAGTTCCTCGCGGCGGATTCCGGCGATCTTGTCGCCCCGCCCGACATCGAGATGTGCGCCGGGCTGACGATAGTTTTCGCCCGAGGCCTCCTTGTGAGCGAAGGGCTGAGCGGATTTCGTCATCAGATCGGCGCCGGGCTTCTCGAAATCATAGTCCGTATGGGCGTAGGCGCCCGGCCGCACCGCGCTGCCAGGAATCCATTCCGTGATGTATTCGACGTCGCGCCGCGAGGCGTGGCCCTCGAAATTGTAGAGCACCTTCTCGTAACCAGGCGCCGGCTTCAGCTTGCTCATCGCATCGCAGAGGATAAGCGTGTGCTTGCCCTCGTCATGCTCGAAGAAATAGAAGATGCCTTCGTGCTCGAGCAGCCGCTGCACGAAATCGAGATCGCTTTCATCGTACTGAACGCAATATTCGCGCGCGGGATAGGACCCCTGCAGCCGCTTCTCGAATTTGGCGATGCCGTATTTCGAGAATATCTTCTCGACGATCTCCACCGCCGTCATGTTCTGGAAGATACGGCAGTCGGTGGTGTTGCCGAGGAACCAGGGCCAAGGCCTGACGGTTGCCTCATAGAAGGCCAGCCGGTCCTCGATGCGGGTCAGCTTGAAATCCGACACGAGGCCGCTGAACCAGCGCTTCGGATCGGATTCGCCCTCGACCGAAACGACGCCGCCCAGCATCTTCAGCGGATCGACGTCACGATTCTTCGAGACGAAGCCGACCGTATAGGCGAAACAACGGCTGATCTCGTCGCGGCCGACGAGATGGGTGAAGGTCAGATCGGCGCCAGCCGGCGTCTGTACAACCGTGGCACGTTCGTTCGGCATGGGTCGTGCCCCTCCTCGACGCGGCCGCCAGTGTGATGGTTTGAAACCCCCGCTCTATTAACTGCATCACGTTCGGGAGCGTTCGAATTCACCGCACCGTAGGGCTGCAAGCCTAGCACATGTTTGGGGGAGGCCAAATAACAGCGATGGCTAAAGCTTGGCCATGCGCCGGTGTGAAACGTTCCTCTCCCGCTCGGCTTGCAAGCTGCTAGAATGCCGGAGCAATTCCGGGAAGGCTCCTGGCGGCTTTCCGCCTGGAATTGCGCGAAAGATAAGCATTTGTTGACCAAGTTCGGCGACGCTTCCGGATGTTCATCTCGCTCCAGATCAGCAATGTCGACAGGCTGCCGGCCGGCACCGCCGCCAGCTACGCCACCCGCGACCGCAGCTTCGAGATTGGCCGCGAGAATTGCGACTGGACGCTGTCCGATCCGGATAAGTTCATCTCGGGCCGGCATTGCGAGGTCCGCTACCAGGCGGGTTCGTTCTGGCTCTACGACCTGTCGCGCAACGGCACTTTCGTCAACGGTTCCAGCCAGCGCATGAGCGGGCCGCACCGGCTGGCCCAGGGCGACCGGCTGCTGATCGGCCGTTATGTCGTCGGTGTTTCGATCGAAGACGAACGGGCCGCGACCGGACATCCTCAGACAAGGACCGGATCGACGCAACGTGAGCTGCCATCCTCGACCGGCCGCCCCCTGGATCTCGGCCATGAGCCTTTCTTCAATCCGGCGGAGCAGCGCCCGGCCGGGGCGGCGCCCGTCTCGACATCCTCGGCGCTGCAGCCCGGCCCGGCGGTTCAGGCCAACCGACCCGCGGAGGCGGACGCGATATTGCGGGAGATCGCCAAGGCGGCGGGCATCGCGCCGGAGTTGCTGCAGGCGCGTGATCCGCATGACGTCGCGACCGAGATCGGCGCGGTGCTGAGGACCACGGTCGAGCAACTGTCCCTGCTGCTCAAGGCGCGCGCGGCGGCAAAGGTGCTCGCCAAGAGCTCGAACCGGACGATGATCGGCGCCGAGGACAACAATCCGTTGAAGTTCGTGCCGGGCACCGACGACATATTGGAGATCATGTTCGCCAAGCGCAGGGCCGGCTATCTCGACGCCAGGCATAGTGTCGAAGACGCGTTCCGCGACCTGAAGGCGCACGAAATCGCGACCTACGCCGCCATGCAGGCCGCGCTGTCGCGGTTGCTTGACGACCTGTCGCCAGAGGCGATCGCCAGGAAAATTCCGCCGGCGTCCTTCTCGTCCAGGAAAAGCCAGGCCTGGGATGCGCTTGTCGCGACATGGCGGACGATGGAAGACAAGCACGAGAACGGCATGCTGGATGTCTTCCTCGCCTATTTCGCCGAAGCCTACGCCAAGGCCGACAAGCAGAAATAACCTGGATCGGCACGGACCGCGCCGGCTGTATGTGACGGTTCTCATAGAAGAAGCCGCCTCTTCGATCATCTTGCTTTCCGATTTCAATCGGCGGCCCCGTTTCAATTGAATGCCCGGGCGATTAGAATGGGCAGGGATGCCTGCCTGGCGGGCAACGCGGCGTGGCTTGGGGCGTGTGCAGCAATGTCATGTTTCGGCGAGATGAGCCTTTCCATGCGGCCCGCTCTGCCTGAAGCGCGCTTTGCCTGGCAAAGACCTGCTCGCTGCAATTCGACGGCGGGTCGTCGCCGATGAGCTCGAAGGACGATCCCTCCAGGCCGCTGGACAAAACCGTCATCCGCGCGCCGCGGCCGAAGCAACGACCGCTCGCGGCTGCCGGGAGTTCCGGTCCGGAAGGCGTTCGGCCCGCTCCGTCGCCTTCCCGCGAATCGACGGTGTTCGATCCCGGCGGCGGCCGGCAGATGCCCACCGGCTGGTCGTCCGGAACGGTGCTCTTTCAGGGACCTACCCCGGGAGCAGAGGCCAATGCGGCGCCGGGGGTGCAGCAGGATGCCCTGCTCGACGCCGCCGGCGGCGTGAGATATGCCGCGGCTAATCCGATCCTTGCCGCCGCGGCGCCGCTGCTGATGCTTCTCGGCCAATTGCGGCTGGTGCCGGTCGAACGGCAAGCGGCGCCCTTGGCGGAGCATATAGCCGAAGCGATCGACACCTTCGAGCTTGCAATCGCGAAAGCCGGCGTAGCCGAGGAAGACGCGCGAATCGCAAAATTCGCCCTTTGTGGAACCGCCGACGACCTTGTCGGCAATCTGCCATGGCCGAGCAAGGACAGCTGGCTTCAGCACAGCCTTGTGGCGCAGTTCTTCCAGGCCCAGACGACGGGCGCCGGCTTCTACGAAGCGTTGAACAACGTCCTCGCCAAGCCGGAAGCGCATTACAACCTGCTCGAACTGATGCATGCATGCCTTTCGCTGGGCTTCGAGGGCCAGTATCGCGGGCTTGCGGGCGAGCGAAACACGCTCGAGCGTGTCCGGCGCGACGTCTACGACACGCTGCGTTACTTCAAGCCGCGCGCCGCCGACGACGTCTCGCCCCGCTGGCAGGGCATGGCTGCGGCATTGCCGAAGCCAAGGGCGCGGCTGCCGCTCTGGGCGCTCGCGGCCGCCGCGGCGACGCTGGTGACGGCGGCCTTCTTCGGACTGCGGGTGCTGATCACCGATGAAGGCGATGCGACCGCCGGCGAGTTGCTGGCGCTCAACCCCTCGACGCCCGTCACCATAGAGCGCGCCAGCGTGGCGGCGCCCACTGAGCCGGCGCAAGCCAGCCCACCGCCCGCAATTCCCGATACGACGCAGATCGACCGCATCCGCGCGGCGCTTGCCAAGGAGATCGCCGGCGGCGGACTGAGCGTCGGCGAGAAGGGCGAGTTCATCGTCGTCGAGATCAACAACCAGCTTCTGTTTGCGCCCGGCCAGGCGGAGCTGAAGCCGCAATTCCAGCCGATCGCGGCCGACATCGCCACGGCGCTCGACGCCGAACCCGGGCCGATCAAGATCGTCGGCCACACCGACAATGTGAAGCCAAAGAAATCGAGCGCGTTCAAATCGAATTTCGATCTTTCCGTCGCCCGGGCGAAGGCCGTCCAGGCGATGGTGGCCACGCAATTGAAGGACCCGTCGCGGCTCAGTGCCGAGGGCAAGGGCGAGGACGAGCCGGTCGCCGACAATGGCACGGCGGACGGCCGCGCCAAGAACCGCCGCGTCGCCATGATGATCCCGAAACAGGAGACCTTGCAGAACGGCTCCGCGGAGAACGGTAACTGATGCGCTGGACGCTGCGGATCTTCAGCCTGCTTGCGCTTGCCGGTTTCTCGGCGGCGGTCTGGTATGCCGGGCCGCTGATCCGCTTCGCCGACACACGCCCGCTTGCGCCTGCGTGGCTCAGGGCCAGGCTCATCGGCGTCACCATCGTGGCGCTCGCGCTGTTCTACGGGGTCCGCTTCTGGCAGCGGCGCAAGGCGCAAAAGGCGCTCGAAACGGCGATCGTGCGCAGCGACGAGCGCAACGACGATTCCCAGGTGCTTGAAGCGCGCATGAGCGAAGCGATCGCGACGCTGAAGCGGACGAGCGGCAAGCGCAATTTCCTCTATGACATTCCCTGGTACATCGTCATCGGCCCGCCCGGCGCCGGCAAGACGACGGCGCTGGTCAATTCCGGACTGAAGTTTCCGCTTGCCGGTTCCGGCAGCGCGCAGCCGGTGGCCGGCGTGGGCGGCACGCGGTCCTGCGACTGGTGGTTCACCGACGAGGCGGTGCTGATCGACACGGCCGGCCGCTATACGACGCAGGAGTCGGACCGCGAGCGCGACAAGGCAAGCTGGCTCGCCTTCCTGGGATTGCTCAAGAAACACCGCACCAGGCAACCGATCAACGGCGTGATCCTCGCCATCAGCCTTGCCGACCTGATCGGCTTCGACGACCGGCAGCTCGACGCGCATGTCACCGAGATCCGAAGCCGCCTGCGCGAACTGCACGAGACGCTGAAGATCCAATTCCCGGTCTATCTGCTCTTTACCAAGGCCGATCTCATCTGCGGCTTCATGGATTATTTCGGCGATTTCGACGAGTCGCGCAGGCGCAAGGTGTGGGGCGCGACATTCCAGACGGCCGACCGCACCAGGAACATGGCCGGCGAGGCGCCCGCAGCCTTCGACGAACTGGCGAAGCGGCTCGCCGAAGAGGTCGCCGACCGCCTGCAGGAAGAGGCCGACCCGGTAGCGCGGATCACGCTGTTCGGCTTCCCGGCGCAGTTCGGCGCGCTGAAGGCCCGGATAACGCAGTTCGTCGGCAGCCTGTTCGACACCTCGCGCAGCCAGGTCAATGTCAGCCTGCGCGGGCTCTATTTCTCCTCGGGCACCCAGGAAGGGACGCCTTTCGACCAGGTGCTGGGCGCGATCGGCCGCAGTTTCGGCAGTGCTTCGCAAGCGCATCTCTCCGGCGCCGGCAAGAGCTTCTTCCTGCATGATCTGCTGGCCAAAGTGATCTTCCCCGAATCGGGCTGGGTCTCGTTCGACAGGGCCTCCGAGCGGCGCGCCAGGCTCGCGAGGTTCGGCGGCCTCGCCGCGATCGCGCTGGCGGCTTTGGCGGCGCTCGGCGTGCTGGGCCTCAGCTTCTTCGCCAACAAGCAGCTGATCGCCTCCACAAGGCAGGCCATGGCGCATTATCGCGACAGCGCCGATACGCTGCTGAAGAGCACAACGGTGACCGACGTCGACCTCGAAAACGTCATCGGTCCGCTCGACCAGTTGCGCAACCTGCCGGCCGGCTTCGAAAACGGCGACCAGGCAAAGCCGATCGAGGAGACGTTCGGGCTCAGCCAGCGCGAGAGGCTGTTGTCGGCCTCCAAGACTGCCTACCGGCAAGCGCTGGAGCGAACCTTCCGCTCGCGGCTGCTGGTGCAGGCGGAGCGGACGATCCAGGCCAGGATGGCCGACCCCGTCGCGCTCTATGAGCCTTTAAAGATCTACCTGATGCTGGGCGGCAAGGCGCCGAAGGTCGACGACGAACTGGTTGTCTCGTGGATGAAGCAGGATTGGGAACAGAACCGCTACCCCGGCGAGAACAACCGCGAGGGCCGCGCGCAGCTCGAAAAGCACCTGCGCGCCATGCTTGCGCTCGACGACGCCTATGATCCCGTCTTCGAGCTCAACCAGCCGCTGGTGGAGGCCGCGCAGCGCTCGCTCGGGCGCATGAGTCTCGCCGACCGCGCCTGGGCGCAGATCAAGTCGGCGGTCTACGCCGCAAGGCTCAAGGACTTCTCCATCGCCGCGAGAGCCGGTCCGGAAGCGCAGTTGCTGTTCGAGCGCACGGACGGCAGCGAGCTTGCCGATCTTCAGGTCACCGGCCTCTATACGCGCGGCGGGTTCAATCGCTTCTTCCTGCCGCAGCTGTCGCGCATCGCGCAGATGCTCGTGGACGATCAATGGGTGCTTGGCGGCGGCGGCGAACAGGGCGGCATCGACCAGGACCTGCCCAAGCTCGGCCCCGAGCTCATCGACCGCTACGGCAAGGAATTCGCCGCCGCCTGGAACGGCGTGCTCGACCAGCTGAAGCTCAAGGCGATGCTGAAGGACAAGCCGCAATATCTGGCGCTCTCCGCCGTCGCCGCGCCGGACTCGCCTCTCGACCAGCTCTTCACCGCGATCGCCGATGAAACCGCATTGACGAAGGACAGCGCCGCCGAGGGCGATACCGGCGCGGCGCAGCAGGACCCCGCCAGCATGGCCAAGGGCCTCGCCCGCATCGGCCTGCAGATCGCTGGCGGCAAGTCGCAAAGCCGCGCGGGCGCTAGCTCGGCTGTTGCGCAGAATGCCGGCGCGAGCGTCGAGGCGCAGTTCCGCTCGTTCCAGGCGCTGGTCGGCGGGGCCGCCGGACGCCGGCCGCTCGATGCGCTGACGCAGAACTTCCACGACATCTTCCAGAGCCTGAAGCTCGCGGCCGATGTCCCCACACAGACCGAGCGCGTCAACGCCAACCTGCAACTGCAGATCTCGACATTGCGCGCCAATGTCTCGCGCCTGCCGAAACCGCTGGCGCGCATGGTCAACGCGGCGGCGGACGAGTTCGAAGGCAATGTCGCCGAGACCTCCATCGCCAACCTCAACCAGAACCTCGACCAGACGGTGACGCGCGCCTGCGAGGAGGCGGTCAATGGCCGCTATCCCTTCACCCGCGACGGCACAGACGAGATCTCGATGGCGGATTTCACCAAGCTGTTCGCGCCGGGCGGGCTGATGGACCGTTTCTTCGCGCAGAATCTTGCGCCGCTGATCGACATGACCGGCCAGGAATGGACCTGGAAACAGGACGCCCGTTCCAGCCGCGACCTGGCCAAGTCGACCTTGAAGGCGTTCCAGTCGGCCGCGGAAATCCGTAGCGCCTTCTTCCCTTCCGGCGGCTCGGTGCCTTCGGTCTCGATCACCATCACGCCCACGTCGCTGAACAGCGAAGTCGACAGCGCTGTGCTCAATGTCGACGGGCAGACGGTTCAGAGCGCCCAGGCCGGCAACGCGCCGAGCATCGTGACATGGCCGAGCGGCGCCACTTCCGGATCGGCGAGCCTCAGCCTCGTGCCGGAAATGCCCGGTCGCGAGTCCGCGCTCAAATTCGAAGGGCCGTGGGCGTTGAAGCGGCTTTTCGACAAGGCGACCATCACCGGCGACGGCGCCAACACGGAAGCCCGCTTCGTGATCGGCGGACGCGATGTCGCCTACACGATCCAAACCGGCTCGGGCGCCGATCCCCTGCTGCTGCCGGCCTTGTCCGGCTTCAGCTGTCCAAAGGCGTTTTGACATGGCTGGAGCGAGCCTTCATTTCGGTACTCTAATGTATGCGCTTGTGGCAGAGTGGCCTGGGCACGCGGCCCGTGGCTGGTCACAGAGGACGCTCGCGAAGCGCTTGGTGGCAAATTGAGCACTGTCGCCCTCCCCATCGAAAGCTTCGGCGTGAGCCACAAAGGCTGCGTGCGCGATCACAACGAGGACAATTACCTCATCGAACCGCAGACCGGGCTCTGGGTGGTGGCCGACGGCATGGGCGGGCATGAGGCCGGCGAAGTCGCCTCGGCCAGCATCGTCGACCATCTGGCAACGATCGGCATTGCGAGCTCCGCGCCGGACCTTCGCGCCCGCTTCGAGGACCGGCTCAGCCGCGCCAATGCCGAGATCCGCGACATATCGCGCTCGCGCGGCATCACCATCGGCTCCACTTTCGCGGCCCTGCTTGCCATGGATGGACGTTTCGCCTGCCTGTGGGCCGGCGACAGCCGCATCTATCTCGTGCGCAACGGCTCGATCTTCCAGGTTTCGAAGGATCACACCGAGGTGCAGGAATTGCTCGACCGCGGCATGATCAGCGCGGAGGAAGCGCGCACCTGGCCGCGCCGCAACGTGATCACGCATGCGGTCGGCGTCAGCGACGAGCTCGAGATCGATTTCCAGCAGGGCGAGCTTATGGCGGGCGACGTTTTCGTCCTGGGCACCGACGGACTGACCGCGCATGTCAGCGACGCCGAGATCGAGGCCGAGGTCAAATCCGCCACGCCGCGGGCGGCCTGCCAGATCCTGCTGGACATGGTGCTGACGCGCGGCGGAACCGACAATGTGACCATTGTACTCGTGAAGATCGGCGGCGGGCGCAACGGCGCGCTCCATCCGGATCGGTCCGCAGTGGAGGGCCTGGCCAGATGAGCGACGACGACAAGACGCGGATTTCGACGAACGTCATCTATGCCGGGGTGGGCACGCAGCTCAGCGGCATTTACGAGCTCGACGAGAAGATCGCCTCCGGCGGCATGGGCGAAGTCTATCGCGGCCACAACATCCAGACCGGCGACCATGTGGCGATCAAGATCGTGCTGCCAGAATTCGCGCGCGACCAGACGATCCTGTCGCTGTTCCGCAAGGAGGCGTCGATCCTCAACCATCTGTCGCATGACGCAGTGGTGCGCTACCACGTCTTCACCATCGATACGGGGATCGGCCGTCCCTATCTCGCGATGGAGTTCGTCGACGGCGAGTCGCTGTTCGACATCATGCGGCGCGGACCGATGCAGGGGGACGATGTGCGCCGGCTTTGCCATCGCCTCGCCTCCGGCTTGAGCGCCGTGCATCAGGCG
Source organism: Mesorhizobium sp. B4-1-1 (assembly GCF_006439375.1). Taxonomy (NCBI): domain Bacteria; kingdom Pseudomonadati; phylum Pseudomonadota; class Alphaproteobacteria; order Hyphomicrobiales; family Phyllobacteriaceae; genus Mesorhizobium; species Mesorhizobium sp. B4-1-1. Next base: position 71,154 of record NZ_VFTH01000002.1, read on the forward strand.
GGCGCCGTGCATCGCGACCTCTCGCCGGACAACATCATCCTGCCCGGCGGCCGGGTGGAGCGCGCCAAGATCATCGATTTCGGCATCGCGCGCTCGGCGACCGTCGGCGGCGAAACGCTGATCGGCGGAAAATTCGCCGGCAAATACAACTATGTTTCGCCCGAGCAGCTTGGCCTCTATGGCGGCGATGTCAGCGAGCAGTCTGATATCTACAGCCTTGGGCTGGTGCTGGCCGCGGCACTGCGCGGAAAGCCGCTCGACATGAGCGGTTCGCAATACGAGGTCATCGAGAAGCGCCGGACCGTGCCGGACCTGTCGGATATCGATCCCGATTTCCACGACCTGATCTCGGCCATGCTGCAGCCGGATCCGCGCGACCGGCCGGCCAGCATGAGCGAGATCGCCCGGGCGACGCGCGGCGAGGATCTCGAGGCGACATTGCCGCCGCCGGTGTCGTTTGGCGCACGCGAACGCTCCGGTTTGCCGCGCGCCGGCTGGACGGCGCCACCGGACTCCAAACCCCAGCCGCCGACGCCTCCCGGCGAGCCGCGCTTCGTCGAGCATGTGCGCCCTGCATACCTGTCGGAGCAACGGCCCGCACCGGCTGCCGCACCGGCCAGCACGTCCGCGCCGGCCGCGCCCAAACAGGCTTCGCGGATGCCGGCCATCGCCGGCGGCGTCGCGGCGCTCGCGGTGCTGGTGGGGGGCGGCCTTTATTTCGGCGGGGTGCTTGCACCTCCGCCGGTGACGGAGACATCCACGGCGCTGACGCCGAAACCGGTCGCGGAAGCCGCCAAACCAGCGGCCGAAGCGCAGCAGCCGCAGGCGCCGAAACCCCAGCCGCAGGCGCCGGCCGCGCCTCAGACGGAACCACCGAGACCTGATAGCGCGAAGCCATCTGCACAACCCGATGCGGAGGCCAAGACGCCCGTCGAGCAGGAGACACCGCCAGCCACCCAGCCGGAGAGCGAGGCAAAGACGCCTCAGGTCGAGACCAAACCCGTGCAGCCCTTGGCGCAGCAGTCGCCAACGCCTGCGCCGGCTCCCGCACCAACGGCCGCCGAAAGCCAAAAGCCGGCGCAGCCGACGGGCGAGCCGGCGGCCAAGACGCCGAAGCCGAGCCAGGCGGCTGAGAACAAGCCGGCGCAGGAGGCGAATCCGCCGGCAGCCAAGCCCAGCGTAAAAGACCTCGTTGACATGCTTTCCAAGCTGCCCAAGCCGAACGCTTCCCCGCCCCCCGCTCCGGAGAGTCCGGCGCCGGCGCAGCCAACCACGTCGCCGGCGGAGCCGAAGGCACAGACCTCGACAGCCAGCCAGACTGAAGCGCCGACCACGCCAACCCAGCCGGCGCAGCAACCGCAGCCGCCAGCGACCAAGCAGCCGGATACTGACGTTGCCATCAATGTGCCAAAGCCGGCGCTTCCGTCACTGGAAGAGAACACGGTCAAGTGGAACGACCAGCGCTCCTGGGTTCGCGATTTCAGCGGCGGCAGCTGTTTTTACGCGAACGTGACATCGGGACCCGGCGCTTCCCCCGCGATCGAGGGATACGGGACGGCGGTCCAATCCTTCGAACAATTGCTCAGCGATTTCCAGACGAGGTTCCACATCGAGCCGGACATCAGCGTGCGCCTCATCACCCTGTCCCAGTGCGGAGTGCCCACTTTCCTTCGCTTCCTCGACCGGAGCTCGGCCGCGAAGCCGCAGCTTGTGCTGGACCGGACATCGGTGCCGGACGGCTCGCCGGTCAGCGGCGCGCTCTATACGGGCGGCGGGCTCGTCTCGAACATCATGCTGATCGACCACAAGGGCGTGGCGTTCAACCTCGACGACCGCATGGTGCCGCAAGCCGACAAGGTGACCTTCAACATCCCGATCGGCCTCGCCGCCGCGGACAAGGCAGCCGGCAAGGCGGTGCCGCAGATCATGCTGGTGATCACCGGGCCCAAGGACATCCAGGCCGCCATGTTCTCCAGGCCGACGCCGGCCTCGGAGCTTTTGCCCAGGATCCTCGAGGAGATCGAGGCCGACGGATCGCAGTTCTCCGCCACGGCCACCTATTTCCGGCTTGGCGGATAGCATGAACGCCGATGAACCTTCGCACCTTGCGTTCTTTGCACCAGCCCCCGCCACGCAAGCAGCGTAGCCGGCTCCGATTGCCGTTCCCGGGCCGCATGACGCTTGCGGCGCTGTTCGGGGCGGCGCTGTTCTCGATCCTTTCGCCCGGCAAGGCGCACGCCGAATTCACCGTCTGCAACCAGACGCTCGACGTCGTCAATCTCGCCGTCGGACAGAAGGTCGACAACGCCGACCAGACGGACGGCTGGTGGACGATCGGCGCCAACCAGTGCGTCAACGTCATCCGCGAGGAGCTGACCAACCGCTACATCTACCTCTACGCGACGGACGTCTTCGGCCACGCGATCCTCAACGGCTCGACCGAGATGTGCATCGACCGGCGGCGCTTCTCGATCCGTGGCATCGACGCGTGCTGGCAGCGCGGCCATATCGCGGCGCGCTTCGTCGAGGTCGACACGCTCGAGCAGGTGCGCTGGACCTATTTCCTGACCGGAAACAGCCCGTGACGCACTCGATCGACACGAGCTTCAGACAGAAGAAGCAGGCGCGCCTGGCCGCGCAACGGCGCAAGCTTTGGCGGCGGGCCTTTGCCGGCCTTGCCACGCTCGCAGTCGTCGCCTTAGCCACCGGCTTCTATCTGACCAGGGACTACTGGTCGTTCGGCGACGAGGACGAAGAGCTGCATCCCGTCGAGGACATGGAAGACGTGCCGCCCGACGCCTCGGTCTATGTGCCGGCGATCATCGATCTCGCCGGCGATCCGATGTGGATCACGCTGGCGCCCGATGCCGACACCGCGACGAAGGGCAAGACCGTCGCGCGTCCGGCCGAGCTCGACAGTTCCGCGGCTTCGCCGCAGATCGACATCCTCTCCGACGTGATGCTGAGCGCCAGCGAAAAGTTCATGACGACGATCCCGTCGACGCAGGAGGATTTCGCCTTCTTCCAGGCACAGCGGCAGGCAGCTCCCAAGCCTTCGGCAACGGAGCCGGAAGATGAGCAACCGGCCCCGCCCGCTCCGGCCGCGGCGCCGGACGGTCAACAAGGCGATCCGCAAGGCGACCTGCAGAATGATCTCCAGGCGGCGCCGGACGAGAGCGACGCCGGTACAGCGCCCAAAGCCGATGCCGACGACCCCGAGGCCGGCTGGGGCGAGACCATCGACCAGGGCGAAGCTGCCCTTCCCGCTTTCACGAAAACCGCGATCGAGAACAACACGACCGTTGCGACCGTCGCCAGCGAATACCAACGCTTCGAGGCGACCGAGGACACCTTTGTGAAGATCCTCAACGACCGCAGCCTGGACAGCGTGGCGCTCGACGCGCATTTCTCCGCCGACGACGCGAAGCTTGCGGGCGAAGCGCTGAAGACGCTGTTCAACCGCGACGGGCTGGAGTCCGGCTTTGTCGTGGCCATGCGCGGGTTCCGGCCGAACCGCGAGACGACGACCATGTCGCTGATGCAGGTCTCCATCTATGCCAAGAACGTCTATGTCGGCACGCTGACCCGCAATGCGGCCGGGGCCTTCGTGTCGGGTGTCGATCCCTGGGTGCGCGAGGACCTCTTCAACTATTCCGGCGCCTCCGACCAGGGCGGGCCCAAGCGGCAGTACCGCCTGCTCGACGCGATCTACTCGACCGCGGCGCGCAACAAGGTGCCGACCAGCGTCATCGGCGAGGCGATCATGTATCTGTCGCGGGGACAGGATCTCGACGCCTTCGCCAGCGAGGACCAGCGCCTGGTGCTGATCTATTCGCAGACGCCGCGCGGCCAGGGCGAGATTTCGGGACGGGTGCTCTATGTCGGCGTCCAGGGCACGGACAAGAGCCTCGACTGTTTCGTCTTCCAGCAGGGCGACGGCCAGTATGCCTGCGTGACCGGCGACGACCAGGTCCGCTCGCTGACCGTCACCAACGGCATGGTCACGCCGGTCGCCGGAGTGATGACCTCGACCTTCGGCCCGCGCAAGCACCCGATCCTGGGCACGGTTCGAATCCACAAGGGCGTCGACTGGGCGGCGCCGGTCGGCACTCCGATCATGGCCGCCTTCGACGGCGAGATCTCGTTCCAGGGCGATGGCGGCAGCTATGGCAATCTGGTGAAGATCACGCATGCCAACGGCCGTGAGACGCGCTACGCGCATATGCAGAAATTCGCCATCGCCAGCGCCGTCGGCACCAAGGTGAAGGCCGGCGACGTCATCGGCTATATCGGCACTACGGGGCTTTCGACCGGCCCGCATTTGCATTTCGAGCTCTACCAGAACGGCGAGGCGATCGATCCGCTGGGCACTGTCACCTCGGTCGCTACAGCCGTGTCCGTCAGTTCCGGCGGCTCCGGCGATGCCGCGGTCGAGACGCTGACCGACCGGATCGTGCATGTCGAAAGCGGCGGCAGCGCGCGCGCCAAGAACCCGCTTTCCTCGGCAACCGGCGCCGGCCAGTTCATCTCCAAGACCTGGATCCGGATGATGAACACCTATCGGCCCGACCTCGCCCGCTCGCTTTCGACCGCCGATCTGCTTGCGCTTCGCTACGACGCCACGCTGTCGCGTGAAATGGTGCGCAACCTCGCGCGCGAAGGGGAAGCCTATCTGCGCGCCCGCGGCCACCAGATCACCGCCGGACGCCTCTATCTTTGCCATTTCCTCGGCATGGAAGGCGCGCATCAGGTGCTGGCGGCACCGGGTTCCTCACAACTGACCGCCGTGCTCGGATCAGCCGTCATCCAGGCCAACCCGTTCCTGACCGGCAAGAGCGCCAGCTACGTCATCGATTGGGCGGAGCGGAAGATGGGGCAGAAAGCGCCGCGCGTGGTCACCGACCAGGGCCAGCCGACGACAACCACGACCGAAGTCCGGCAGACCTCCCCGGAATTCGAGAAGTACAAGCAGGCGATCGCCGCGCTGATAGGTTCGATCCAGGATACGCTCGAGCCCGGCTAGTTCTCGGTTCACCAAGCAACAACGTTTTTCGACGCGGGGACTATATTTGACGAACCTGGGCATGGACGGAAACCGCGCTGCCTGCCTGAATTGCGCCGCACCATCCACAAAACCTCCATTAGGATTCACTCATGTTATAGTGATCCGTAGAGCAACAAATATCGTTAACGGTTCGGGTAAGTGGCGAGGCCCGCATCTGAGGCTGGAACATTTCAGAGAATTCGACGTTGCCCGCCATGGTCAAAAAGCAATCCAACGACAACGGTTCATACTTCGAATTCGACGTCATGCGCGAAGCGTTCAAGCGCTGGGTCGACGAGGATAAGGTTCCTGAAGATCAATGGCGGCCGCGCGCAACGAAGCTGGTCCGTATCGTGACCGGAGACGATTATGTCGACCCCAACATAGTCGAATGGATCATGCGTAAAAAGCCCCAGCGCTGAAGGAATCGGCGCTAGGGCTTTTGGGCATGTACGCTGTACCAGCATGACCAAATATCAGGTTGCGCTAATATCGTAAACGAGTGGTAAATCGCTGCACGGTCTAGTGCCGCGAAGGCCTCGGCTGTGCAAGACCGCGTTGATATTGCGGTGGGCGGCGCACTCAAGAACCGATCGAGGATGAGAGCTAGCGGCAGCGCTCGCATCGGCAGTTCGCTATGAGCTGACTGGCCTGGGCCGGCCGCCTATTGCGTCCTGATCCGCATCTCCACCCTACGGTTGACCGGATCGTATGGATTGGCGACGCGCGGATGCGACTTGCCCACGCCGATCGGCTCGAGCCGGGTAGATTGAACGCCGTTCGCCGCCAGGAAGGCCGCCACCGATTGCGCCCTTCGCTGCGACAGGTCCTGGTTGTAGCGATCCGTACCGGTCGCGTCGGTATGGCCCTCGACGACGAAGCTGAACGTGCTCAGCCGGTTGTCCTTCAGCGCCTTGGCGAACTCGTCCAGTTCCGTGCGCGCGGTCTGGTCGAGCTGGGCCGAATCCAAGGCGAAATTGATCATCATGTCGAGGCCGGCCTTTTGAGGCGGCGCCTCGTTCTTCTCGGCCTTGCTCTTGCACTCTTCCTCGGTGCCGACGCAGATACCGCGTGACGCGCCAAGATTACCCTGGCCGGCGAAGAATTTTACGATATCTTCCGATTTCTGAAGCGGATCGGCGTAAACGTGCGTTGAAAAAAGCACGGCCGCCAATGCCAAGGCTGAGCTGCCCCACCGCATGACCGTCACTCCTGTTTGAGCGGGTTTCGCTGGTGCGCACCATATCAAACCTTGAAACGATTGTCTGTGACCAAGCGCACGTTGCCAACGGCCGCCACCTGCTAAAAGCTAAGGCTTGACCGGCTCTCGGCTAAAGGCTTGAGTGCTTGTCAGCTGGCTCTCGGGGTGTGGCAGCCATGGCCAACGAACTCGGATACAGAACCGCAAGGGATCTGTTTCTTGCCTGTCCCGCGATCGCCCGGGACATGAAATCGCCTGCCGCCAATCAACCCCCGCTGGAATTCTGCCGCGCCCTGCTCGCCGGACGCGTGCCGGAGGAAGCCGTCACGTTCTGCGCCTATCTGCTGCCCGATCGCGCCGCGGTCTGGTGGGGGCATGAATGCCTGAGCCATCTCTCAGAACTCCTTGCCGATAGGGACCTCGAATTGCTGGCGCTCGTCAACGATTGGGTCGGCGAGCCCGGCAATCCCCGCCATCGAGCGGCGCTAGGCGATGTCGTCGACCCGTCTCCAACGACGCCGGCTGCGTGGATCGCGCTGTCGGCGGCATGGCGTGACCCGGCCTTCGATATGCTTTCGACCGGATTTCCCGCCGCCCACGCCGTCAACGCCGGGATCCTGGCGGGGCTGGCGCGCGTCTCGACCGCGGACCGCTTTGGCGTGCTTTCCGCCTTCGTCGACATGGGCATCCAGATGGTGGAGATGGAGGCGCAACGACAATCGGTCGACGCGCATTAGAGGTTTTCCGGCTCACTGGCAGCCGCCTTGCGCCCATCTGGCCAAAGCGACCTTGAAGCGGGTGCCAAGCGGATGTTGCAGGCGCAGGACGGAGACGTCGTTGGCGGCGAAATTCTTCGCCTGCTCGCAGAGGCGGGTCTCGTTCCACTCGTGGCAGCCGTCGCAGTGCTTGCCTTGCCAGACCGACTTGTCGAGGCCTTCGACCGGACTGAAAAGCGGCTCCCCCTTGATCAACTGGGCTATGCTCTTGCCGTCGATCGCCGGGTCGCCGAACTTGACCGGGCGATCGAAAAGGATCGGGCCGTCCGTCGCCAGCTTCGGGATCTTTGCGCGCAGCGCATCGAGCGCAAGCTGATCGGCCTGGCCGGGTGCCGCGCCGGTGTTGCGCGTCTCGGAGCCCGCTTCGGCCTGCGGCCCGTTTGCCTCGCCGACGATCAGCGGCGCATTGAGATCGACCCTGTGCAGGACGACCTCGGTGGTCAGCGAGACGTTGATCCAGGGACGCTGCTTGCCGGCTGTGGCCTTGAAGACGTCGCTGGTCACCCTGTTCATCGCTTCGGTGATGGAGACGTTGGATTCGCCGACATGCTGGAGCAGCGCCGTGGTGAAGGGCGAGTGGTCGCCCGACCCGTCATAGGCAAGCTGGTTCGGGCTGGCGGCGAAGGCGACCAGCGTGCCAGCGCCGCCATTCTCGATCGGGATTTCGGCAAGGCCGCTGCTTGCGCCTTTGATGCCGGCAGTCTTTGCCAGCACCTCGGCGAGCGGGTTGTCCCGGCATGCGTCCAGGAAAACCAGCCTTATGCTGGTCTCGCGCGACATCTGGCGCAGGATGAAATCGACCGAGACGGCCTCGAAATCGAGCGAGGTCTCATCCTCGAGCGCGGCATCGACGGGAAGCAGATAATTCTTGCCGGAGACCTGCAGGCCATGGCCGGCATAGAAGAAAAGCGCGATGTCGGCGCCGCGCACCTGCTTGGCAAACTGCCCGACCGTAGCCTGTGTCTGCTGCTTGGTGAGGTCGAAGCCGGAGACCACCTCGAAGCCGAGGTCCTTGAGCCGATCGGCCATGGCCTGCGCATCCCGCGCCGGATTGAGGAGCGGCGCTGCGTGCTGGTACTGCGAGTTGCCGAGCACCAGCGCCACACGCCGCTCGGCGTTCGCGGCCGTCAACGTCAGGAGCAAGGCAAGCGCCACAAGTCCGGCGGCGCGAAACATGCCACCGCAAAAGGCGATCGGAGCGGAACTCACCGCCACCTCAATTGGCGAGCTTGCTTGCGGAGAATTCGATCCGCCGGTTGAGCGCCTTGTTCTTGGGCGTGTCGTTGGCGGCGACAGGCTTGTCCTCGCCATAGCCGGCCGAGCTGAGCTGGTTGCGCGGGACGCCATCGGCAAGCAGCGCGTCGGCGACCGCCTGGGCGCGCCGTTCGGAGAGCGCCTTGTTCGCCTCGGGCGATCCGTCGGAATCGGTGTAGCCGGACACCTCGACCTTGAGGGCCGGGCATTTGCCGACGACACCTTCCACCTCAGCCAGCAGCGGGCGGCTCTTCGCGTCGAGCCTTGCGCTCGCCTGACGGAAATAGATGGCGCCGGTGCGCGAGAGCACGGCAAACCGGTTCAGGCACTCCTCGTCGCTGAAATTGGCTTTCGCGGCATCGGTGGCGACGGGGCCGACCTCGGCGGCACCGGCGGCGACGGTCTGCACGGCGGCCGGCTTGCCGCCGTCGGCGGTGAAGACGAAATCGAACGACACCGAAGCGGTCGGCACGATGTTGGTCACGTTGGCGGCCTGCTGCAATTTGTCGATGTTGGGCAAGAGCCCGAAATCCTCGACGTGGACGGCGACGGGCGCCTCCGAAGCGACGGAAACCTGGGTATCGCCGATCATGGTGACGACGACGCTCGCCTCGAGATCCTTGTCGACGCCATGCAGGCTGAGGCGGAACGGCAATGTCGTCTTCACCCGGCGCTTGGTCGGCAGGTCGGCGAACGCCGCCGGATCCACTTTCGCCGTCACCTCGGCCGTCGGATAGGTGAAGGTCTCGAAAAACAGGAAGCGCATGCGGACATTGCGCAGGTCGACTCCGGTGTCGACGGAATTGAGGTCGAAGCTGATCTTCGCATCGCCGGCGGAACTCAGCGTGCCGGTGATGTTCCTGATCTTGTTGGTCTCGACGATCGTGTTCTTCTTCACCGACTGGTAGGTGAGCACCGAAGCGGACGGATCGAGCGTCCAGTTGGGTGCGGCGCTCGCAGCCTGCGATCCGAAGACCAGCAGCGCGGCAACGATCAAGCCAAAAGCCGCGGCCTTGGTTAGCATTTTTCGCCAGAATGCGACGACTTCGAACATGGAACGCCCCCGCCAGGACAACCCGATCTCGATACCGGCACGTGACGGGAGCATAGAGCAATTGGCCGGGCTTGGCGAGCGGTTCTAGATGAAGCGAAAGCGCGATCAACCATTCAGAGATCGGCTTGTCTCCATCGACCCTCGTCACCAACTGTGACCGCCTCCGGCGGAACCTCCACCTGCGCCACCTCCGCCCAAGGGCGCAATGACAGGCGGCGTTTCGTTTTGAACGGGTTCGATCGGTTTCTTGACGATCACCTTTTTCCGTTTGATGACCTTCGGCGCGGTTGTCGTACGAACAACCTTGGTTCGGTGCTTTACCGTCGGTGCCGGCTCCACCCTAGGGGGCACGGTGGTGCACCCTGCGGTCGCCAAGGCACCGGTTAGGATCGTTGCGATGATTGCCTGTTTCAATGCCCTGCCCACCACCTTACCTCCTGATTGATCAGAACAAGTCTCGACGCGGGTTGGCTTGTTCCCAGACAGCTCTGGCCGTCTTGATCAATTGGTCGTCGACCGAGCCATCCGCCGGAATTTTCGATTTAAGTTCCGAGCGCAACTGCTTGAGGGCTGCCGTCTTCGGCTTTGGACCAAACTGCGCCAGTGTCGTCTTTGCACTCGGCAGTTCGTCACGAAGATCAAGCCCGACCGCGAATGCGAGATACCGGACAGCCACAGCCTGATCGGCTTTGTTGCCCTTCTGCATCTCGATAGCCGCCCGATCATACGCACCGGAATAGTCGCCACGGGTGGTTGCCAATTCGAACAGCCTTTGCGCTTCGTCCAAATTCAGCGCCACACCAACACCATCCCTGTACATGCGTGCAAGACTGGCAGGAGCATAGGGCTGGCCAAGATCCATCGCCTTCTGGAAAAGCGCCTGCGCCTGTTTCGGATCCTGTTCGACGCCCTTGCCGGTGAGATAGTTGCGGCCCAAAAGGTTCATCGAATACATGTCCTGCCGCTCAACGCCCGCCTTGAGAAAGGCAACCGCGCGGGCGTAATCAGCAGGCACTCCATTGCGGCCGTCCGTGAAAATCGAAGCCAGCTCGTTCATCGCATAGGTATGCCCCATCGCCGCGCCCTTGAGCAGCAAGTCCAATCCCTTACTCGCGTCGCGCTGGACTCCGAAGCCATTGAACAAGGCGCGGCCCCACGCCGTCATCCCGTAAGGATCTCCCTTGTCGGATGCAGCGGAATAGAAGGTGTTCGCTTTCGTTGGATCGACAGCGGTTCCTATTCCAGACGCGACGAGGTAGCCAAGCTCGAACAACGCGCGGACATGTCCCTTGTCGGCGGCCTCCTCGATCGCCTTCTTGGCCTCCTCAACCTTGCCAACGGCGAGCAGCGCGCGCCCGAGCTCGTAGTGGAAGCGCGCGACATCGGGATAGGTCTTCACCGCCGCCTGGCATGCCTCCACCGCTCCGGCGCCGATCTCGTTCGGCAACAGCCCGGGAACGACGCCCTGCAGGTCCAAAGGCTCGCCTGCCCGCGTGTCGCAAGGATCGGCGCTCGGCGACAGCTTCATCGTCGCCGGCTTTGACGGTGTGTTGTCGGCTATGATGTCGAAGCCGACGATCAACGGTTTTGCGGCGCCTATCTGCGGTTCGTAGCGCAGTTTATCGACTTCATCGGCCATCAGGCTCGATTGCGGCGACAAGGTGCGATCCGGCAGGGACAGCGTTCCGGTTGCCGGATAGTTCGCGAGCTTCAGGCTGACGCCGGGATCCTTGGTCGGGACATCCAGTTTCAGCGGCACAGGGCCGACGCCGACGGGTATCTTGACGTCGCGGTTGTCGATCGCTTCGGCGGCGCCGGCGATGTGGATGCCCCGCTCCACCACCTCCTGCTTCTGCTCGGACTCCAGCGAGGCCACAAGCTGCTTGCCGGCGGCGCCCTCGCCATTCTTGACCCGGAATACCAGGATGCCCTGCGATCCGCCGCCCCATTCGTCATGCGTCGCATAGGCCAGCATATCGACCTGATCCTCGGCGTCGGCGCCCTTCGGCACATCCATCTGAAGCCGCGGCAGATCCTCGCCCTCTATCGGCTCGCCGGTCGCGACCGGCTTGCCGTCCAGGATCAGGCGCCCCAGCGCCGGCGACCTTTCGATGCTGATGCTGACCGCGCCGCCGTCGACATCGACGGGCACCGGCAGGTCGAGCGCGACCGGTCCGACCCCCGACGGCACGGTCTTTTCCAGCACCGGCGGCAAAGCCGGCCGGTTGGCGCGGCGCATCAGCACCACCTCGTCGATCAGCGAGGAGTTCTCCCACGGAACCTGCGCGCCCTTGGTGGCCTCGACCACGTCGCGGCGGACGGCAGCCATCACCGAGCGTATCTCCTGGTTCGGCGCCAGAGCGCGACGGGAGAAGGCGGATGAAAACGGACTGAGGTCGCCGGAGCCGTCATAGGCGACCGCGCCGGGTTCGGTGGCGAAGGCAATCAGCGTGTTCAGCGAACTTTTCACCTGCGCAAGGCCGGTGCCTCCGGCCGCGATCAACTGGTCGCGCAGCCAGTAATCCTTGCGCGGGAAGGGGTTGTTGCGGCAGGCATCGAGGATGATCACCTGGATCTTCGATTTGGCGCGCAATTGCTGCAGGACATCGTCGAGCTTGACCGCCTGGACCTCGATGTCGGCCGCATCCTTGAGCGACGCATCGACCGGGATCAGGAAATTCTCGCCGCCAATCTGAAAGCCGTGTCCCGAATAGTAGACGACCGCCAGATCGGCGCCGTCCGCCGCCGCGAGATAATTGCGGAACTCCTTCTCGAACTGGAGCTTGGTCAGATCCTTGGCGACGAACACATCGAAGCCGGCCAGCCGGAACGTGTTCGACACGTCTTCCGCATCCTTGTCGGGATTCTTGAGGGCCGGGATTTCGCGGTATTCGGAATTGCCGATGACAAGCGCAATCCTTCGATCGGCATGCGCCGGCACCGCCGTGAAGCCCACGAGGATCAAGGCTGCAATCAGCGCGCAGCGTCGCAGCATGGCAAAATCCTTAACCGCTATGACCTGTCGGCCACAAGAACGCAGCTTGCGGCATCGCGGTCTGTTAAAGACTTCACAATCTGCCAAAACGGCAACGAATGCGCCTGCGAGGCAGATCGCGCATCCAATAAACTGCTAAAATAGCTCAGAGGCCCGGGCGCCGCAATGACCTGGGCAGATGCGATCCCCGCAAGGACGCCCGGTCTCAGCCGGGCATCCTCGGGCTCACCCGCCTGCGCGGCGTTTACTTCTCGGCGTAAGTCGGCTTGCCGTCCGCGCCCTTCTTCCATTCGTAGATGACATAGTCGGGGCGCGTGATATCGCCCTTCTCGTCATAGCCGATGTCGCCGATCGCCGTCTTCCAGGGGCCGCCTGCCTTGATGGCCGCGGCGACCTTCTGCGCGTCGTCGGCCGAGCCCGCCTTGTCGATCGCGGCGGCGACGATCTGGACCGCCGCGTAGGAGTAGAGCGTGTAGGCTTCCGGCTCGAAACCCGAGGCACGGAACTTTTCGACGATGTCCTTGGCGGCGGGGTTTTTCCGCGGGTCCGGCGAGAAGGTGTTCAAGGTGCCGATAACCGAATCGCCTGCGATCGAGGCAAGCTCGTTCGAGACCATTCCGTCGCCCGAGAACAGCGTCGCCTTCAGACCCTGGTCCGCCGACTGGCGCATGATCAGGCCCGCCTCGGTGTGGAGACCGCCGAAATAGATCAGCATGACGCCGGCCGCCTTCATCTTGGCGATGAGCGCGGAGAAATCCTTGTCGCCGACATTGATGCCTTCATACATCACCTCGGTGATGCCGTCGGCGTTCAGATCCTTCTTGGCGACATCGACGAGGCCCTGGCCGTAAGGCGTCTTGTCGTGGACGATGGCGATCTTGGCGTCCTTGAAATTCGCGGCGATATAGTCGCCCGCGACCTTGCCCTGCTGGTCGTCGCGGCCGCAGGTGCGGAAGGCGTTCCAAAGGCCGCGCTCGGTATATTGCGGATTGGTCGATGCCGGCGATACCTCGAGCACGCCGTTCTCGGCATAGACTTCCGAGGCGGGGATCGACACGCCCGAGTTGAAGTGGCCGACCACATATTTCACGCCGTCCGCGACGAATTTGTTGGCGACCGAAATGCCCTGCTTCGGATCGGAGACATCGTCGCCGATCTCGATCTTGATTTTCTGGCCGAGCACGCCGCCGGCCGCGTTGATGTCGGCGGCCGCCTGTTCGGCGCCTTTCTGGAACTGCGCGCCGAAAGCCGCGTTCGGACCGGTGATCGGCCCGGCGACGCCGATGACGATGTCCGCCCAGGCGTTGCCCGCGAAGGCGACAAGCGCGGCCGCTGCCACCGCCGACAAAAGATATTTTTTCATATGAGGCTCCCATTTTCGTGGTGGGCACTGGTTGCGGCTTCGATGCGATGCCCACGTCCGACGCATCGAGCTGACTTGAATTGGGCGGGCCGGTTTCTGCCGTTGGGCAAGGTCAGGCCCAGGCGAGCGGGTCAGGACATGAGGCCGGAGCAGGTCCCTTCACCAGAGATGTCTTGCCTTCAATCCGCACCCAAAATGCCCCGTCTTCAGGGCATATTGGCTGCAAGCGAAGTGGCATACGATGACCTTAAGACCCAGATTTTGTGATCGATTTTGCAATGTTTCGGGAATGCGTCGCTCGCCTGCTAATTCGCGGATGCATTGTCGCGCGGATCGGCGTCGGACGAGGCCTCGCGGCGGAACAAGGCCGGGCTCTTGCCGGTCCATTTGTGGAACGCGCGGTGGAACGCGCTCGGCTCGGAAAAGCCGATGTCGGCGGCGAGATCGGCGACGCTGCGGCTGCCGTTGAGCAGGGCCTCCATCGCCAGGGCCCTGCGCATCTCGTCCTTGATCGAGCGATAGTTCTGGCCCTCGGACTGAAGCCTGCGACGCAAGGTCGGCGCCTGCATGCGCATGCCGGCGGCAAGCCGGTCGAAGCTCGGCCACGCCGCCGGCGCGGTGGCGTGCAGGCGTCCGCGTATGGCCGCCGAGAGCCCCTCGTCATGGCGGTAGCGCACCAGAATGTTGGCCGGCGCCCTGCGCAGGAATTCGCGCAGCGCGCAGGCGTCGCGGATGACCGGCAGCTTCAGGAATTCGGCGTCGAAGACGAGGCGGCTTTCGGGCTGGTCGAAGCGCACCGGCGCGCCGAAGAACAGCCGGTAGTCGCTCCCCGTCGGCGGGATGCTGCATTTGAAATCCACCCAGCGGATCGGGAGACGCCGGCCCACCAACCAGCAGTTCACGCCGTGGACGATGATCCAGAAGGTACGATAGGCGAAGGCCGAGCGCAGCGGCCCGGAATCGCTCAGCCTGATTTCGGCGAGCCCGTTGCCGGCGGTCAGCTCGCCATGCGGATCGTCGAGCACGGCGCGCAGGAAGCGCAGGCCCCTGCGCAAGGCATGATCGAGCGTCTCGGTGGTGAGCAGCGCCTGGCAAAGCAGCGCGAAACTGCCGGCCCGCATCGGCCGGGCGCCTTCGCCGAAGAACTCGTCATCCATCTCCTGCGCGACGGCATGCCAGAGCGCGCCATATTGTTCGGCCGAGATCGGCTCGGAAATCACTGGCGGCAGCCCGACGCGAGCCAGTAGAGGCTCCGCCTCGACATTGTGGCGGCGAAGGCATTCGAGCGTGTCGTTCATGAAACAGGGGGCGATCATCCGGCGCTGCATTGCGTAGGGCTCCGTCCTCCTTCTGCCTGCGTTCGACCTGGCTAGCGCTCGCCCCGATCGAATGTGGCGGAGCCGACACCCTGCTGGCGCAGCGCGGTCCTGGCGATCTTTTCCGTCGGCGTTCGCGGAAGCGGCGTGTCGGTGATCTCGATGTAACGCGGCACCATGTGGCGCGGCGCCATTGCCTTGAAATGCGCCAGCAGGTCGGCCGCCCCCAGCGTGGAGCCAGGCCGCCGCTGGGCCACGACCATGATGTCTTCCTCGGTGAACTCCGACGGAATGCCGAATGCGGCGCTTTCGACGATGTCGGGGTGCTTTTCGGCGACGGTCTCGACCTCGTAGGCGGAGATGTTCTCGCCGCGCCGCCGGATCGCCTCGTTCAGTCGGTGCTTGAAATAGAGCCAGCCATCCTCGTCCAGGCAACCGGCGTCGCCGGAGTGATACCAAAGGTTCCGGAGCGTCTGGACCGTCTTGGCGTCCGCCCGGTAATAGCCGGAAAACATGCTCCAGTTCTTGCGCGGGCGCGATACGATCTCGCCGACGGACCCATGCGGCAGGGGCCGGTCCCGCTCATCGACGATCGCCACCTCCCAATCGGGGTGCGGGCGGCCGCAGGAACCCGCTTTCGTATCCCCCACCGTGTCGAGGGTGACGAAACCTGTCTCCGTCTGCCCATAGCCGGTGACGAGCCGCATGCCGAAGCGCCGCTCGAACGCTTCCTTGTCCGGCACCATGGGAATGCACTGGCATATGCGCACCGGGTTGGCGCCGTCGCCATCGGACGGCGGCTGGCGCGACAGGATGACCGCCATGGCGCCGAGCAGGTTCGTCGCCGAGGCGCCGCTTTCGCGCACCTGGTCCCAGAACCGCGACGCGCTGAAGCCGTCGACCAATGTTGTGCGGGTGCCGTAGATCAGCGGCAGGTAGACGCCGAACATCTGGGCATCGGTGTGGAACAGCGGCAATGCCGAGAAATAGCTGTCAGCGGTCGTGTAGCCGAGATTGAGAGCCATGGCCGCGGCCCAGGAATAGCAGTGATGATGGGACATCAATGCGCCCTTGGCCGGACCGGTGGTGCCCGAGGTGTAGAGGATCGCCATCGGGTCGGAATAGTGGATGTCGGCGAGGTCGAAACCCGGCTGCCCGGCCATGCATTCCTCGAAGCCGACGATGCGGCCGATCCGGATGCCGGCCGCCCGGGCTTCGCTCGGATCGACGCCGACCAGGATGAGGGTGCGCAGGTCCGGCAGGCGGTCCTGGATCCTGGCGAGCTCGTCCAGCGCGTTGGCGTCGGCGACCAGGACTTCGGCGCCGCAATTGTTCAGGTTGTGGCAAAGCAAGTCGCCCTTCAGGCCTGGATTGCTGGGCACCTCGATGGCGCCCAAGCTCGATACCGCGAACCACGCCGCGACCAGTTCGAAACAATTGGGCAACAGCATCGCCACGCGATCGGACTTGCCGATGCCGAGGCCGCGCAGGCCGCGCGCCAGCCGCCCCGAAACGATCTGCATCTCCTCGAAGCCGGCGGAGCGTCCGCAAATGTCGATGAACGGGCTGTCGCCCAGGCGCTCGGCCTGCTTGAGCAGGATTTTGGGCAGCACCCGGTTCTCCAAATCGTCGTCGTGCTGGCCGGGGATGTGGAAGGACGGGGCGAGTTCAAGCATGGTCATGGATCAAAAATTCTTTGCCCGTGCCTGCGCATCCGGGGAGAGGAAACCGCTCACCGTGGCCCTGGTCTCGAGCGCCATTGCGTCGGCAAGGGAAGAGTGGAAGCCGTTGTTGATGGCTTGCTTGATGTCCGCCACCGCGCTTTCCGGACGCTCCGCTATCGCCAAAGCGAGTTTCCTCGCCTCGTCCAGCAATTGCGCCTCGGGACAGAGTTTCCAGGCGATGCCGACCTCGAGCGCTTTCCTGGCATCGTGCTTCTCGCCCAGGATCATCAGTTCCTTGGCGACCTGCGGCCCGGTCTGCTTGGTCAACAGGGCGGTGACGCCACCGGTGACGAACAGCCCGTAGCTGACTTCGGGGAAGAACCAGCGCGCATTGTCGGCGAACAGCGTGAAGTCGCAATTCACCGCCCATTCGAGCGCGCCGCCGACGCACCAGCCATGCACCGCGGCAATGACGATCTTGCGCGACTGCATGATCTGCAAAGTGATGTTCTGGATGGCGTCCACCCAGGCCTGTGTCGTGGCCTCGGAAGTGGTCTGGGAGTCGAGATCCTTGAGGTCGTCGCCGGAGCAGAAGGCGCGCCCTTCGCCGTGCAGGATGACGGCACGGATCGACGGGTCCGCTTCGGCTCGCGCCAGCGCCTCGGACAGGTCGTCGACGAGTTGCCTGTTCATGGCGTTCAGCCGTTCGGGACGGTTGAGCTTGACCCAGGCGATTGCGCCGTCGTGCCTGGAAATGACTGCGCCCATCTTGGCATCGCCCATCTTGGCGTCCTCCTCAAACGATCATCGGTTCGGCGTAAGCGCCCCAGACCTTGCGCAGCGCGGCGCAGATCTCGCCAAGCGTCGCCTTCGCCTTCACGGCCTCGATGGTCTTCGGCAGAAGATTGATGTCGTCGGACCTCGCTTGCTCGGCGAGTTCCTTCAGCAGTTCCCGGACACGGGCGTTGTCACGGTCCGCCCGCGCCGCTTGCAGGCGGTCGATCTGCAGCTGCGTGCACTCTTCGTCATAAGGATGGATGTGCACTTCGGCCGATCGGCTGGTCTCGTCGACGTACCGGTTGACGCCGACCGAGATCTTTTCGCCGGCATCGATCTTCTGGAACGTGGCGTAAGCCGAGTCCGCGAGCTTCTGCTGGAACCAGCCTTCCTCGACCAGTTTCACGGCGCCGCCGCGCTCGTCGACTTCGTCCAGCAGCTTCCAGATTTCTGTCTCCATGTCGCGGGTGAGACGCTCGATGAAATAGGAGCCGCCGAGAGGATCGATCACGGAGGTCACGTTGATCTCGTCGCGGATGATCTGCTGGGTGCGGATGGCCAGCTTCATGGCCTCTTCGGTCGGGATGGCGAAGGCCTCGTCGAGGCCGTTGGTATGCATGCTCTGGCAGCCGCCCAGCACGGCGCCGAGCGCCTGGATGGCCGTGCGCATGAGATTGTTATGGTGCTCGACCTTGGTCAGGCTCATCGCCGCGGTCTGCACATGCACCCGCAGCCGCATGGACTCCGGCTTCCTGGCCTTGAAGCGTTGCGCCATGATCTTGGCGTAGACCCGCCTTGCCGCCCTGAACTTGCAGATCTGCTCGAAGAAGTCCTGGTGGCTGATGAAGAAGAAGGACAACCGGGGCGCGAAGTCGTCGATGTCCATGCCGGCGCCGGTGACCTCCTCGCAATAGGCGATGGTGAAGGCCATGATGAAGGCGATCTCCTGCAGCGCGTTGCCGCCGACATCCGAGAGGTGATAGCCGCTGAGGCTGATCGGATTGATCTTCGGCGTCGCCCTGGCGCTGTACATGATCAAGTCGCGCAGCAGCCTCACCGCGGGACGCACCGGATAGATCCACTCCTTCTGCGCCACATACTCCTTCAGCGGGTCCGCCTGCAGCGTGCCCGCCAGCTTATGGAGGTCACAGCCGCGCCGTTCGGCGACGGAGACATACATGGCGTAGACCACCCAGGCCGACGGATTGATGGTGAGCGAGACCGAGATCTTTTCGAGGTCTATTCCGTCGAACAGCCGGTCGACATCATCGACCGTGTCGATGGCGACGCCGACGCGCCCGACTTCGCCGAAGGCCCTCGGATCGTCCGAGTCCAGGCCGAGCAGCGTCGGCAGGTCGAAATCGGTGGAGAGCCCGGTCTGACCGGTCTGGATCATGTATTTGTAGCGCTGGTTGGTGGCCTCGGGATTGCCGAAGCCGGCGACCTGCCGAATGGTCCAAGGCCTGCCGCGATACATCGTCGGATAGGCTCCGCGGGTGAAGGGATAGGCGCCGGGAAAACCCAACTCGTCGGCGGGAATGTCGGCGATGTCGGCGGCCGTGTAGACGCGCTTCAGCGGAATGCCGCATTCGGTCTCGTAGGCCGGCTTTTCCTCGGGCCTGCTGCCGAGCGCGGCGGCGAGTTCCTTTTCCTCCCACGCGGCCTGCTTTTCGCGGATGTCCTCGATCGCGGTTTGCGAGAACAGGTTCATGTTGCTTGCGCCTCGTTCGTCCAGCCGAGCAGAAGGCGGGCCGCGCCGCCGGGGTCCATGTCCCTGTTCACGACGGCCTGGATGTGCTCTCCGACCTCGCCGGCCCGCTCATCGAACTTGCGCTGGAAAAGATATTTGGCCGCGCCGAGGATCCGCGTCCGACAAATGCCCCGCTGCCGCTCGGCCAGCTCGCCGCTGTCGTGCAGATGCGACCAGTGCCTGGAGATGGCGTCCTTCAGCTCGCCGATCCGCTCGCCCGAGACCGCGCTGACCGGCAGGACCGGCGGCGTCCATTTCGACCCCGTCCGTTCGGTACCGAGGGTCATCATGCCGCGCAGGGCCGAAACGGTCGCCGCCGCTTCCGGCTTGTCGGCCTTGCTGACGACATGGATATCCGCGATTTCGAGAATGCCGGCCTTGATCGCCTGTATGTCGTCGCCGAGGCCAGGCGCCGAAAGAACGACGATGCTGTGCGCCGCCGTCACGACTTCCACCTCGTCCTGGCCGACGCCGACGGTCTCGATGATGATGGGCGAGTAGCCGGCGGCATCGAGAACATCGACCGCCTGCAGCGTCGATCGGGCAAGGCCGCCCAGATGGCCGCGCGTCGCCATGCTGCGGACGAAAGCCTGCGAGGACGAGGCCGCCTCGCTCATGCGCACCCTGTCACCGAGGATCGCGCCGCCGGAGAACGGGCTGCTCGGATCGACGGCGACGACGCCGATCTTGTGCCCCTCCGACGCGAATGCCCGGATGAGAGAAGACACAAGCGTGGACTTGCCGGCTCCCGGAACGCCGGTGATACCGACGACATGCGCCTTGCCGGTATGCCCGTAGATCTCCGCCAGCGCGGGCGCGGCTTCCGGATAGCCGGCCTCGGCGCGGGTGATCATGCGGGCGATGGCCGCGACGTTGCCCGCGAGGATTTCGGGCACGAGCTCGATCGAGGGCCTGTATGCCGCGCGCCTCACCGGTCTCGAGGGCGTGAAGACGGTCATACGCGGCCACGAGCGGCGATCAGGTCCCTGATCGTCGTCACGATCAGTTCGGCCCGCGCCTCCTGCGGCACGATCGCGTCGACGCCGCTGTCCCACAAAGCGGCATAATCCTGCTCTGGAATAACCCCGCCGGCGACGACGAAGATGTGGTCGGCCTTCTGCTCGCGCAGGCAGCGCCCCAATTCCCGGAACAACGGAACATGGGAGCCGGAAAGGAGGCTGACGCCGATGACGTCGACATCCTCCTGGACCGCCGCCGCCACGACCTCGTCCGGAGACTTGTAGAGGCCGGTGTAGACGACCTCCATGCCGGCATCGCGCAGGATCCGCGCGACCACCTTGGCGCCGCGGTCGTGCCCGTCCAGCCCGAGCTTGGCGACAAGCACGCGGATGGTGCCGGTCGCCGCGTTCTCGTCCGACGCGTCGCCCGCGGCCTGTTCGGTCATGTCCGCTTCGTTCATCGGCCCCGGTCCGTCACTCTGCAGCCATGCGGCCGCCGCTCCCGGACAGCACCGCTTCGATGGCGTCGCGGATCGTGCGCAATCCGAGGTCGAGCTCTTCCTCGGAAATCGTCAGCGGCGGAGCGATGCGGAACACGCCGCCCATGCCCGGGAGCTTGACGATGTTCATGCTCAGTCCGCGCTTGAATGCTTCCGCGGCAATTTTCGCGCCGAGCTCGTGATCGGGCTCGCGGCTCTCTCCGTTCTTGACGATCTCGACCCCCAGCATCAGGCCGCGGCCGCGCACGTCGCCGACGCACTCGAAGCGCTGCTTCAGGTCGGACAGGCCGTCGAAAAGCCTTCTTCCGAGATGGCGCGCGCGCTCGACAAGGCGCTCCTCTTCCACGACATCGAGCACGGTCACGCCAACGGCGGCCGGCAGCGGATCGGACACATGGGTGGTGTAGAACAGGAAGCCCCGCTCATGCGCCGTTTCCTCGATCTCGGCCGTCGTCATGACCGCCGCCAGCGGAAGGCCGGCGCCGATGGTCTTCGACAGAGTGAGGATGTCCGGCGTGACGCCGTCGCGCTGGAAGGCGAACATGTCGCCGGTGCGGCCGACGCCGGTTTGCGCTTCATCGAGGATGAGCAGCATGCCGCGTTCGCGGCATTTCTGCTTCAGCGCCGCGAGATAGCCCTGCGGCAGCTCCAGCATGCCCCCGCTCGACAGGATCGGCTCGGCGATGAAAGCCGCGAGGCTGCCGGTCGACTGGCTGTCGACCAGGGCGAAGGCGTCATCGAGCTCGGCCGCCCAGTCGAGCGAGCCGTCGGCTTTCTTGAAGCGCGGGCGAAAGCTGTTCGGCGGGGGAATCGCGATCGAGCCGACCGCCGCGGGACCGTAGCCCTTGCGCCCGGCGCTGTAGGTGGCGGAAGCCGCAACGCCGGTCATGCCGTGCCAGCTTTTGGAGAACGCGACGATCTCGTGCCTGCCGGTCACCAGCTTCGCCATGCGGATGGCCGCCTCGTTCGACTCCGCCCCCGTCGAAAGCAGGAGCGCCCTGTCGAGGCCGGGCGCCAGCGCGGCGAGGCGCTCGGCAAGCTCGACAACCGGGCGGGACAGCATGCCGCTGAAGAGATGCGCGACCGTTTCGACCTGGCGGCGCACCGTCGCGACGATCCTCGGATGCGCATGCCCGAGCAACGCGCTCATCTGGCCGGAGGTGAAGTCGAGTATGGGCCGGGCATCGGCGTCGTAGACGAACGAGCCTTCGGCCCGCTCGATGATGGCCGGCTCGAAGGCGCCGCCATATCGGATGAGGTGCTTTCGCGCCGACGACCAGAAGGCATTATCCAGATTTCTTGACATCTCGCAGCCTCGCCAAAACGCAGGCCCGAAGATTAGCGTCTGGCGCTACAGCAGTAAAATTGATAGATATCGGACTCCGATATCAATGGAATTGATATGCCCGCACCCCTCGATCTCAGATTGCTGGCGACCTTCGTCCGCGCGGCGCATTCGGGAACGCTCAGCGCCACCGCCCTGCAGGTCGGGCGGACGCAATCGGCGGTGACGATGCAGATACAGCGGCTCGAGGATGCGCTCGGCGGCCAGAGCCTGTTCCATCGGAGCGGCAGCGGCGTCCGCCTCACCGGCAGCGGCGAGCGCTTCCTTGCCTATGCCGAGCGCATCCTCAAAATCCACGATGAGGCGGTTTCGGCTTTCTCCGGCAAGGGCCTGCAGGGATCGATCATCTTCGGCAGCCCGGAGGACTATTTGAGCGCCTTCTTTCCCACGCTCTTGAGAAGCTTCGGGAGCCTTTATCCGGACATCGAGATCAAGGTGGTGTCGGCGCCGACCGTCGAGCTGCACAATCTGCTGCATGCGCGCCAGGTCGACCTGGCGCTCGTCTCCATTCCGGACGCGAGCGCCCCCAGGGAGGTCGTGCGCACGGAAGCGATGGTCTGGGTCGGCAGCAAGCCGACACTGGAGCTGCACGAGTTCGGCGAGACCGTGCCGCTGGCTCTGCCGGCATCGAACGCCATGGACCACAAGGCGGCCTGCGATGCCATGTCACGCGCCGGACTGCGCTACAAGATATCCTATGCCAGCAACAGCCTCACCGGCCTGATCGCGGTGGCGCGGTCCGGCCTTGCGATAAGCGTGATGACGCAGAGGGCCGTCCCGTCGGATCTCTTCATCCTCAATGCGCCGCTTCCGAGATTATCCCGGCTCGGCGTTCTGGTCGCCTTCGCCGAGACCACGAGATCGCCGGCCGTCGAGGCGTTTGCCAGTCACATCCGGAGCGTCCTGCCGTCGCTCTAAAAAAATCGACCCGCCGGAGGTCCGGCCATCGATTAGGCTCTCCACAGAGGCAACCAATCCCCGCTAGATAGCGGTCGCATCGGACGAGTTATCGGGAGCAAAAATGATCTTACTGACGAGAGCTGTGATTCAGCCCTGGAATTGCGACATGATGGGCCACATGACGACGCGGTTCTACGTCGCCTTTTTCGACGACGCCATCAACATCCTGCTCGGACAGGCGACCGGATGGGCGCCGACGACGCCCGAATGGGCCGACAGGGGATGGGCGGACGTCCGGCACGAGATCGACTTCGTCGGCGAGGTGGCGTCCGGGGTCATCGTGGAAATCTTCGGCACGATCCGCACTATCGGCCGCACCTCCATCCAGACGGATTACGAGATGCGCAGGCTGCATGGCGGCGAGCTCGCGGCGAAGCTCGCCGCCAAGACGGTCTTCTTCAATCTTGCGGAGCGGAAATCCACCCCGCTGACGGAACCTATGCTTGAACGCCTGAAATCCTGGATGGCTTGAGCGGCAATATCCTCGCCGTACCAGGCGCTGCCCGCAGTGTCACGAACATAGGCGGGGTAGTGCAGCTCCAGCGGCGGCCGCAGCCGAAAGCGCCAGGCCCGCCCCGCAATACTCCTCCGGGATCAGCGTCGCGAGATAGCCCGCTTCCGTCAGTGCGTTGACGAAATCCAGCGGGTAGGCGCGGTCGACGTCGAGCTTTCGCCCGGAAACCGCTCGCAGACGCAGCCTCGCGGATCTCCTCATTATCGACAACCTTGAACATCAGGCGCTCCGCGCGGCACGCGCCTGGGGACGCGCATCTGCAGCGATTTCAAACAAACCCAGCGAGCGCACCGGACGGTTGTCGGGCAGTGCAAGGATAGCGCCAATCAGTTCGTCGGCGCGGGCTTGCGAACTACCGCCAGCGACGAGCTGCGCGCGCGCTTTCTCGGAGAGCTCGGCCACCGTCACCGGATTGCCGGGATCTCCCTTGGCGTCGTGTCGCGCGGCGGAAAGACGCCGGCCGGAAGCCGTCTCCACCACGATTTCGGCGCCCCACGATTCGGGGTACGCAGCCTCGATCTTCGGCGCCAGCTCGACGTCGACTTTCTTGCGTTCGCCGGCCATCGCTGCCGGGCATTGGCATCGAAACTTGCCTGGTCGACACGACCGTCCGCCAGGGCGATCGCCACGGTGTGCTGCAGCGAGAATTTGGCGCTGTAGGGATCGTCGGGGGTGGGCCGGTCGCACACGTCAAGCGCGGCCCGGTAAGCTCCGACCTCCACCTTGGCGATGGCTTCGCCGGCTATCTCGCCGTGCAAGGCGATGGCGCCGTCGATCGCCGGATGGGTATGACGGCAGCAGGGCCAAGGCTTGATCGAGGTGTTGGTCAGCTGCCAGGCCCGATCAGGCCCGGCCGTCACAGCCCCCGGGATTGGGTCTGGACACAGGCCCGCGTAGAACCCTTTTTCGCCCTCCAGGATGTTTTGCGCGCCCGTGAATCCTTCCCTGGCCAGGAACGATGCAAGCACGCCCGACTCCGCTGCCCGGGCAGTGTGAAGATGCTTGCTCATGGCGCCTTCGGCGAGGAACTCCCAAAGTCCCGACGACTGGGTTCCGGCGTTGCCGAGCGCCCAAACGGTTCTGTCGTCATCGAGGCCTAGGAGATCGGCCACGGCAAAGGCCGCGCCGAACGGCCCGCAGGTCGAGGTGTTGTGCCAGACCCGGTAATGCTTCTTGCCAACGGACATGCCGACGCGGCAGCAGGCTTCGTATCCCGCGAGAACCGCGGAGGAAAGCTTCGCCGCCAAGGTCGCGATCGTGGGCCACGGCCCAGGCCGCGGGAATGACGACGCTTCCCGGATGGGTCACCGAATCCCGGTGCAGGTCGTCCATCTCCAGGATGTGGGACAAACCGCCGAGATAGAACGCCTTGCGAGCCGTATCCGCCTGCGCCGGCGGCGCGACCGCCTTGAGCATGCGGCCAGGTTCGGTCGGCAACGCGCCAAGCGCACAGCCGAGCGTATCCAGGACGAACAGCGATGCCCATTGCAGATCGCTTTCGGTCATCGGCTTTTCGCGGATCAACCGGGTCAGGTCGCGGTCAGGCTCATAGCATTGCATTCCCTATCCGTTGGGATCCTGCCGTGTCCAGCGGACCGAACTCCCGCCGCAAAGCCACATCATGTTCACCAAGCGAGGGCACCCTGCCCAGTGCGGGGCGCTTGCCATCGACCGTGACCGACGGCGCAAAAAGCTCGACCGGGACCAACCGCGGTCTCGATCGCAATCCTGGTCGCGCTGCGATGCGCCGCCAGATCCGCCATGGTCGATACATGGCCATATCCAATGCGCACCTGGTCCAGCAGCTCGCATAGTGCGGACTTGGTATAGGGCGCCAGGATCGCCTGCACACATGCGTCGAGCGGCTCGCGGTTCTTGATGCGCAGCACGTTGCGTTCGAATCTCGGATCCGTCGCGACCGACGGCTGGCGCAGAACGCTCTCGCAGAAGACGGCCCATTCGCGTTCGTTCTGGACGGCGATCAGGATTTCCCCATCGCTCACGCGAAACAGCCCGTAAGGAGCGATCGAAGGGTGGGCGAGGCCGAGCCGGCTGGGCTCCTTGCCGCCGTAATGGCGCGCCAGGTACGGCACGTTCATATATTCGGCGAGGGTGTCGAACAAGGAGACCTGCAGGTGAGCCCCTTCCCCGGTCCGAGCGCGCATGATCAGGGCTTCGAGGATGGCGGCATAGGCGGCCTGTCCAGTGGCGATATCGGATATCGATATGCCGACGCGCGTCGGGCCCGACGTCGCCGATCCCGTGACACCCGCCAGACCCGCTTCCGCCTGGATGAGCAGGTCATAGGCTTTCCGATCGTGATCGGGCGTTGCCGGCGCATAGCCACCGATGTCGCACACGATCAGCCGGGGGAACCGCCGCCTGAGGTCGGCGCTGCCGATGCCCAGCCTGTCGGTGGCGCCGGGCACCAGGTTCTGGATAAACACATCGGCCGTGGCGAGCATCGCTTCGACCAGCGCCAGATCATCCAGTCGCTTCAGGTTGACAGTGCAGGACTGCTTGCCGCGGTTGGTCCAGATGAAATAGCTCGACAGGCCGTGGACGTAATCGTCATAGCCGCGCGCGAAATCGCCCTCGGGGCGCTCGAGCTTGATGACGCGCGCGCCGGCGTCGGCCAGCCGCGACGTCGCCAAGGGCGCGGCCACGGCCTGCTCCAGCGAGACGACAGTTGTTCCCTCCAGCGCGCCTGGCATGGCTCGCTCCTTATCCTGCTTTTCCGATACCATCGCACCGGAAGGGTCCCCTCCGTCAAATAGCGTTTTGTAATGGGAGGTATAGCGAAACTTTTCGGGATCATGCCCTAGCCGGACAGGTCAACAGCGGCGACGTCCGGCATGTCGGCGATGGTCCACTACACGGCGTGCCCCTCGGCTGACCCGTCAGAGCCGCCCCAAGGTCAGGCGCCGCTCCACATCGCATCCGGCACCACCACCAGCTTGCCAACGAAGTCCTTGCCCATGAAGTCGGTCTGGGCGCGGTGGAAATCGGAAAGCTTGTAGACGCCGCCGACCAGTGGCTTGATCTTTTTTTCCTCGATGTAGCGCACGATGCGGCGGAAATCGGCCCGCGTGCCCTGGCTCGAGCCGTTGAGCTGCAGCTGCTTCAGATACATGGTGCGCAGATCTAGCTGCACAACCGGCCCGGCGATGGCGCCAGCCGTGGTGTAGCGGCCTTCCGGCCGCAGGATACGCAGCAGGTCGTTGAAAATGGCGCCGCCGACCAGATCAGCGACCACGTCGATCGGCTGGCCGCCAGTCGCTTCGTTGACGGCGGCCGGCAGATCGGCCACGCCGCGCGTGATCACCTTCTCGGCGCCGATGTCGAGCACGGCCTGCTCCTTGCCCTTGCCGGCCACCGCGTAGGGGATGGCGCCGCGTGCCCGAGCCAGTTGCACGATGCCGGAACCGACACCGCCGGAGGCACCGGTGACCAGCACACGCTCGCCGGCTTTCAGCGCGGCGCGTTCCAGCATCTGCTCGCCAGTGAGATAGGCGCAGCAGAAGGTGGCAAGCTCGACATCGCTCAGATCAGTGTCGACGACATGCGCGTTCTCGGCCGGCAGCGCCTGGTATTCGGCATAACCGCCATCGCGGCCGTGGCCCATATAGTCGATGTCGGCCAGCGAATCGTCGTCGCGGTTGTAGATCGAGAAGTCGACCATGATGCGCTCGCCGATGCGATCGGAGGACACGCCGTCACCGACAGCGACGATGGTGCCAACCGTGTCGGTGCCCTGGATGCGCGGGAAGGTGAGCGTGTTGCCCTGGCGGCGCCAGGTCGACACGGCAGCCGCATCCTCCTCGGTGCCGTAGGCGCCTTGCCGCACCCAGACATCGGTGTTGTTCATGCCGCAGGCGCTGACCTTGACCAGCACTTCGCCGGCGGCGGGTGCTGGCACTTTCACGTCGGTGCGATAGACGAGCTTTTCCGGACCGCCGTGCCCGGTGAGCAGCACGGCGGCCATGGTGGCGGGGAGGGTATCGGTCATGGCATTCACAGGTCGATTTTCAGAGATTGGCAAACACGCCGTTCACGGCATCGGCGGTCTTGGCCACGACGATGTCGGCCTCCTCGCGAGTCAGGCAGAGCGGCGGCGCGAAGCCGAGGATGTCGCCTTGCGGCATGGCGCGGCCGATGACGCCGCTGCCGGCAAGTGCCGTGGCGACCTGCGGCCCGATCCTCAGTGAAGGATCGAAGAAAACGCGATCGTCGCGGTCCTTCACGAATTCGACCGCCGCCAGCATGCCGTCGCCTCGCACCTCGCCGACATGCTTGTGGCCGCCGACGGCCTTGGCCAGCTCGGCGCGGAAATAGGCGCCGGTCTCGCCGGCATTCTTCACCAGGTCCATCTCGTCGATCAGTTCGAGATTGGCGACGCCTGCGGCAACGCAGATCGGATGCGCCGAATAGGTCCAGCCATGGCCCAGCGAACCGAGCTTGTCGGAGCCTTGCACCAGCACCTGCCACATCTTGTCGGCGACGATGACGCCCGACAGCGGCGCATAGGCCGAGGTCAGGCCCTTGGCAATGGTGATCAGGTCCGGCTTGATGCCGTAGTGGTCGGAGCCGAACATGGTGCCGAGACGACCGAAGCCGGTCACCACTTCATCGGCGACGAGCAGCACGTCATATTTGTTCAGCACGGCCTGTATCTTCTCCCAATAACCGGCCGGCGGCGGCACGATGCCGCCCGTGCCTAGGATCGGCTCGCCGATGAAGGCCGCGACCGTGTCCGGACCTTCGGCGAGGATCATCTCCTCGAGCTTGTCGGCGCAATGTTGCGAGAACTGCTCCTCGCTCATCGAGCGGTCGGCGCGGCGGAAATAATAGGGCGCCTCGGTGTGCAGGATCGGCGCGCGCGGCAGGTCGAAGGCGTTGTGGAACAGCTCCAGCCCGGTCAGCGAACCGGTCATGACGCCCGAGCCATGATAGCCGCGCCAGCGCGAGATGATCTTCTTCTTCTCGGGCCGGCCCAGCACATTGTTGTAGTACCAGATCAGCTTGATGTTGGTCTCATTGGCATCGGAGCCGGAGAGTCCGAAATAGATCCTCGACATGCCCTTCGGCGCGCGGTCGATGATCATCTTGGCCAACGTGATCGAGGCTTCGGTGCCATGCCCGACATAAGCGTGATAGTAGGCGAGGTTCTTTGCCTGCTCGGCGATAGTATCTGCGATCTTCTGGCGGCCGTAGCCGACATTGACGCAATAGAGGCCGGCGAAGGCATCGATGCTCTTCTTGCCGGTGTTGTCCCAGACGGTGACGCCTTCGCCGCCGGCCATGATGCGGGCCGGCGATTCACCGCGCGCATGCGTGCCCATATGCGTCGAGGGATGGAAGAAGTGATCGCGATCCCAGGCGGAGAGTTCGTTGGATTGTTCGAGCATTTTTTTCTCCTGAAATTTCTGGATGGGCTACGCCACGTCCAGGCAAAGGTACTTGAGATCGGTGAAAGCTTCGAGGCCGTGGCGCGAGCCTTCACGGCCGATGCCGGACTGCTTGACACCGCCGAACGGGATCGGCGCGCCGGTGATCTTGACACGATTGATCGCGACCATGCCGTAGTCCAGGGCGCGGCCCATGCGCGCCTGGCGACCACCGTTCTCGGTGACGACATAGGCGACCAGGCCATATTCGGTGGCATTGGCGCGGGCGATGATTTCGGCCTCATCGTCGAACGGAGTCACCGCGGCGACCGGGCCAAAGGTCTCTTCGCGCATGATCAGCGCCTCGTCCGGCACGTCGACGAGCAGCGTCGGCTGGTAGAACAGCGGCCCGGCAGCGTGGCGCTTGCCGCCGGTCAGGCAGCGCGCGCCGTGGTTAAGCGCATCGGCCACCTGCTCCTCCACTTTCTTGACGGCACGTTCGTGCATCAGAGGCCCGATATCGGCATCCGCGGATAGACCGTTGCCTATACGGAGTTGCTCGACGCGGCGGGCAAAAGCGGCGCAGAAGCGATCATAGGTCGGCCGCTGGACATAGATGCGGTTCGCGGCAAGGCAATCCTGGCCCGAGGTGGCGAACTTGGCGTCCAGCGCGATCGCCACAGCCCTGTCGATGTCGGCGTCGTCGAACACGATCAGCGGCGCATGGCCGCCGAGCTCCATCACCAGACGTTTCATAGTCGGCGCGCTCTGCGCGGCGATCAGACGGCCGACCTCGGTCGATCCGGTGAAGCTCATGGCGCGAACGCGGGCGTCGGCGCACATCGCCGCGACGATCGTGCGCGCATCGCCGGTGACGACGTTGAAGACGCCTGCCGGCAGCCCGGCGCGCTCACCGAGCTCGGCCAGCGCCAAAGCCGACAGCGGCGTTTCCGAGGACGGATGCGCCACGATGGTGCAGCCGGCGGCAAGCGCTGCGGCGGCCTTACGGGTGAGCATGGCCGACGGAAAATTCCACGGCGTCACGACGCCGACCACACCGAGCGGCTCGCGGCGCACCGACATCTCGGCATTCGGCAGATGACTGGTTACACTTTCGGCGTTGAGGCGCTTCGCTTCCTCGGCATACCATTCGACGAAGGAGGCGGCATAGTCGATCTCGCCGAGCGATTCCTTCAGCGGCTTGCCCTGCTCAAGCGTCATCAGCAGCGCGAGGTCGTCCTTGGCGGCGATGATCAGATCGAACCATTTCCGCAAGATCTTCGAGCGCTCCTGCGGCAGTGCCGAGCGCCAGGCCGGCAGGGCGCGGGATGCGGCGTCGATTGCCTTTGTCGTCTGATCGGCATCGAGCGCGGCCACGAAGGCGACGGTAGCGCCGGTGGCCGGATCGGTAACCTCAAAACTTGCCGCCGCTTCGCTCGCCGTCCAGTGGCCGTCAACATAGGCGAGCGCACGCAGCAGCCGGCGATCGGCGAGCCGGTCCAGCGCTTCATGGTGGTTGGTGCGGGCAAAATGCGCGGACATCGGCGTCTCCATTCGATGCCGAAGCATCGGCCGTGTCGGGCAAAGAATGGGACTGTTTCAGCGGCTGTTGGTAGAGAGATTGTCTCTATTGGCGCGCGGAAGCAGACGAACTCTCTAGCTGGCCGGCCAGCAGGCGGCGCCGAACCGTAAAAATTGGCTGAGCCTCCTCAAAGTCGTCATCCACGGGCGAAGCAAGGAGCGAAGCGACGCGGCGTAGACCCGAGGATGACGATGGCGCTTTCATTGATCCGGCAGCAGGTCGGCCACAGGCAGCACCGTCTCGTCCTTGACCGTCTTGGTGACGATGTAGGTGAAGTAGCGGTCGATGCCGATCTCACGTTCGAGCAGGCTGTCGACCAGCCGCTGGTAGGCATCGATGTCGCGCGCCATCACCTTCAGGACATAATCGACCCCGCCGCCCACCGACCAGCAGGCGACGATCTCCGGAACATCGCGCACGACCCGCTCGAAACGATCGAAGTCCGCCTGGCGGTGATTGGCCAGGGTCACCTCCATCAGCACCGTCGCCACCGGCGCGATAGCGCGCATGGCGATCGCGGCGTGGTAGCCGGACACGATGCCCGCTTTCTCGAGCTTGCGCAGCCGCATCCAGCACGGCGTCGGCGAGAGGCCGACCTTCTCGGCCAACGCCAGCTTGGTGATGCGCCCGTCGCGCTGGATCGCGTCGAGAATCCTGAGATCGATCGGGTCGAGTTTCGTTGCCGCCATGCGGGATTCGCCTTTCGTCGCGGACACCATGACGATGCATTATTTCGATTGTCAATTGCACTGATTTCGCTCTCTAATAAGTCATGACATTTTGGCAGCCAGATCCTGCTCTCATCCGCCGCCCGGCCTATCTCTCGCTGGCCGACCAGTTCGCGCGCGCCATCCATGATGGTCGGCTGGCCAACGGCACGCGGCTGCCGACGCACCGCCGGCTGGCGGACGATCTGAAGCTTTCGGTACAGACCGTCAGCCGCGCCTATGAGGAACTGATCCGGCGCGGGCTGATTTCCGGCGAGGTCGGCCGCGGCAGCTTCGTGCAGACACAGCGCAGGGAACCGGAGCCGCCCTATATTCCGGAACGGCTGGGCGAGGTCATCGACCTCTCGATCCTGAAGCCGGTCTGCGAGCCGATGCATCTTGAGAAATTGAAGCAAGCACTGGGCTGGCTGGCCGAGAACCTGCCGTCGAGCTCGGCGCTGTCGTTCCGGCCGAACATGGTTTTCCCGCGCCACCGCGCCGTCGCGGTCGAATGGCTGAAGCTCTGCGGGCTGGAGGCATCGCCACAGAATATCAACCTCACCAACGGCGCCACCGCCGGCATGACGGTAGCGCTAATGAGCGTGGCGCCGCCCGGCTCTACGGTCGCCACGGAGGCGATCGGCCACCACACGTTGATCCCGCTTGCGCGCTATCTCGGCTTCAACCTCGAAGGCCTGCCGATCGACGGCAACGGGCTGATCCCCGAAGCGCTCGACGAGGCCTGCCGCCTGTCAGACATTCGCGCAGTCTTCGTCCAGCCATCGGTGATTAACCCGACGGCGACCTTGATGGATGCCACCCGTCGCGAGCAGATTGCGGCGGTTGCCCGCAAGCACGACATCGCCATCATCGAGAACGACGTGCTCGGCCCGCTGGTCGAAGGCCGATCGCCGGCGGTTGCCGCCTTTGCGCCGGAGCGCACGCTCTACGTCACCTCCTTCACCAAGATTACCGTGCCCGGCCTGCGCATCGGCTACCTCGCGGTGCCGGACCGCTATGTCGCAGCCGTCGCCAACCGTCATCTCGTCTCGAACTGGATGGCGACGCCGATGGTGGCCGAGATCGCGACGCGTTGGGTGAGCGACGGCACGGCGATGGAACTGGTCAACTGGCAGCGTCAGGCGTTGAAGCGGCGCCAGGAGATTGCCGCCGAAATGCTGGCAGGCGTCGACTATCGCGTCCACCGCGACGGGCTGCATCTGTGGCTCGAACTGCCGGGCGACCGCGCCGAGGAGAGCTTTGTTTCGCAGGCGCGCCTGCGCGGCGTGGCTATCGCGCCGGGCACGTCGTTCCGCATCGCCCACACGCCATGGCATCCGGCCGTGCGCATCTCTCTCGGATCGACCACCGAAGGGGAACTGCGCGCGGGCCTGAGCGTTGTCGCCAAGCTGTTGCTCGGCGATCCGGAGCATCTCCTGCTCGCCATCTGATGCACAAATGGAATTCGGATTGCCCTGAAATTGCGCCGCGCTGGAAATATTGTCATGATATTATTTTCCCAATTGACATGATTTAGCACGTTTCGCATCGTTAAGGGCATAGGCTTCTCCAGACGAGGACATGGATTGCCCGCGCCCATCATCAAGGTCGATGCGATTTCCAAGAGCTTCGGCGCCTTCAAGGTGCTGGACGGCCTGTCGATGCAGGTCATGCCCGGCGAGAAGCTGGCGCTGATCGGTCCGTCCGGCTCCGGCAAGACGACGATCCTGCGCATCCTGATGACGCTGGAGAAGATCGACGGCGGTCACATCCAGGTCGACGGCGAGCAGCTCTACCACATGGAGCGCAACGGCCGGCTGCTGCCGGCCGACGAGCGGCATCTGGCCAGGATGCGCCAGAAGATCGGCATGGTCTTCCAGCTCTTCAATCTGTTTCCGCACAAATGCGTCATGGACAATGTGACCCTGGCGCCGATGCTGACCAAGGGCGTCGCGCGCGCCGCCGCCGAGAAGCGGGCGATGGAGCTGCTCGACATGGTCGGCCTCGCCGACAAGGCGAAGGCGATGCCGGCGCAGCTTTCCGGCGGCCAGAAGCAGCGCGTGGCGATCGCAAGGGCGCTGGCGCTGTCGCCCAAGATCATGCTGTTCGACGAGGTCACCTCGGCCCTCGACCCGGAGCTCGTCGAGGAAGTGCTCAACGTCATGCGCAAGCTCGCCGCCGAGACCGACATGACGATGCTGCTCGTCACCCATGAGATGGGTTTCGCCCACGACTTCGCCGACCGCGTGCTGTTCTTCGACCGCGGCAGGATCGTCGAGGAAGGCAAGCCCGATGAGATTTTCCGCCATCCCAAACAGGAAAGAACGCAGAGCTTCCTGAAGAAGATCATCGCGGCCGGACATCGTGTCTGACCGCAATGCAAACGGGCGACGCAGTCGTCCCGAGGCGATGCAGTCGCCGCAATCGAGCAAACCAAGAAGAGAAACAAGGAGTTGGGAACAATGAAGAAACTTGCCATTCTGGCCGGCGTCGCCGGCCTCGCGCTGACCTCCATGCTCGCCGCCACGAGCGCGGGTTCGGCCGACGACAGCAAGCTCGAGCAGTTGAAGACGCAGGGCTTCGCCCGCCTCGCCATCGCCAACGAGCCGCCCTATACGGCGGTGGCCGCCGACGGCAAGGTTTCGGGCGCGGCTCCGGACGTTGCGCGCGAGATCTTCAAGCGGCTCGGCGTCGCGGATGTCGTGGCCTCCATCTCAGAATATGGCGCCATGATCCCCGGCCTGCAGGCGGGCCGCTTCGACGTCGTCACCGCGGGCCTGTTCATGAAGCCGGAGCGCTGCGCGGCGGTCGCCTATTCCGAGCCGGTGCTTTGCGATGCCGAGGCGCTCCTGGTGAAGAAGGGCAATCCGAAGGGTTTCAAGAGCTATGAGGACATCGCCAAGGATACATCGGCGACCGTCGGCGCGCCTGGCGGCGGCACCGAGGAGAAGCTGGCGCTGAATGCCGGCGTGCCGCGCGACCGCGTCATCGTCGTGCCGGACGGCCAGAGCGGTCTGAAGATGGTGCAGGACGGCCGCATCGACGCCTATTCGCTGCCGGTGCTCTCGATCAACGACCTGGTCAAGAAGGCCAACGACCCGAACCTCGACGTCATCGCCCCGGTGGTCGGCGCGCCGGTCTATTGCGACGGCGCCGCCTTCAAGAAGGGCGACGAGGCGCTGCGCGACGCCTATGATGTCGAGCTCGCCAAGATGAAGAAGTCCGGCGAGTTCGCCAAGATCATCGAGCCTTACGGCTTCTCGGCCGCGGCCGCGATGTCGACGACGCGCGAGAAGCTCTGCTCGGCGAAGTAAACGCTCTTTTGCCTTTTCCCCGCCTGCGGGGAGAAGGCGGCTCGAAGAGCCGGACGAGGGGCGGCGCAAGCATTTCAAGGTTAGCGCTGCCCCCAATCCGCCTGCCCGTCCTGCGCAGCAGCTGTGCTGCAGCTACGGAGGGCAAACCGGCATCTTCTCCCCGTTTACGGGGAGAAGGAAGCTAACCGCAAACGTTGGAACCCTATGACCCAGTGGTCCGGCTATCTCGGCCTGATATTGCAGGGAGCGCTTGTCACCATCGAGCTGACGCTGATGGGGTCGGTGCTCGCGCTGATCATGGCCTTCCTTGCCGGCATGGGGCGCGTGTCGCGCTTCTTCATCCTGCGCGCGATCGCCACGGTCTACATTGAATTCTTCCGCGGCACCTCGATCTTCGTGCAGTTGTTCTGGGCCTATTTCGTGTTGCCTTTCGCCGGCCTGTCGCTGACACCGCTGCAGGCGGGCGTGCTGGCGCTGGGCTTGAATGTCGGCGCCTACGCGGCGGAGGTGGTGCGCGGCGCCATCCTGTCGGTCGCCCGCGAGCAATACGAGGCCTGCACGGCGCTCAATCTCGGCCGCTGGCAAGGCATGCGCCACGTGATCCTGCCGCAGGCGCTGCTGGTCATGCTGCCGACCTTCGGCAACAACGCGATCGAGTTGCTCAAGGCGACGTCGGTCGTCTCGCTGATCTCGCTCGCCGACCTGACCTTCCAGGCGCAGGTAGTCCGCTCGCAGACCGGCAGCACGCTGATGCCCTTCGTCTGCGTGCTGGTCATCTATTTCGCGCTGGCGCTGATCATCTCCTGGGGCGTTCGCACGCTGGAACGCCGCATGGCGCGCGGGCTTGATGGGGTGCGTGTCTGATGGACTGGGATTGGAACTTCGTCTGGGAGATCATGCCGACCCTGATCCAAGGGGTGAAGATCACCATCCTGGCGACGGTGCTCGGCTCGATATTGGCCGCGATCGTGGGGCTTGGGATCGCGCTGGCGCGGCGCTCGGAGAACCGGATCGTCGCACGCGGGGTCGGCTGGTTCGCCGAGTTCATCCGCGGCACGCCGCTCCTGGTCCAGCTCTATTTCATCTTCTACGTGCTGCCCGACATCGGCATCCTGCTGCCGCCGCTGGTGGCGGGCGTCATCGGGCTTGGCCTGCACTACGGCACGTATACGGCCGAGGTCTATCGCGCCGGGATCGACAATGTGCCGCGCGGCCAGTGGGAGGCGGCCAAGGCCTGCAATCTCAATGGCCGGCACACCTGGACGCACATCATTCTGCCGCAGGCGATCCCGCCGATGATCCCGGCCCTGGCCAACTATTTCATCGCCATGTTCAAGGAGACGCCGCTGCTTTCGGCGATCACGGTGCTGGAACTGATGAACCAGGCCAAGAGCGTCGCCAACACCTATTACCGCTACATCGAACCGATGACGCTGGTCGGCGCCTTCTTCCTCGTCATCAGCCTCTGCTCGGTCGTTCTGCTGCGCTGGCTGGAGCATCGCTATGGCAGGATCGAAAGATGAAAGTCATGAAACCTTTGCCTGAGATCCGCCTCGAAACGGCGCGCCCCGCGCTGGACGCGCGTCCGCTGCAAAAGCGCGTCGGGCTGATTGCGCTTGCGACCGACCACACCAGCGAGGTGGATTTCCGCCGCATGGTGGCGAGCGAACGCGTCGGCGTCTATGTCGCGCGCATCCCCTACGCCAACCCGACCACGCCGGAGAATTTGCGCAAGATGCAGCCGTCGCTTTCGGCCGGCGCGGCGCTCATCCTGCCGGACGAGCCGCTCGATGCGATCTGCTACTCCTGCACCTCGGCCTCCGTGGTGATCGGCGATGCCGAGATCGAAGCTGCCATCCAGGCGGCCAAGCCAGGCGTTCCCGTCGTCACCCCGCCGATGGCCGGCATGCGCGGCCTGAACGCCTTCGGCGTGAAGCGCATCAGCATCCTCACGCCCTACACCGTCGAGACCAGCCGGCCGATGGCAGCCTATTTCGCGTCACACGGCTTCGACATCCAGAGCTTCTCTTGCCTCGGCTTCGAGGACGACCGCGAGATGGCGCGGATCACGCCGGTGTCCCTCGTCGAGATGGCGCGCAAGGTCATGCATCCCCAGGCCGATGCGCTGTTCGTCTCCTGCACCGCGCTGCGCGCCGCGCTCGCCGTTCCCGGCATGGAAGAGGCGATCGGGCGTCCGGTCGTCACCAGCAACCAGGCCAGCGCCTGGAACTGCCTGCGGCTGTGCGGAGACGACACGCCGCGACCGGAGTTCGGCCGGCTGTGGACCAAGCCCCTGGCGCAGTGATCGAAATGCCAGTTACGCTTCAGCATATTCGCGCAGCGCGCGAACGCATTGCCGGCAAGATCGAGCGGACACCCTGCGTGCTGTCGCAAAGCCTGTCGGAGCGCACCGGCAGCCCGGTTCATCTCAAGTTGGAACACCACCAGACCACCGGCGCGTTCAAGCTGCGCGGCGCCTCCAACGCCATCGCCGCGTTGAGCCCGCATGAGAAATCGCGCGGCGTCGTCGCTGCCTCGACCGGCAATCATGGTCGCGCGCTGGCCCATGCGGCGAAGCTCGAAGGTGTCCGCGCGGTGATCTGCATGTCGCAGCTGGTGCCGCAAAACAAGCTCGACGCCATCCGTCGCCTCGGCGCGGATGTCCGCATCGTCGGCAACAGCCAGGACGACGCCCAGCAGGAGGTCGACCGCTTGGTGGCCGAGGAAGGGCTGGTCATGCTGCCGCCCTTCGATCATCCCGATATCGTTGCCGGCCAAGGCACGCTTGGCCTGGAGATCATGGAGCAGGTTCCAGATACCACGGCGGTGCTGGTGCCGCTCTCCGGCGGCGGGCTGGCGTCCGGCGTCGCGGCGGCGGTCAAGGGGGTGAGTCCAGGCACCAAAGTCATTGGCATCTCGATGGCGCTGGGTGCCGCGATGAAAGCCAGCCTCGATGCCGGCCGCACGGTGCAGGTCGAGGAACTGCCGACATTGGCGGACTCGCTTGGCGGCGGCATCGGCCTCGACAACCGACTGACCTTCGCCATGTGCCGGGACCTGCTCGACGACGTCGTCCTGCTTGCCGAGGACGAGATCGCCGCCGGTATCCGCCATGCCTATGAGCAGGAGCGCGAGATCGTCGAAGGCGCCGGCGCCGTCGGCATCGGCGCGCTGCTTGCCGGCAAGGTCTCGACGAACGGCCCGACCGTCCTCATCCTCTCCGGCCACAACATCGACATGGCTCTGCATCGTCGCATTGTCTGCGGCGAGGCGGCCACAGCAACGGAGCGCACCGCATGAGCCGGATGACAATTCTCAGCGAGAGTGATCTGCACAAGATCGTGACACTCGACCTCGACGCCGTTGCCTGCGTCGAGAACGCTTTTCGTGCCCTGGCCACGCTGCCGGTGGCGATGCCGCCGATTCTCAGGCTCGACATTCATGAGCATCGCGGCGAGGTCGACGTGAAGTCCGCCTATGTGCCCGGCATAGACGGTTTCGCCGTCAAGATAAGCTCCGGCTTTTTCGACAATCCGACGTTGGGCCTGCCGAGCGGCGGCGGCATGATGGTGCTGCTTTCAGCCAAGACCGGTGTGGTCGAGGCGTTGCTGCTCGACAACGGCTATCTGACCGATATCCGCACCGCCGCCGCTGGTGCGGTCGCGGCCAGGCATCTGTCGCGCGAAGACTCCAAGGTCGCGGCGATCTTTGGCGCCGGTTTGCAAGCCGGCCTGCAATTGGAAGCGCTGCGGCTCGTGCGGCCGATCGAGGAAGCGCGCATCTGGGCGCGCGACGCCGCCAAGGCGGAGGCGACCGCCGCGCGCTTGCGCAAGAAACTGGGCATTGCCGTGCGGGCCGAGCCGGATGCGGCGAACGCGGCAGCCCGCGCCGACATCATCGTCACAACCACGCCGGCGACCGAACCGCTGATCAAGGCCGGTTTCGTCACCGCCGGCCAGCACATCACCGCCATGGGCTCGGACGCCGAGCACAAGAACGAGATCGCGCCGGCGATCCTGCGCATGGCCGATCTCTATGTCGCCGACAGCGCCAAGCAGACGCGGCGTCTGGGCGAACTTCATCACGCCATCGAGGCTGCCGTGATGACGGCCGACGCTGAGGTCACCGAACTCGGCGAGATCATCGCCGGCAGCAAGCCCGGACGGCGCTCGGCCAGCGACATCACCATCGCCGATCTCACCGGCACCGGCGTGCAGGACACGGCAATCGCCACTTTGGCTCGCGACCGTGCGCGCGCCACCAATGCCGGGCTCAATTTCGAAAGTTGATGCTGGCCGCCAGGCCCAACAAACGAGGACAACAAAATGCAGCCAAACCTGAAATTCTCGCGGAGCGAATTTGCCGATCGCCTCGCCAAGACGCGAAAAGCCATGGAGGCTAAAGGCGTCGATCTGATGATCGTCAGCGATCCTTCCAACATGGCCTGGCTGACAGGCTATGACGGCTGGTCATTCTATGTGCATCAGGCCGTCATCGTGCCGCCTTCCGGCGAGCCGGTCTGGTACGGCCGCGGCCAGGACGCCAACGGCGCCAAGCGCACCGCCTATCTCGCGCATGACAACATCATCGGCTACGCCGACCACTATGTGCAGTCGACCGAGCGGCATCCGATGGATTACCTTGCCAGCGTGCTGGCCGAGCGTGGCTGGGACAAGCTCACGATCGGCGTCGAGATGGACAATTACTGGTTTTCGGCCGCCGCCTTCGCGGCGCTGCAGAAGCATTTGCCCAATGCCCGTTTCGCCGACGCCACCGCGCTGGTCAACTGGCAGCGCGCGGTGAAGAGCCCGACCGAGATCGAGTACATGCGCAACGCCGCCCGTATCGTCGAAGCGATGCACCAGCGCATCGTCGACAAAGTAGAAGTCGGCATGCGCAAATGCGATCTGGTCGCCGAGATATACGATGCCGGCACGCGCGGCGTCGCCGGCATCGGCGGCGACTATCCGGCGATCGTGCCGCTCTTGCCGTCGGGAGCGGACGCCTCGGCGCCGCATCTCACCTGGGACGACAAGCCGATGAAGGTGAACGAAGGCACGTTCTTCGAGATCGCCGGCTGCTACAACCGCTACCACTGTCCGCTGTCGCGCACTGTCTTCCTCGGCAAGCCGACGCAGGAATTCCTCGATGCCGAGAAGGCGACGCTGGAAGGCATGGAAGCAGGCCTTGCCGCCGCCAAGCCCGGCAATGCCTGCGAGGACATCGCCAACGCATTCTTCGCCGTCTTGAAGAAATACGGCATCGTCAAGGACAACCGCACCGGCTACTCGATCGGTCTGTCCTACCCGCCGGATTGGGGCGAGCGCACCATGAGCCTGCGTCCCGGTGACCGCACCGAGCTCAAGCCCGGCATGACCTTCCATTTCATGACGGGCCTGTGGCTGGAGACGATGGGGCTGGAGATCACAGAGTCGATCCTGATCACCGACACCGGCGTCGAATGCCTGGCCAATGTGCCGCGCAAGCTCTTTGTGAAGGACTGAGCCGATGTCCGCTTTGCGTCCGTCGCCGATCGCACCGACCGTCGACTTCGAGCGCGACGGCGTCCAGCACGGCTTCCTGCGCCTGCCCTACAGCCGCGACGATTCCGCCTGGGGCTCGGTGATGATCCCGGTCTGCGTCGTGCGCAACGGCAAGGGGTCGACGGCACTGCTGACCGGCGGCAATCACGGCGACGAATACGAGGGGCCGTTGGCGCTCTACGAACTCGCCCGCACGCTCGATCCG
Organism: Mesorhizobium sp. B4-1-1; assembly: GCF_006439375.1. Classification (NCBI taxonomy): domain Bacteria; kingdom Pseudomonadati; phylum Pseudomonadota; class Alphaproteobacteria; order Hyphomicrobiales; family Phyllobacteriaceae; genus Mesorhizobium; species Mesorhizobium sp. B4-1-1. The sequence goes on from NZ_VFTH01000002.1 coordinate 111,364, forward strand.
AGAAACGTCTCCGGCACGGTTATCATCGTGCCGGCGATGAACTATCCGGCGTTCCGGGCCGGCACGCGCACCTCGCCGATCGACAAGGGCAATATGAACCGCTCCTTCCCCGGCCGCCCGGACGGCACGGCGACCGAGAAGATCGCCGACTATTTCCAGCGCGAGTTGCTTCCCCGCGCGGACATCGTCTTCGACTTCCATTCCGGCGGCAAGACGCTGGATTTCGTGCCCTTCTGCGCCGCGCATACGCTGCCAGACAAGGCGCAGGAGAAGAAGGCCTTCGCCGCGGTCGAGGCTTTCTCGGCGCCATTCTCGATGCGCATGACCGAGATCGACGCGGTCGGCATGTACGACACGGCCGCCGAGGAGATGGGCAAGGTCTTCGTTACCACCGAACTCGGCGGCGGCGGAACGTCTCGCGCCGAGACGGTGCGGATTGCCAGGCGCGGCATTCTCAACGTGCTCCGCCATGCCGGCATCGTCGACGGTGCGGTCGAGAAGAGCAGAACCCAGTGGCTGGACATGCCGTCGGGCGATTGCTTCGCCTTCGCCGAGGATGACGGCATGATCGAGACGATGGTCGATCTCGGCGAGCCCGTGGAGGACGGCCAGGTTGTGGCGCGCATCCATCCGGTCGGGCGCACCGGGCAGACGCCGCGGGAGATCAGGGCCAGGATGTCGGGGCTGCTCGCCGCGCGTCACTTCCCAGGCCTGGTCAAGGCGGGCGACTGCGTCTCGGTGCTGGGTGTGGCCGTCGAGCAGTAGCCCGGCGCGTCGCTACTGCACCACGCGCTTCTCGAGCTTGCGGGCGAGCGTGCGCCGGTGCAGGCCGAGCCGGCGCGCGGTTTCGGAGATGTTGAAGCCCGTCTCGACCAGCGTTTCGTGGATGCGCTCCCATTCGAGGTTCTTGATCGAGGTGGGGCGGCTGGTGAGCGGCACCGAAACGTCGCCCTCGGCGCGGCCGAAGGCGGCTTCGATGTCATCGGTGTTGGCGGGCTTGGCCAGATAATGGCACGCGCCGAGCTTGATCGCCTCGACAGCCGTGGCGATGCTGGCAAACCCCGTCAGCACGACGATCCGCATCGACGGATTGCGGGCGCTGAGCAGTTTGACGCATTCGAGACCCGATCCCGCCCCGAGCTTGAGATCGACGACGGCGTAGACCGGAACGGCCGTTTCCAGCGCGACGAGCAGCGCGTCGCGATCGTGGCAGACCACGACATCGTAGTCGCGCTTTTCGAAGGAACGCTTGAGCGTCCGCGCGAAGGTTGCATCGTCCTCCACGACAAACAAGGATCGATCAGATGTCACGATCGTCTCCATCGGTCAGCGCCGCCAGCGGCAGCGAAAGGATAACGCGGGCGCCCTCGGCCATGTTGCGCGCCGAAACGTCGCCGCCGAGCTTGCGCACCACATTGAACACCAGGAAGAGGCCCAGGCCGCCGCCTGGCCGCCCCTTGCTCGACATATAGGGCTGGCCGAGCGCGGCCAGAATATCCTTGTCGAAACCCGGTCCGCGATCCTCGACGGAGAGCACCAGCTTCTCATTCTGCCGCTCGGCAGTGATGCCGACCCAATCGTGCGATGCTTCCAGCGCATTGTCGAGCACATTGAAGATCACTTGCTTCAGCGCCGTGTCGGATACGATCTGCTCGTCCGGCTCGAAACCGTTGCTGTAATCCAGCTTGAAGGGCTGGCGGCTGGAACGCCACTCCTGCACGAGATCGTCGAGGAAGCGGCGGATCGTGGTGCGGATCGTGCCCTCGCCCCGCGCCTGGCCGGAGGACATGAGGATGCCGGTGACGATGTTTTTGCAGCGCTCGATCTGCGCCTGCATCTCGGCCACATCTTCGGAAAGCTCGCGGTTGCGCTTGATGCCCTGCATCTGGCGCCAGTCGGACAGGATGACCGATATTGTCGAAAGCGGCGTGCCCAGTTCATGCGCGGCGCCCGAGGCCAGCAGGCCCATACGCACGATGTGGTCTTCCTCGGCCGAACGCTGGCGCAGGTCGGCGAGGTAGGCATCGCGTTCGCGCAGGTTGCGGTTGATGCGCGTCATGAAGATCACGATCAGGCCGGCCGCAAGCACGAAGCAGATGAGCATGCCGCGCAGATGCAGCGCCAGGAGGTCGCTGCCGCCATGATGCGGGATCGCGATCGGCTGGAAAACGAAGATGAGGAAGACGAAACAGGCCGAGGCGGCCACCACCAGGATCCAGGTCGACCATGGCGCCAGCAGAGCGGCACCGAGCGTGATCTGCAGCAGATAGAGCGACACGAACGGATTCGAGGCGCCGCCGCTCAGGTAAAGCTGAGTCGTCAGCGCCGCCATGTCGAAGATCAGCGCGACGAAGAGCTGCGCGTTGGAGATGCGACGATTGCCGCGCAGGGCCAGCAGGCTGAAGATGTTGAGCCCGACGAGGAAAAGCACGACGCCAGCCATCTCGGCGAGCGGCAGCGGGATCGAGAACCAGTATTGCGTCACCAGGACGGTCAGCACCTGCCCCGCCACCGCCAGCCAGCGCAGTTGGATGAGGAGCAGCAGGTTCTTCCTGTTCGTCACGTCGGAATTCGAGGCGGCGCCTCCCTGTCCGGCGGCCGGAACCGTCAAGATCGGTTTGTCGCGATGAAACCGCGCGATCGAGATGTTCATCTTGCCGCGTCTCGCTTCCGACGTCCGGCGAAGATCGGCCTGGCGAGGGCGATCGCCAGCATCACTGCCAGGGCAAACCAGGTCAAAGCATAGACCAGATGGCTGTTGCGGAAGGTGACGACGGTGAGCCCGCCGCGCGGCCAGCCAGCTGGCTCGGACGCTCCGGCATCGATGAAATACGGTGCGACATCCGCCAGACCGCGCGCCTTTGCGATGGCGTCGACGTCGCGCGAATACCAGCGATTGGCCGCCGGATCGTTGCTGCGCAGGAAACCGCCGCGCGGTTCGCTGATGCGCAACAGCCCGTCGACCGTCGCCGTCGCGGTGAACCCGCCACCCTCCCGCTCGAACTCGGCCCTGCGTTCCTGCGGGATGAAGCCGCGGTTGACGAGGACCGTGAAACCGCGGTCGCCGCGCATCGGCGTCAGCACCCAATAGCCGCCGCCAAGCACAGTCACCGCCTGCACCAGCGTGTTGGCACCGCCCTCAAAGCGCCCGGTCAACCGCACATGGCGATATTCGTAGTCAGGCGCGCTCAACCCGCTCCAGTCCCGCGGCCCGGGCGCATCGACGACGGGAGCATCGATGCGTTGGTCGACGCGAGCGATCAGGTCGAGCTTCCAGACCCGCCTTTCCAATTGCCAAATCCCGAGCCCGAGAAACACCACGACGCCGAGAAGCCCAGCCAGCGCAAGCAAGAATCGCGACGCAGAGCCCTTCGAGACGGCATGAGAGCCAGTACTTGTCCGGCCGATCATGTCCTTTGCCTTGACTTTGGCCCTCTCCACGCCCGACACACTCACGCCCGAAACGGGGCTCATGGCATCTCCCGCATCTCGTGGAGCCCGGGCATCATGTTGGCGTTGAGGTGGTACATCACCCAGAGCGAGCCGCTGAGCACGATGACGACGAGGATCACCGTGAAGATGAGCGCCAGCATCGACCATCCGCCTTCCGAGGCGGGATTCATATGCAGGAAGAAGACCATGTGGACCACGATCTGCACCACCGCGAAGGCCATGACGATGATGGCTGTCGCCTGCTTGTTGTCGATGGCGCCCGCCATGACCATCCAGAACGGGATGGCGGTGAGGATCACCGACAGGACGAAGCCGATCAGGTAGCCCTTCAGCGACCCGTGCGCGGCGCCGCCATGGGTGTGGTCGTGATCGGCATGATCATGAGCGCTCATCTGAGCATCCCCATCAGATAGACGAAGGTGAAGACGCCGATCCAGACGACGTCGAGGAAGTGCCAGAACATGGAGAGGCACATCAGCCGGCGGCGGTTGGCCTCGATGAGGCCGTATCGCGCCACCTGCACCATCAGCGTCACCATCCAGACGATGCCGAAGGTGACATGCAGGCCGTGCGTGCCGACCAGAGTGAAGAAAGATGACAGGAAGGCGCTGCGCTGCGGCGTCGCGCCCTCATGGATCATATGCGCGAATTCGTAGAGCTCGATGGAGAGGAACGCCAGGCCGAACAGCATGGTCACGGCGAGCCATGCTTGCGTCGCGCCGACGCGGCCCTTGTCCATGGTCAGCATGGCGAAGCCATAGGTGATCGAGGAGAGCAGCAGCATGGTGGTGTTGACCGCCACCAGGCCGAGATCGAACAGGTCCTTCGGCGCCGGACCCGCCGCGTAATTGCCGCCCAGCACGCCATAGGCCGCGAACAGCATGGCGAAGATCAGGCAGTCGCTCATCAGATAGAGCCAGAAGCCGAGCATGGTGCTGCCGCCTTCGGCGTGCGCATGCTCCTCTTCCAGATGGAAGACCGGTGCGGTATCGGCCGTGATCGCCGTCGATGCCATGCTCAAGCCCTAGCCCCCTGAGCGGTGAGGAGCGTCGTCCTCGCCTCTTCCGTTTGCGCGACCTCGGCAGCCGGGATGTCGAAGTCGCGGTGGTAGTTGAAGGTGTGGCCGATCGCGGTGGCGATGAGGCAGACGAAGCTCAGCGCCGCCAGCCACCACATGTACCAGATCAGGCCGAATCCGAGCGCGACGCTGAAGACAGCGAGGATCACGCCAGTGCCGGTGTTGCTCGGCATGTGGATCGGCTTGAAGCCGGACAGAGGACGCCGGTAGCCGGCCTTCTTCATGTCCCACCAGGCGTCGTTGTCGCGGATGACTGGCGTGAAGGCGAAGTTGTAGGCCGGCGGCGGCGAGGAGGTCGACCATTCGAGCGTGCGTCCGTCCCAGGGATCGCCGGTGACGTCGACCAGTTCCGCGCGTTTGCGGATGGAGACGAAGATCTGGACCAGGAAGGCGGCGATGCCGCAGGCGATCAGCACGGCGCCGAAGGCGGCGATGACGAACCATATCTGCAGCGAGGGATCGTCGAACACGCGCATGCGGCGCGTCACGCCCATCAGGCCGAGGATATAGAGCGGCATGAAGGCGAACCAGAAGCCGAGCACCCAGCACCAGAACGAGACCTTGCCCCAGAACGGATCGAGCTTGAAGCCGAAGGCCTTCGGCCACCAATAGGCGATGCCGGCGAACAGGCCGAACAGCACGCCGCCGATGATGACGTTGTGGAAATGCGCGATCAGGAACAGGCTGTTGTGCAGCACGAAGTCGGCCGGTGGCACGGCAAGCAGCACGCCGGTCATGCCGCCGACGGTGAAGGTGAGCATGAAGGCCACCGTCCACATCATCGGCAGTTCGAAGCGGATGCGGCCGCGATACATGGTGAACAGCCAATTGAATATCTTCGCCCCGGTCGGGATCGAGATGATCATCGTGGTGATGCCGAAGAAGGAATTGACGCTGGCGCCGGAGCCCATGGTGAAGAAGTGGTGCAGCCAGACGAGATACGAAAGGATGGTGATGACCACGGTGGCGTAGACCATGGAGGTGTAGCCGAACAGGCGCTTGCCGGAGAAGGTCGAGGTGACTTCGGAGAAGACGCCGAACAGCGGCAGGATGAGGATGTAGACCTCCGGGTGACCCCATATCCAGATGAGGTTCACATACATCATCGGGTTGCCGCCGAAGTCGTTGGTGAAGAAGTTGGTGCCGACATAGCGGTCGAGCGCGAGCAGCGTCAGCACGGCCGTCAGCACCGGGAAGGACGCCACGATCAGCACGTTGGTGCAGAGCGAGGTCCAGGTGAAGACGGGCATGCGCATCATCGTCATGCCGGGGGCGCGCATCTTGATGATGGTGCAGATCAGGTTGATGCCGGACAACGTCGTGCCGACGCCGGCGACCTGCAGCGCCCAGATGTAGTAATCGACGCCGACGTCGGGACTGTAATTGATGCCGGAGAGCGGCGGATAGGCCAGCCAGCCGGTGCGGGCGAATTCGCCGACGAACAGCGAGGCCATGACCAGGATGGCGCCGCCGACCGTCATCCAGAAGCTGAAATTGTTGAGGAAGGGGAAGGAGACGTCGCGCGCGCCGATCTGCAGCGGCACGACGAAGTTCATCAGCCCGGTGACGAAAGGCATCGCCACGAAGAAGATCATGATCACGCCATGGGCGGTAAATATCTGGTCGTAGTGATGGGCGTTGAGGTAGCCCTCGGAACCGTTGAAGGCGATGGCCTGCTGCAGGCGCATCATGATGGCGTCGGAGAAGCCGCGCAGCAGCATGATGAGGCCGAGCGCCATGTACATTACGCCGATCTTCTTGTGGTCCACGCTGGTGAACCACTCGCGCCACAAATAGCCCCAGAGCTTGAAATACGTGATGGCGCCAAGAACAGCGGCACCGCCGAGCGCCACCGCGATGAAGGTGCCGACGACGATCGGCTCGTGCAGCGGCAGCGACTCCAGAGTGAGGCGGCCGAAGATGAATTTGGTCAGCGTCTCAGGCATCCGCCATTCCTCACAATTCGAAGCGCAGCAGCCCGAGCGACGGCGTCTTGGCGTCGGCGCGGCGGCGGCCTGCCCCTGGACTGAGCAGCCCTGCCCCGCGCAATGGCGAAAGATCGCGCACCGGCCAGTATTTCGCGTCGGCATCGCGGGCCGCGCGCGAGGCGGCGGCCGCTTCCTCCGCCGTGCAGATGCTTGCGACATAGGACGGATCGTTGCCGAACACCGCGCCGCGCCGGGCAAGCTTGTCATATTGCAGCGGCAGGGTGTTGCGCACGCCGGCGAGCCCCAAGCCGCCCTTGGCGTCGATCGACATCATCTCGTTCATGCACATCTTGCCGCGCTCGACGCACAAATTGAGGATGGCGCCGAAGAGGTCGGGATCGACGGAGGCGTAGTAGCGGACCGGCTCGTTCTCGCTCGGACGTTCGAGCTCGAGATAACTGTCTCGGTTGAGCGTGGCCTGCGCGCTCTTGGTCTGCGTCACCCAATCGGCGAAGGCCTGGCCGGAGAGGCCGTGAAACACAAAGCGCATGCCGGAGAAGCCGGCGCCGCTGTAGTTGGCCGAGAAGCCGGTATAGGTGCCCGGACGGTTGATGACGGCGTGCAGCTTCGTCTCCATGGCGGGCATGGCGTAGATTTGCCCGGCAAGAGCTGGAATGTAGAAGGAGTTCATCACCGTTGAGGAGGTAATGCGGAAGTCGATCGGCTGGTTGACCGGCGCCGCCAGCTCGTTGACGGAGGCAATGCCGTAATCGGGATAGATGAAGAGCCATTTCCAATCCAGCGCGACGACCTCGACCTTGAGCGGCTTGTGGTTCTGGGTGACCGGCTGTCCTGGTTCGATCCGGTCGATGCGCCGGTAGGGATCGAGCAGATGGGTGCCGAGCCAGGTGAGCGCGCCCAGGCAGATGATGACAAGCAGGGGTGCCGCCCAGATCACCAGTTCCAGCTTGGTCGAATGGTCCCAGTCCGGCGTATAGGTCGCCGTGGTGCTGGACTGCCGGTAGCGCCAGGCAAACAGCACGGTCAGCGCCATGACGGGCACGATGACGAGCAGCATCAGCAGTGTCGAGACGACGAGCAGGTCGCGCTGCTGCACTGCCACATCGCCCGCGGGCGCCAGTACGACCAGATCGCAACCGCTCAGCAGCACGGCGAGCGGAAAAAGAAGCAAGAGTCCGGATCGTCTCATCAAACGCTGCCCTCGATGGCCCTGCAGCAAGATCTTTGCAGGTTGCGATGCGATATGGACCAACGGCTACTGCCGCAGGCACGGCGACGACATTGGACAATTTGTCCAATGCCCAGCCGGTATGGCTTTCGCGAAAGTGTGCACGCATAATGGGATGACGACAACATCGCATCTGGATGACGACAACATCGCATCGGGACGATGACAATCGCGTTCCGAACTTGAGCTCGGTGGCGACGGAAACGATGGCTGAAACTTCGACTGCCGAAACTGACAGCAGGCTGATCGGCTCGCATCACGGCCAGGTCAGCGCGGGCGATATCGCGGTCGGCGTGATCATCGGCAGGACGTCGGAATTCTTCGATTTCTTCGTCTATGCGATCGCTTCCGTGATCGTGTTCCCCAAGCTTGTGTTCCCAACGCACGACCCGCTGGTCGGAACACTCTACTCCTTCGCCATCTTCGCGCTGGCCTTCATCGCGCGCCCGTTCGGCACCGTGCTATTCATGGCGATCGACCGCGCCTATGGCCGCGGCGCCAAGCTGACGATCGCGCTGTTCCTGCTCGGCACCTCGACGGTGGCCATGGCGTTCCTGCCCTCCTATGAGGATGTCGGCGCGGTCGCCGCCTGGCTGCTGGCGCTCACCCGCTTCCTGCAGGGGCTGGCGCTCGGCGGGACATGGGACGGACTGCCCTCCCTCCTGGCGCTGAACGCGCCGCAAAACCGGCGCGGCATCTATGCTATGATCCCGCAGCTCGGCGCGCCGATCGGGCTCATCGTGGCAAGCTCGCTATTTGCTTTCTTCGTCGCCAACCTCTCGGCCGACGACTTCTTTGCCTGGGGCTGGCGCTATCCCTTCTTCGTCGCCTTCGCCATCAACGTCGTGGCGCTGTTTGCCAGGCTGCGCATCGTGGTCACGCCCGAATTCTCGAAACTCTACGAGAGCGGCGACCTGCAGCCGACGCGCATCAGGGAGATGGTTCGGACTGAAGGACGCAACGTCGTGGTCGGCGCCTTCGCGCCGCTGGCGAGCTTTGCGCTGTTCCATATGGTGACGGTGTTCCCGCTATCCTGGGTGTTCCTGTTCACCAATGAGGGCCCGGAACGTTTCCTGGTCATCGAGGCGGTGAGCGCGCTGTTCGGCATCGCGGCTATCGTCGCATCGGGGCCGCTGGCCGACCGTGTCGGACGGCGTGCCCTGCTCGGCGGCGGCGCCGTTGCCATCGCCGCTTTCAGCGGCTTTGCCCCACAGCTTCTCAACGGCGGCACCGTCGGCGAGACGGTGTTCATGGTGCTCGGCTTCATCCTGCTGGGCTTGAGCTTCGGGCAGTCCTCGGGCGTCGTGGCATCGAGCTTCTCGCGCCAGCACCGCTATACCGGCTCGGCGGTCACATCGGACCTGGCCTGGATGTTCGGCGCCGGCTTCGCGCCGCTTGCCGCGCTGCTTCTAGCCGGCAATTTCGGCCTTATCGCCGCCGGCGCTTACCTGCTTTCGGGCGCCGCCTGCACGCTGATTGCGCTCTGGATCGACAGGCAAGCGTCCACGACCGACCGCTAGTATATTGTCGCGGCGGCAGGCGCCCAGTCAGACCTGGTAGAAATCCCGGTACCATTCCACGAAGCGCGGGACGCCGATCTCGATCGGGATCTTGGGCTTGAAGCCGATCACCTCTTCCAGCGAGGTGACATCGGCGAAGGTCGCCAGAACGTCGCCCGGCTGGAGCGGCATCATGTTGCGGATCGCCTTGCGCCCAAGCGCGTCTTCCAGCACGTCGATGAGCCGGCTGAGCTCGACGGGCGAGCTGTCGCCGACGTTGTGGATCCTGAACGGCGCGGTGCTCGTCGCCGGGTCCGGCGCAGCGCTTTTCCAATCGGGGTTGGGCGCCGCGGGATGCCGCATGACGCGGACCACCCCCTCGACGATGTCGTCGATATAGGTGAAATCCCGCTGCATGTTGCCATGGTTGAAAACGTCGATCGGCTGGCCGGCGAGGATGGCCTTGGTGAAGATGAACAAGGCCATGTCGGGCCGTCCCCACGGACCGTAGACGGTGAAGAAGCGCAGGCCCGTCGTCGGCAGCCCGAACAGATGGCTGTAGGTGTGGGCCATCAGCTCGTTCGCCTTTTTGCTGGCGGCATAGAGGCTGAGGGGATGGTCGGCGGAATCATGCACCGAGAACGGCATGCGCGTGCTGCCGCCATAGATCGAGCTCGACGAAGCGTAGACGAGATGGCCGACCGAGGCCTGCCGGCACCCTTCCAGGATGTTGAGGAAGCCGTTGAGATTGCTTTGCGCATAGACGTGCGGATTGACCAGCGAATAGCGGACGCCCGCCTGCGCGGCGAGGTTGACGACGATCTCCGGCGCGACCGACGCAAAGACCCCCGAGATGCCGTCGCGGTCGGCGAGATCGACATGCTCGAAACGAAAATTCGGGAACGCCTTCAGCCGCTCGAGCCGCGCCTGCTTCAGCGCGACGTCGTAATACTCGTTCATGGAATCGAGGCCGACAACCTGCCGGCCTTCGGCAAGCAGCCTCTGGCAAAGGTGAAAACCTATGAAGCCGGCTGCGCCGGTGATCAGGATCGGCCTGCTCGACGTCAATGCATACCCCTAACGCTGCAGCCTCAGCCAGTCGAAAGCCTGCGCCTTTTATGGCAGGCTGGCGACGAATTCAACGATACGCTTTCTTCCGCCGCTCCAACGCAGTCCTGTCATTGCGGCGGTGAGGCCAGCGGCTGCAGCGTCTTCAACATGGCGACCAGCTGGCTCTGCTGATGGGTGCCGGTTTTCTGGAAGACGCGCTCGAGATAGGTCCGGGCGGATTTGACGGTGATGCCGCCACGCGCGGCCGTTTCCGCCAAAGTGAGTCCGGCGGCAAGATCGGCTGCCAGCCGTGCCTCCGACGGCGTCAGATCGAACAAGGCGTTGAGCAGGCTCGCCGAAGGCACAAGCGCGCTCGGCTTGACGGGCGTGGCCATCACAAGGATGTCGGCGTTGCCGAAAATGTCGTGCGCCGAGCGCCGCAGCGGCAACAGATGGACGACGAAAGGCGCCTCGCCGCCGATGCCTGGCACCGGTATCGACCCGACCGAATTGTCGGTGCGGCTCATGCCGGTCACGGCCAGCTGGAACAGCCGGTTGGCGTCGCGGTCGGCGATTGCCAGTCCGCCATAGGCCACGGGCAGGAAGGCCGTGTCGAGCCTGTCCAGATGCGGGTTGGTGGCCATGACGCGCCCATTGGCCGACAACACGGCTGCCGGCAACCCAAGCAGGTCGAGCGCCGAGGTGGCGGCCTCCGCCCGCTCCATCCGCAGCCGGCCGGCGACAAGGCTGGCGCGGGCCAGATGCGGCCGCAGCGCATCGAGCCCGTCGACCTCGCCTTGCGCGAAGCCGCCGTCCCGGATCCATTTCTGGAAGACGAAGGTCGCCAGTTCGCCGGTCGGCATCGGTATCGCGGTGCACAGATGCGCGCCGATGCCGAATTGCCGCAGCATGATACGGGCCGGATCGCGCTCGATCTCATCGGGACTCATAAAGTCGTCGACGCGTACGAAGCTCGCCGGCTGCAAGCCGCACATCTTCTGCACACTGTCGCAGAACTTCCAGAAATCCCCCTTGATGAACTCGTCGAACAGCGGCCGCAAATTGTCGAGCGTCGTTCCGCGCGGCGGGCCGTCGTCGCTGAAGAAGAAGACCTGGGCGCTGGCCGAGTTCGACAGGCCGCCCGTTTTCTGGAGCACCGTGTTCCACCGCTCCGGGACGAAGGCCGCCTCGTAGATGGTTTCAATCAGATCGATCATGGCCGCCATTGAGAACGCTGCCGAGAGAACGAGCGGGTCCGGCCAGGCCCGGTAGACCGCCAGTATCCAACAATGGAAATGCGATCTCAAGCCAATGCTTATATGCGAGCGCGGTCAGCGATTGAACCCTTCCGTGCGAAATGAGATTGCGCGCATGGCCCGGATCGGGGATTTGGTTTTCTTGGTGATCCCCCTTCCTTGGGGCAAACTGCCAGCGGGCTGTCAGGAGGAGAAATGAGAGCACGCGCGGCGACGGTCGGAGATCTGGAAGATGTGTTCCACGGCCTGTCCAAGCGAATGTCGGACGAGTATGTGGCGGCCGGCAAGGACAGCAAAAGCGCCTATGACAATCTGATGATGAACCTGAAGGAAGGACGGGCGCATGCGCTTGTCCAGGACGACAGGACGGTGGCGATCATCGCCTGGCACGAGCATGCGGACGCCGCCGATACGCTCTTTGCCGCGCAGGAGGATTTCTTCAACGCCTCGACGGTCCGCTTCTGCAAGCGCCACATCCGCCATGTCCAGGCGCTCGCCGGCAACCTTCCCGTGCATTCGCGCAGCTGGCTGGACAGGCCCGACGTAGCGAAATGGTTCCGCGTGATCGGCTATATCGACCGAGGGCGCGAGAACGGCGCCCACCTGTTCGAGCTGCTGCCGGCCGCCAACAGCTGACGAAAGCGAGGGCGCCTTACGACACCCGAAAACCGGCGCTTGCGCGAAAATCCGATTGGAAAGATGGTAAGCGCAGGCAGCCGGGCAAGCCGGCACGCCGGATCGGTATGGCTGCCGGAAATCGAGATGTTGCGCTTCTGCCTGGCCATGGTTGCCATCGCTGCCCTGACGAGACCGTCAGAGGCGGAGACACGCGCGTCCCATCTTTTCGATCATCCCGAGCTGTCGGCGGCATATTCGGGCCAATCCGATCTCGTTACCGCATACACGACCGGCATGGCGCGCTACCGGCTTCAATATTCGGGCCATACGGACCAGGCCGGTTTGGCCGCCCCCCTCGAGCCCCGGCTGCTGCGGCCTGAATTCCAACAACGGACATGGCGTTCCTCGGATGGCAGTCTGCTGCAGGGCTTTGCCGGCAAGGGTGGCTTCCGGCTGACCGCAGGCAACTGCGTGACCCGCATCTGCATGGCTAGCGAATGCAGCGAGGCCGGCTGGCCGCTTTACGCCTGCAGCGACGGGCGCAAGCGCAAGATGTCGGTCAAAAGCTTCGTGACGGCAACGTTCGACGGCATCTCCTACCGGCGGTTGAGCGCGCCGCAGGAGTGAAACCGGCGACCCGAACCGGGTAATGGAGCCGCTTGCGCCGATCTCGCCAGGCGTGGCATCGGTTGCAGCGTTTTGAGCAAGTCCGAAGACAGAGACAGTGGCACGCCAACCCGACCGACGATCAGCAACACCAAAGGTCAGCCTCGCCCGAGCGCTTTCCAAGCTTGGCTTCTGCTCACGCACGCAGGCCGAGCGTTTCGTCGCCGAGGGGCGGGTGCGGGTCGGCGGCGTGACGGTGCGCGATGCCTTGCTGCGCATCGATCCCGGCCGCGACCGCATCACCGTCGACGGCGAGCGCGTCGTTGCCGAGCGTAAGGTCTATCTGATGCTCAACAAGCCGCGAGGCCTGGTCACGACCCGCGACGACCCCGAAGGCCGCGGCACCGTCTATGACTGCCTGGAAGGGCTCGACCTGCCCTTCGTGTCGCCCGTTGGCCGCCTCGACAAGGCGAGCGAAGGGCTGCTTTTGATGAGCAACGACACGCGCTGGGCGAACGGTCTGCTCGACCCCGCCTCGCATGTCGCCAAGACCTATCACGTGCAGATCGCGGCCTTGCCCGACGACGCGATGCTGGAGCGCTTTCGCCAAGGGGCGGTCGTCGACGGCGAGCTGCTCACCGCAAGCTCGATCGCGCTGTTGCGCAGCGGCGGGCGGACGGCGTGGCTGGAGATCGTGCTCGACGAGGGACGCAACCGGCAGATCCGCAGGCTGCTCGGCGCTTTCGACATCGAGGTGCCGCGGCTGATCAGGGTGGCGATCGGCGGATTGCAGCTCGGCGAGCTTGCCAAGGGCAAGGCGCGGCATTTGACCGCGGAGGAACTGGCGATGATGGGAGTCTAGCCGAAACGTCTCAGCTTCGTCATCCACGGGCCAGAGGCACCTGGGCTGCCATCCAGCGGGGCTACTTCTGGTTCCAGCGGCGGATGACCGCCTCGGTCAGGTCGTGCTCGTAGCCGAGGATGCTGAGGCTGGCGGTGTCGAGCACGAAATGCTCGCCGCCTTCCGGCGGCAGGCCGACCCAGCGCGACGCGAACACACGCAGGAAATGCGAGCTGGAGAAGATGAGCACATTGCCGGCAACCGCGCGCAGCCCGGCGATGATGGTATCGGCGCGGGCGCCGACACCGGCCGCCGTTTCGCCGCCCGGGCAGCCGTCGCGAAACAACTGCCAGCCGGGACGCTTGGACAATATCTCCTTGGTCGTCACGCCTTCGTAAGCGCCGTAATCCCATTCCTGCAGGTCCGGCTTCTTGACCGCGCGCTCGCCAAAACCGGCGAGGCGGCAGGTGTCGAAGGCGCGCTGCGACGGGCTCGACCAGACGGCCTGGAAAGTCAGTCCCTCGAGGCGTTCGGCGACGCCGCGCGCGGCCTCCTCGCCTTTCGCGGTCAGGGGGATGTCGGTGCGGCCGGTATGCCTGCCCGAGAGACTCCACTCCGTCTCGCCATGACGGACAAGATAGATCTCGGGATACGCGCTGCTCATCGACCTGCCTCTCGGCTGAATGTTTCGCCGGGAATCCGGCGCGCGCAGCCTATGCGGCGGCCGACAAAATGAACAGGCCGCGGCGATTGCCGCGACCTGTTCGGCATCGGGAGGATGCTGGTTGGCTAGGCAGGCTGCAGGCCGCCCGACAACGCGAGGTCGGCTTCTTCCGGCAACTGGCCGGCCATGGCGGCGGCGAATTTGGTCTGGTCGAGCTCACCTTCCCAGCGCGCCACGACGACGGTCGCGACCGCGTTGCCGACGAAGTTGGTGAGCGCGCGGCATTCCGACATGAAGCGGTCGACGCCGAGGATCAGCGCCATGCCGGCGACCGGCACGGAGGGCACGACCGAGAGCGTTGCGGCCAGTGTGATGAAGCCGGCGCCGGTGATGCCGGCCGCACCCTTCGAGCTCAGCATGGCGACGAGCAAGAGCAGGATCTGGTCGCCGAAGGTGAGCGGCGTGTCGGTCGCCTGGGCGATGAAAAGTGCTGCCAGCGTCATGTAGATGTTGGTGCCGTCGAGGTTGAAGGAATAGCCGGTCGGGATGACCAGGCCGACCACCGAGCGGTTGCAGCCGGCGCGCTCCATCTTGGCCATCAGGCCCGGAAGTGCTGCTTCCGACGACGAGGTACCGAGCACCAGCAGCAGTTCTTCCTTGATGTAGCGGATCAGCGCGAGGATCGAGAAGCCGTTATACCATGCCACAGTGCCGAGCACGACCAGCACGAAGAGCAGCGACGTCAGATAGAAGGTGCCGATCAGCATGGCGAGGTTGGCGATCGAGCCGATGCCGTATTTGCCGACGGTGAAGGCCATGGCGCCGAAGGCGCCGATGGGCGCCGCCTTCATCAGGATGGCGACGAGGCGGAAGACCGGCGAGGTCAGCGCCTGCAGGAAATCGACCACGGGGCGGCCGCGCTCGCCGACCAGCGCCAGCGCTATGCCGAACAGCACCGAGAAGAACAGCACCTGCAGGATGTCGCCCTGGGCGAAGGCGCCGGTGATGGTGTCGGGGATGATGTTCATCAAGAAGCCGACGATGGAAGAGTCATGCGCCTTCTCGGTGAAGGTCGCCACTTTCGAGGGATCGAGAGTCGCCGGGTTGATGTGCATGCCGGCGCCGGGCTGAATGACGTTCGACACGACGAGGCCGACGACGAGCGCCAATGTCGAGAAGACGAGGAAATAGATCATCGCCTTGCCGGCGACGCGGCCGACCTTGTGCAGGTCGGAGACACCGGCAATGCCGGTCGCCACGGTGAGGAAGATCACCGGCGCGATCACCATCTTGACCAGCTTGATGAAGGCGTCGCCAAGCGGTTTCAGCGATGCGCCCAGGTCGGGGTAGAAATGGCCAAGCAGGATACCGGCGGCAATCGCCACCAGGACCTGCACATAGAGATGCCGGTAAAAGGGAACCTTGCCGCGCGGTTCGGCGGCAGCGATTGCTGTCTGCATGATGTCCTCCGTTCGGCCCCCGATCGAGACGCTCGACCTCCCAGGGGGCTGTTGACCTCCACAGCCTCGCGGCTGCTGCGGATGCATTTGCAACCCGCGTGCCAGATGATGCCCGAAGTCTCGCTTTTATTGATTTTGTTGGATTTTTTGAGCCCGCGACAAGAGCCTTGGAGAAGGCCAGTGCGGTTATCCGCATAGATCGAATTGCGCTTTGTGCGAAATCATGCACAGATGTAGCATGCTGCAACGCCCGGCCGCTGCCCTCGCCCCAACGCCCGAACTGCTTGCCGGGCGGGCGCGGCGCACCTGGCTGCTGTTTACGGCGGTGGCGCTGCTGATCGTGCTCGCGGCGCTCTACGGCGCCGGGCTTTATGGTCGCTCGGCCGAGATCGAGACCCTGGCCGCGCAAGGGCGCACGGACGCCAACCTCAAAGTCGCGCTGCTGCGCGCGGTGCTGGAAAATCCTCGCGCGCTGCCGCTGCTCCTGTCGGAAGACCAGCAGGTGCATGATGCGCTGACGGAGCGCAACCCCGCATCGATCGACGTGCTCAACCGCAAGCTCGAAGGGCTGGTATCGGGCACCAAGGCCTCGGTGCTCTATGTCACCGGCACGGACGGCCTGGCGATCGCCTCCAGCAATTGGCGCGAGCCGGTGAGCTTCGTCGGCAACGACTATGGTTTTCGCGCCTATTTCTCTGTCGCGATGGAAACCGGCACGGCCGAATATTTCGCGCTCGGCAATGTCAGCAAACGTCCCGGCCTCTACATCTCGCGCCGCGTCGACGGCGCTTCGGGGCCGCTCGGCGTCGTCGTCGTCAAGATGGAGTTCGACCAGCTCGAGGCCGACTGGCACGAGGCGAACCGCCCGGCCTATGTCAGCGATGCGCATGGCGTGGTGCTGATCACGAGCGTGCCCTCCTGGCGTTTCATGACGACGGCGCCGCTGGCCGCTCCGGTTACGGCCGACATCCGCGCCAGCCAGCAATTCGGCGATGCGCCGCTGGTGCCCTTGCCGATCACGAAACCGCAACCGCTCAGCCCCGATGTCGCGCTTGTCCAGGCCATCACGCCCGGCGGCAGCGATGCGGAATATCTGCGGCTTTCCACCGCCGTGCCGTCGACACCCTGGCGCCTCGACTATCTCCTTCCTGCCGAAGCACCGGTCGCGGCGGCGCAGCGCGAGATGCGGCTCCTGGTGCTCGGTGTCCTCGTGCCGCTCATTGCCTTTGCCGCTTATCTGTTGTGGCGCCGGCAATCCGGCCAGATGCGGATTGCCGCCGAACAGGCCGCGCGCGCCGAGCTCGAGCGCCGGGTCATCGAGCGCACGCAGGATCTGAGCCTGGCGCGCGACCGGCTGCAGGCCGAGATCGCGGACCATCGCAGCACCGAAGCCAGGCTGCAGGTGATGCAGCAGGAACTGGTGCAGGCCAACCGGCTTGCCACGCTTGGCCAGGTCGCCGCCGGCGTCGCGCATGAGATCAACCAGCCGGTGGCGACGATCCGCGCCTATGCCGACAATGCGCGCGTCTTCCTCGAACGCAAGCAGAGCGCCTCAGCCGAGGAAAACCTTGGTGCCATCGCCGCGCTGACCGAGCGCATCGGCTCCATCACCGAAGAGCTGAAAGCTTTCGCCCGCAAGGGCCGCACCGCCGCCGAACCAGTCGAACTGCGCGGCGTGATCGAAGGCGCCGTCGTGCTGCTCAGGAGCCGCTTCGCCGGCCGGCTGGATGCGCTGGCGATCACGCTGCCGCCGGCGGCGCTGAAGGTTATGGGCAACCGGCTGCGGCTGGAGCAGGTGCTGATCAACCTTTTCCAGAACGCGCTGGAGGCACTCGATGGCCGCGACGACGCGAAAGTCGAGGTTTCGGCGGCCGAGACCGGCGATGACGTCGCGCTCATCGTCTCGGACAACGGCCCGGGCATTCCGTCCGCGATCCTGAAATCGCTGTTCACGCCCTTCAACACCTCCAAGGAAAAAGGCCTGGGGCTCGGGCTTGTCATCTCCAAGGACATCGTCACCGACTATGGCGGGCGCATCGAGGTTTCGAGCAGTGGCCAGGGAACACGCTTCATCATCCACCTTTCGAAAGCCGGCGCTGCATGACGAAGCACGATCCAGCCCCGGTGATCCTGATCGATGACGACAGCGATCTGCTCAAGGCGACAAGACAGACGCTGGAGCTTGCCGGCTTTGCGGTGTCGGCCCACGCCGTGGCGAAGGAAGCGCTGGCGGCGCTCGACAGGGATTTCGCCGGCGTGGTGGTGTCGGACATCCGCATGCCGGAGATCGACGGGCTGCAGTTGTTCGACCGCGTGCTGAGGCTCGACCCCGATATTCCCGTCATCCTAGTCACCGGCCATGGCGATATCGCGATGGCCGTGAAGGCGATCAAGGACGGCGCCTACGACTTCATCACCAAGCCTTTCGCTGCCGACAGGCTGGCGCAGAGCGTTGCCCGCGCCGCCGAAAAACGCCGCCTGGTGATGGAAAACCGCGCCTTGCGCGAGGCGGCCGAGCAGGCGCAGGAAGGCTTGCCGCTGATCGGCCAGACGCCGGCCATGGAGCGGCTGCGCCGGACATTGCGGCAGATAGCCGACACCGATGTCGACGTTCTGGTGACCGGCGAGACCGGTTCGGGCAAGGAGGTGGTGGCGAGCCTGCTGCATCGCTGGAGCCGCCGCGCCAAGGGCAATTTCGTCGCTCTGAATTGCGGCACGCTGCCGGAGACGGTCATCGAAAGCGAGTTGTTCGGACACGAGGCCGGCGCCTTCACCGGCGCGCAGAAGAAGCGCGTAGGCCGCATCGAGCATTCGAGCGGCGGCACGCTGTTCCTCGACGAGATCGAGAGCATGCCGCCCGCGACGCAGGTGCAGATGCTGCGCGTGCTCGAAATGCGCGAGGTGACGCCGCTCGGCACCAATGAGATCCGGCCGGTCGACCTGCGCGTCGTTGCCGCAGCCAAGGTCGATCTCGGCGACGCCGGCCAGCGCGGTAATTTCCGCGAGGACCTCTATTACCGGCTCAATGTGGTGACGCTTTCGATCCCGCCGCTGCGCGAGCGGCGGGACGACGTGCCGCTGTTGTTCGGTTACTTCGCCGATCGCGCCGCCGCCCGCTTCCGGCGCGCCGTGCCGGCGATCTCCGCCGTGGTTCAGCGCCATCTCGGCGAACATGACTGGCCCGGCAATGTGCGCGAACTCGCCCACTTCGCCGAACGCTTCGTGCTCGGGCTGGACGACGTTGCCGAAGCGTCTTCCCCCACGGCAACGGAGATCGGCACCCCCATGCCCTTGCCGGAACGACTCGATCGTTACGAAGCCGAAATTATCCGCGAGACACTTGGTCGCAATGACGGCGACGTCCGCCGCACCATCGAGGCGCTCGGCATTCCGCGCAAGACCTTCTACGACAAGCTGCAGCGGCACGGCATCGTGCGCAGCGATTTTTCCAGGTAGATCAAACAGGTGGAACCGCAGTGCCGCTGCCTCGTTGAAACCGACCGGGAAACCGTGGCACTCGGGCATCAGCCGGGCGGCGAACGCGTCGCCGTGGCGGCGTTGCCGGGTTGCGCTCGGCAGGCGTTGATGGTTTGTTGCCGCTCAGCGGAGAACGAATAATGCGCGAATCCCTCGGTCAAGACGAATACGGCTCGACCAACCCTTTCGACCCGGACGACCTGCCCAATCTCAATGCGATGGGGCCGGCGATGGGCGGCGGCAATGATTTCGAGAAATACGCGGTCGCCGTCATCATCGTCTTCGGCGCGCTGATCATCGGGGGCCTGATGGCCGCCTCCATGTCCTTCGGCCACCGCAACGGCTTCCTGTTCGCGCTTGGCGGGGCCACGGCGGCCTGGATTTCCGGCAATGCGCTGCTGCTAGACCGGCCGCGCATTTATGCGCTGTTCGTCGCCATCGCCGCAGTGATGCTGATCGCCTCGACCATCACGCTGGTCGTGTAATTTTATCTGAGCATGATCCGTTCCCGCTTTTTGGGATCATGCTTCAATACCCCAAAGCCTCGCCCGCGGCCGCGCGGCTGTCGATGGCGCCGTTGTAGCGCGCGCCGCCGCCCTTCTCGATCTCGCTGAGGCTCTTGCCGCCGACCAGAACGCCGGCGGCTTGCCCCCAGGTCTTGTCGCTCAAGTCCAGGTGATAGCCCATGCCGGCAAGCAGCTTCTCCGTGTCCGGCGAAAGCCCGAACGGTTCGACATAGATGGTGTCCGGCAGCCATTGATGATGGATGCGCGGCGCGTCGATCGCCTGCTGGATGTCCATGCCGTGGTCGATGACATTGACGATCGCCTCGAGCGTGATGGTGATGATGCGCGAACCGCCCGGACTGCCGATGACCATGAACGGCTTGCCGTCTTTGGTCACGATCGTCGGGCTCATCGAGGATAAAGGCGTCTTCTTCGGCTGGATGGCATTCGCCTCTCCCTGCACCAGCCCGTAGAGGTTCGGCACGCCGGGCTTCTGGGTGAAGTCGTCCATCTCGTTGTTGAGCAGGATGCCGGTGCCGTCGGCGACGACCCCGGCGCCGAAGGAGCCGTTCAGCGTATAGGTGACGGCGACCGCATTGCCGTCATTGTCGATGATCGAATAGTGGGTGGTTTCCTTCGACTCGCCGAAACCCTTGGGCATCAGGTCCTTCGACACGCCGGCGCGGAACGGATCGATCTTGTCGCGGATGTCCTTGGCATAGTTCTTGTCGAGCAGTTTCGAGACCGGATTGTCTACGAAATCCGGGTCGCCCAGCGCCGAGTTGCGGTCGACATAGGCATGGCGCATGGCCTCGACCATGACATGGACCGTTTCGGCCGATCCGGCGCCGAGATAGGACAGCGGATAGAATTCGAGCACGTTGAGGATTTCGCAAATGATGACGCCGCCCGAGCTCGGCGGCGGCGAGGAGATGATCTCGTAGCCACGATAGGAGCAGGTCACCGGCTTCAGCTCCCGCACGGCATATTGCTCGAAATCGCCCTTGGCAAGAACGCCGCCCTTGGCGCCGCTCGCCTTGACGATGGCGTCCGCGATAGCACCCTTGTAGAAGGCGTCCGGCCCCTTTTCCGAGATCGCCGACAGCGAGGCGGCGAGGTCCGGCTGAACGAGCCTCTCGCCAATCCCGTAAGGCTTGCCATCCGGTTTCAGGAAGACCGCGGCGGCCGCGGGATCCTTTGCCAGACGATCGGCGCCGTCTGCGAACGACGCGGCATCGCCCTGGTTGAGCACGAAGCCGTCCTTGGCGTAGGCAATGGCCGGCGCCATCAGATCCTGCCTGGTGAGCGTGCCGTATTTCTCGCGCGCCATCTCGAAGCCGGCGACCGAGCCCGGCACGCCGACCGCCAGGTAGCCGTCGAGGCTGGCGCCTTTCACCGGATTGCCGTCCTTGTCGAGATACATGGTCTTGGTCGCGGCGAGCGGCGCGCGCTCGCGGAAATCGAGGAAGGTCGTACGGCCGTCCTTCATGCGCACGGTCATGAACCCGCCGCCGCCGATGTTGCCGGCATTGGGATAGACGACGGCGAGCGCATAGCCGACGGCAACAGCGGCATCGACCGCATTGCCGCCCTTTTTCAGCACGCCGACGCCGATCTCGGTCGCCAGATGCTGGGCCGTCACCACCATGCCGTGCTCGCCCTTGGCCGGTTGCGGCGAGGCGGCGAGGACGATGGTCGGCGGCGCGAGGGCAATTGCGAGCGAAAGGGTGACGCCGATCAGCGTCCGACGGGTCAAGGGCATGGCGGTGCTCCTGGCGTTGGGGACGCACAGGAAAGACCCTGCCGGCGGACCTGTCCACCGCCAATGGCGCTGGACCAGATCAAATCCGATATCTGCCTGTCAGACGATGCCGCCGCCACCGCCGGCGACTGCGGGCCGCTCGGCCGCGACTTTGGCCCGGTAGCCGGCCTCGCGATAGGCCGCGACCGGATCGATCGCGCCGCCAGTGCGCAGTCTGGCCATCGCCAAGATCGGCTCGACATCGGTGCGGTAGGCGCTTTTAAGTGTCTGCGTCGCCATCAGCGCGTCGTTCTCCTCCTGGAAGCCATCCAGCGCTTTGCGGTCGATCAGCAGCGCCTGCGCATAGGCGCGCTGCACCTCGACCGCCGACAGCATCAGGCTTTCGATCGGATCGGTGACGTTGTGGCTCTGGTCGAGCATGTGCGCCGGGTTGAAGCTGTCCGCCCCGGAGAGCTCGGCATCGACCAGCTCGTTGAAGACGAGGAACAGCCGATAGGGATCGATCGAGCCGGCGTCGAGGTCGTCGTCGCCATATTTGGAATCGTTGAAGTGGAAGCCGCCGAGCTTGCCGAACTGGATCAGCCGCGACACGATCATCTCGATGTTGACGTTGGGGGCGTGGTGGCCGAGGTCGACCAGGCAGAAGGCCTTGTCGCCGAGCTCCCTGGCAATGATGTAATTCGTGCCCCAGTCCTGCACGACGGTCGAATAGAAGGCCGGCTCATACATCTTGTGCTCGGTGAACAGCCGCCAGTCGGCCGGCAGGCCGGCATAAATCTCGCGCATGGCGTCGAGATAGCGCTCGAACGCCTTGGCGAAATTGACCTGGCCAGGGAAATTCGAGCCGTCGCCGATCCACACCGTCAGCGCCTTGGAGCCGAGCGTCCTG
This sequence comes from Mesorhizobium sp. B4-1-1, assembly GCF_006439375.1. NCBI lineage: Bacteria > Pseudomonadati > Pseudomonadota > Alphaproteobacteria > Hyphomicrobiales > Phyllobacteriaceae > Mesorhizobium > Mesorhizobium sp. B4-1-1. Next base: position 133,700 of record NZ_VFTH01000002.1, read on the forward strand.
CCGATCTCGATGCATTCGAGATTGTGCTCGACCGCCTGGCGGCGCGTGCCGGCATCGGCATGCGAGAGCGAGCCGAATTTGTAGGAGAGCTTCTGGTCCTTGGCGTCGGAGAAGGTGTTGGAGTTCATGGCGTCGAACCCAAGGCCGAAGCGGGACGCCGCCTGCTTCAGCCGGTTCGGATCGGCCTTGTCCCACGGAATGTGCAGCGAAACGGTCGGCGTCGCCTGCGTCAGTTGGGCAATGACGGCGCAGTCCTCGATCTTGTCGAAGATGTCGCGCGGCTCGCCGGCGCCGGGGAAACGGGCAAAGCGCGTGCCGCCGGTGCCGACGCCCCAGGACGGGATCGCCACGCCGAATTTCTCGACCTTGTCGCGGATCGCGTCGATGGCGATGCCGCGCCGGTCGAGGCGCTCGCCGAGCGAGGCGTAATCGCGCTCGAGGTCGGGCTTGCGCGCGGCGTTGTGGCTGGCGACGAGGTCGACGGAAATGATGGTCTCGGACAAAGGCTATTCCTCCCAAGAATACGTTCGGCCGGCGCTGCCCCTCATCCGCCTGCCGGCACCTTCTCCCCGTTGAACGGGGAGAAGGAAGCTTATCGCGTAAAACTTTGCGCGTTGCCGGCGTCGACGTTGACGATGTTGCCGGTCGATTTGGCCGACATGTCGGAGGCGAAGAAGTAGATCGCCTCGGCAACGTCTTCCGGGAAGACCGAGCGCTTCAGCATCGAGCGCGAGCGGTAATGCTCCTCGAGATCGTCGGTCGACATCTTGTAGGCGGCGGCGCGCTGTTCCTTCCACTCGCCGGTCCAGATTTTCGAGCCGCGCAGCACGGCGTCCGGATTGACGACGTTGACCCTGATCTGTGCCTCCGCGCCCTCCAGCGCCAGGCAGCGGGCCAGGTGAATCTCGGCCGCCTTGGCCGTGCAATAGGCGGACGCATTCGGCGATGCGGCAAGGCCGTTCTTGGAGGCGACGAAGACGACGTTGCCGCCGATCTTCTGGGCGCGGAATAGGCGGAAAGCCTCGCGCGAGACGAGGAAATAGCCGGTGGACAGGATGTCCATATTCTTGTTCCACAGCGCCAGCGTCGTCTCCTCGATCGGCGCCGAGGATGCCAAGCCGGCATTGGAGACGAGGATGTCGATGCCGCCGAATTCGACCGCCGTTTCGGCGAAGGCGGAAAGCACTTGTTCCTCGGAGGTGACATCGATGCGCACCGGACGGACGAAGTCTTTTCCGTGAGCCTTCGAGAGCTCGTCATTGGCGCTGGCCAAAGCAGCTTCGTCTATATCGGCGAGCACAACGCAAGCGCCTTCGCGCAGCAGCCGGTTGGCGGTGGCGCGGCCGATGCCGCCGGCGCCGCCGGTGACCAGCGCGATCTGGCCGGCCAGCGCCTTCGGCTTCGGCAGGCGCTGGAGCTTGGCTTCCTCGAGCTGCCAGTATTCGATGTCGAAGGCTTCCTGCGCGGGCAGGCCGACATAGGACGAGACGGTCGAGGCGCCGCGCATGACATTGATGGCGTTGACATAGAACTCGCCGGATATGCGCGCAGTCGCCTTGTCGCCGGCGAAGGTGAACATGCCGACGCCGGGCATCAGATAGACCACGGCATTGGGATCGCGGATGGCCGGCGAGTCCGGATGCTTGCAGCTGTCATAATAGGCCTGGTAGCCGACACGATAGGCGGCAATGTCTTCGGCGAGCCGCGCGATGACGGCGTCGACATCGGGCTTTGCCGGATCGAACTCGATCACCAGCGGTCGGATCTTGGTGCGCAGGAAGTGGTCGGGACATGATGTGCCGAGCGCCGCCAGCGGCCGCAGGTCCTTCGAATTGACGAATTCGAGCACGGCTGGCTGATCGTCGAAATGGCCGAGCTTGTGGCTCTGTTCGGAGATCAGGCCGCGGATCCTCGGCATCAGCTTGGCGGCGATGGCGCGGCGCGCCGATGCGTCGAGCGACTGGACCGCCTCGCCGCCGAAGATCGCCTTGCCCTGCGACTTGCGCTCGAACCAGTCGATCGCCTGGTTGATCACCGAGATCGTCGTCTCGTAGCATTCCTTCGGCGTGTCGCCCCAGGTGAACAGGCCGTGGCTTTCGAGCACGACGCCCTTGGCCTCGGGGTTTTCGAGGCAGAATTTCTCCAGCCACAATCCCAGCTCGAAGCCCGGCCGCTTCCAGGGCAGCCAGCCGATGGCGTCGCCGAAGATCTCCTTGGTGATCGCCCTGGAATCCTTGGCCGCGGCGACCGCGATGATGGCGTCGGGATGCATGTGGTCGACGCAGGCCTTCGGCACGTAGGCGTGCAGCGGCGTGTCGATCGAGGCCGCGCGCGGATTGAGGTTGAAGGTGCAGTGGGGCAGGTAGCCCACCATCTCGTCCTCGTGCTCGACGCCGCGATAAAGACCTTTGATGGCACGCAGCTTGTCCATGTAAAGCGTGGCGAAACCGTCAAGCTTGATCGAGGCGCTGTCGCCACCGGAGCCCTTGACCCAGAGGACTTCCACCTCCTCGCCGGTGAGCGGGTCCTTCTGCCGGACCTTGGACGAGGTGTTGCCGCCACCGTAATTGGTGACGCGCTTGTCGGACCCCAGCGTATTCGAGCGATAGACCAGGAGCTCGGGACCGCTCATCCCTTCGGCTTTTGCATCGTCCCAAAGATTGGCGAGGCGCGAGCCGGAGCGCTTGTCGAGCATAGGTATCCTCCCTTGGAGCGCGAACGCCGCACCCCTCATTTCTCGCCCGGGAATGTCTACGCAAGCTCCGCGCTTGTCAATCACAAACGATCAATATCGATCATATCGCACTGCACAAAGAAAATATTTGATCGGAAATGATTGACACTGCGCGTTTTCTAAGGCCTGATGCTTGGCAGGGAGGAACCATGCACGAGAAAGAGCGCCACAGGATCATTCTGTCCGCCGTCCAGGAAAAACCCGTGGTGACGGTGCAGGAAATGGTCGAGCTGACGGACTCCTCCGAAGCGACGATCCGGCGCGACATCGCGGCCCTCCATGTCCAGAAACGCTTGCGCCGGGTGCGCGGCGGCGCCGAGGCGATCTCGCCGCCGCAGTTCATCGGCCTTGCCGGCCGGCCCTTCTCGGTCAACGAAACGCTGAACGCCACACAGAAGCGGGCGATCGCGCGGGAAGCGGTGAACCTGTGCAAGGACGGCGAGCCGATCATCATCAATGGCGGCACCACCACCTTCCAGATGGTGCATTTCCTGACCGGCCGCCGCATGCCGATCTTCACCAACTCCTTCCCGATCGCGGAGCATCTGCTCAAGCACTCGAAGAACACGGTGATGCTGTCCGGCGGCACGATCTACCGCGAGCAGAACATCATCCTGTCGCCATTCGACAACGACGTAACGCGCAACTTCTATGCGCGGCGCATGTTCATGGGCGCGCAGGGGCTGGGGCCGCTCGGACTGATGGAAGGCGATCCGCTGCTGATCCAGGCGGAACAGAAGCTGATCGACCAGGCCGACGAGCTGGTGGTGCTGGTCGATTCCTCGAAATTCCGCATGCGCTCCAGCCTGATCCTATGCGGGCTGTCGCGCATCGCGACCGTGATCACCGACGACGGCATCGAGGACCGCGAGGCCAAGATGCTGGAAACGGCGGGCGTGGCGCTGATCGTCGCCCGCAGACAGTCAAGCGACAAGGAAGAATCTTCACTGCAGGCCTGAGGGAAACTCACGCCCGCAGCGGCGATGGAATGCAACGCTCAAGGGAGGATATTCGATGAGCTTTTTGAAGAAACTGCTGGTTACGGCGGCCTTTTCAGCCGCCATGTTCGTGAATGCCGCCTATGCCGAGAACGTCAAGATCGCGCTGGTGGTGAAGTCGCTCGGCAATGGCTTCTTCGACGCCGCCAACAAGGGCGCCGAGGAAGCAGCCAAGGAACTGGGCGATGTCGATGTCATCTACACCGGCCCGACCAAGGCGACGGCCGAAGCGCAGATCGAAGTGATCAATTCGCTGATCGCGCAGAAGGTCAATGCGATCGCCGTTTCGGCCAATGACGCCGATGCGCTGGTGCCTGTGCTGAAGAAGGCCATGGAGCGCGGCATCACCGTCATCTCGTGGGATTCGGGCGTCGCCAAAGAAGGCCGCCAGCTCCACCTCAACCCGTCCGACACCGGCCTGATCGGCGAGACGATCATCAAGCTCGCAGCCGACTACCTGCCGGAAGGCGGCGACGTAGCGATCCTCTCGGCGTCCTCGACGGCGACCAACCAGAATGCCTGGATCGAAGCGGCCAAGAAGGTGCTGCCGGAGAAGTTCCCGAAGATCAAGCTGGTCGCCACCGTCTATGGCGATGACGACTCGGCCAAGAGCACCGATGAAGCCAAGGGCCTGCTGAAGTCTTATCCGAACCTCAAGGCGATCATCGCGCCGACCACCGTCGGCGTCGTCGCCGCCGCGCAGGTCGTCACCGACGAGAACCTTATCGGCAAGGTCAACGTCACCGGGCTGGCGCTGCCGTCCGAGTTCAAGAAGTTCATCGACAACGGCGCTTCGCAGGCTGTCGCGCTGTGGAACCCGATCGATCTCGGCTACTCGGCGATCTACCTCGCCCATGACCTGGCGGTGAAGAAGGAAGAGGCCAAGCCCGGCGCTACACTGTCGATCGGCCGCGTCGGCAAGGTGACGCTCGACGACACCAACTCGGCTGCGATGGCTCCGCCCTTCCAGTTCGACAAGACCAACATCGAGAAGTTCTCCAAGATCTATTGATCCCGGTCGACTTCAAGCTCCTGCGGCGGGACAATTCCCGCCGCATCTTCAAACCGACCTTCTCTCAGGGCCTGATACGGATATGGACACGACAGCCCAGCGCGAAATGGAGACGGAGCGGCCCCAGCCTCCAGGCCCGGCCCAAAGCACCTCTCCTCGCCTGACGCTCACGGGCATCTCGAAAAGTTTCCCGGGCGTGCGTGCCCTGCACAATGTCAGCCTGTCGCTCTTTCCGGGACAAGTGACGGCGCTGATCGGCGAGAACGGCGCCGGCAAGTCGACGCTGGTCAAGATCATGACCGGCGTCTACCAGCCCGACTCGGGCGAGATCGGCATCGACGGCCAGGCCACGACGCTGCCCAGCGCGCATGCCGCCTTCGGCCACGGCATCACCGCGATCCATCAGGAAACCGTGCTGTTCGACGATCTGTCGGTTGCCGAAAACATCTTCCTCGGCCACGCGCCGCGCACCCGTTTCGGCACCATCGACTGGCGCACCATGCGCAAGAATGCGCGCGAGGTGCTGGAGACGATGCGCGCCGGCCATATCGACGCCGATGCACGACTGAGAGATCTCGGCATCGCCAACAAGCACCTTGTCGCCGTTGCCCGCGCCATGTCGATCGATGCGCGCATCGTCATCATGGACGAGCCTACCGCTGCCCTTTCAATGAAGGAGATCGAGGAGCTCTTTCTCCTGATCGAATTCCTGAAGAGCGAAGGCAAGGCCGTGCTGTTCATCAGCCACAAGTTCGACGAGATCTACCGTATCGCCGACCGCTATACCGTCTTCCGCGACGGCGAGATGGTGGGCCAAGGCCTGCTGAAAGACACCGGCCGAAACGAGATCGTACGCATGATGGTCGGCCGCAATGTCGACCACATCTTTCCGCAACGCGAGCCGAAGATCGGCGCGCCGGTGCTGTCCGTCTCCGGCCTGTCGCATCCGACCGAGTTCGACGATATCGGCTTCGAATTGCGCAAGAGCGAGATCCTCGGCTTCTACGGGCTGGTCGGCGCCGGGCGCAGCGAGGTGATGCAGGCGATCGCCGGCATCACCCGCACGAGCCGGGGCGCGATTTCACTCGACGGCCGGACGATCGCACCGAAATCGGCTGCGGATTCGATCGAGGCCGGCATCGTCTATGTGCCCGAAGAACGCGGCAAGCAGGGCGTGGTCATCGGCCTGCCGATCTTCCAGAACGTGTCGCTGCCTTCGCTGGCGCGCACCTCGAAATCCGGCGTGCTGCGGCTGGCGGAGGAGCTCGCACTCGCCCGCTCCTACACCGAGCGGCTCGACCTGCGCGCCTCATCGCTCAGCCAGGATGTCGGCACGCTTTCCGGCGGCAACCAGCAGAAGGTGGTCATCGCCAAATGGCTGGCGACCGCGCCCAAGGTGATCATCCTCGACGAGCCGACCAAGGGCATCGACATCGGCTCCAAGGCCGCCGTGCACGGCTTCATGGCCGAGTTGGTCGCGCAAGGCCTGTCGGTGATCATGGTGTCGTCTGAGCTGCCCGAAATCCTCGGCATGTCGGACCGCGTCGTGGTCATGCGCGAAGGCCGTATCGCGGCGACCTACGACAACAAGGATCTCGACGCCGAAACGCTGGTTCGGACGGCAGCGGGGATCGCGGCATGAAGAGCTTCCTCAAATATCGCGAGATCTGGCTGCTTGCCAGCATCGTCGTGCTGATCGGCCTGATCTCGACGCGCTTCCACGGCTTCGCCAACCCCGCCAATCTGCGCCAGGTGTTCAACGACACCTCGATCCTGATGATCCTGGCGCTGGGACAGATGGTGGTCATTCTGACGCGCTCGGTCGATCTGTCGATGGCCTCCAACCTCTGTTTCACCGGAATGGTGGTGGCCATGCTCAACGCAGCGCACCCGGCGATCCCGATCCCGGTGCTGATCGTCATCGCACTGCTGGTTGGCCTGGTGCTCGGCGCGATCAACGGTTTCCTGGTGTGGCGGCTGAGCATCCCGTCGATCGTGGTGACGCTGGGCACGCTCACCATCTATCGGGGCGCCACCTTCGTCGTCTCCGGCGGCGCCTGGGTCAATGCCGACCAGATGAGCCAGGACTTCATCAACTTCCAGCGCGTTGCCTTCCTCGGCCTGCCGGTGCTGTCCTGGATCGCGATCGTCGTGATTGCGCTGTTCTTCCTGGTGATGACGCGCACCGCGATCGGCCGCTCGATCTACGCCATCGGCGTCAACCCAACCGCCTCGGTCTATGCCGGCATCGATGTCGGCCGCACAAAATTCATCGTCTTTTGCATTTCCGGCATGATCGGCGGGCTTGCCGGCTATCTGTGGATCTCGCGCTATGTGATCGCCTCGGTCGAGGTCGCCAACGGCTATGAGCTCAACATCATCGCCGCCTGCGTCATCGGCGGCATCTCGATCGCCGGCGGCATCGGCTCGGTCGGCGGCGCCGTGCTGGGGGCGCTGTTCCTCGGCATCATCTCCAACGCGCTGCCGGTGATCAACATCTCGCCCTTCTGGCAGATGGCGATCTCGGGCAGCGCCATCATCCTGGCCGTGGTGCTCAACGCGCGCGGCGAGCGCCGGCAGGGCCGCATCATCCTCAGAAAGGCGGAAGCGGCATGACCGACACCCCTGCCCCGCGCCACATCCCCGACCGGCTCGACAAGCCGCTGTCCTCGGCGATCTTCTCCTGGGAAGCGCTGCTGGTCGTCATCGCGGTCGCCATCTTCGCAGTGAACAGCTTCGCCTCGCCCTATTTCCTCGATCCGTGGTCGCTGTCGGACCTGACCTTCAACTTCACCGAAAAGGGGCTGATCGCTCTAGCCATGGCGCTGCTGATCATCTCCGGCGAGATCGATCTCTCGGTTGCCGCGATCGTGGCTTTATCCTCGACGATGATGGGCATGGCCGTGCAGGCCGGCGCCGGCACCCCGGTGCTGGTGGCGATCGGCATCGTCGTTGGCCTCGCCTGTGGCGCCTTCAATGGGTTGCTGGTCACCCGCCTCGGCCTGCCTTCCATCGTCGTCACCATCGGCACGATGAGCCTGTTCCGCGGCATCGCTTTCATCATCCTCGGCGACCAGGCCTACAAAGGCTATCCGGAAAGCTTCGCCTTGTTCGGCCAGGGCTATGTCTGGTGGGTCTTCTCGTTCGAGCTGGCGCTGTTCCTGGTCGCGGCACTGATCTACTGGTTCGTCCTGCACCGTACGAGCTTCGGTCGCCGGGTCTTCGCCATCGGCAACAACCCGGTGGCCTGCCAGTTCTCCGGCGTGCGCGTTACCCGCATCAAGTTCATCCTGTTCTGCCTGACCGGGCTGATGTCGGGCATCGCCTCGGTGCTGATCACCTCGCGGCTCGGTTCGACGCGGCCGTCGATCGCGCAGGGCTACGAGCTCGAGGCGATCACCATGGTGGTGCTGGGCGGCGTCTCGATCCTCGGCGGTGCCGGCAGCATTCTGGGTGTCGTGCTCGCCGCCTTCATCATGGGGCTGGTGACGTTCGGCCTCGGACTGCTCAACGTGCCCGGCATCGTCATGTCGATCTTCATCGGCCTGTTGCTGATCATCGTCATCGCGCTGCCCATTATCTGGCGCCGGCTGCGCGAGGGACGCTTCGCCTGATGGAGAAATACGCCTTCAAGATGAAGCTCAATCCCGGCATGAAGGCCGAGTACCAGCGGCGCCATGACGAGATCTGGCCTGAGCTGGTTGATCTGCTGAAGCAGGCCGGCGTCTCCGACTATTCGATCCATCTCGACGAGGAGACCAACATCCTGTTCGGGGTGCTGTGGCGCCATGATGACCACGGCATGGCCGACCTTCCGAAGCACCCCGTGATGCAGCGCTGGTGGGCGCATATGGCCGACCTCATAGAGACCAAACCCGACAACGAGCCGGTGGCCGTGCCGCTGGAAACCGTGTTCCATATGGCATGATCGTCGCCGTCATCGATATAGGCAAGACCAACGCCAAGGTGGCGCTGGTCGATCTCGGGACGCTGCGTGAGATTGCACTGTGCCGTATCGCCAATGCTCCTGTGCGGCAGGCGCCCTACCCGCATCACGATGTCGAGGCGCTGTGGACATTCATCCTCGACAGCCTGGCCGATCTCAACCGCGAACAGCGGATCGATGCGATATCGATCACCACACATGGCGCGACCGGCGCGCTGGTCGACCGATCAGGCGAACTGGTGCTGCCGGTGCTCGACTATGAATTCGACGGCCCTGGCCAGCTCGCGGCCGACTACGACGCCGTGCGTGCGCCCTTCGCCGAAACCGGTACGCCGCGGTTGCCGATCGGCCTCAATCTCGGCGCGCAATTCTTCTGGCAGCAGAAGCGCTTCCCGGCGGAATTCGCCAAGGCCGCCGCGATGCTGATGTATCCGCAATACTGGACGCTGCGGCTGACCGGTGTCGCCGCCAATGAGGTGACGTCGCTCGGCTGCCACACCGATCTGTGGAATCCCTGGACGTCCAACTATTCCTCGCTGGTCGACAGGATGGGCTGGCGCCGGTTGATGGCGCCGGTGCGGCCAGCCAAGGATCGGCTTGGCCCGATCCTGCCGGAGCTGGCGCAACGCACAGGGCTCGACCCGCAGACGCCCGTATTCTGCGGACTGCACGATTCCAACGCCTCGCTGCTGCCGCATCTGTTGTCCGACGCACCGCCCTTCTCGGTCGTCTCGACCGGCACATGGGTGATATCGATGGCGGTAGGCGGCCGGAAGGTCGAGCTCGATGCGGCGCGGGATACACTGGTCAACGTCAATGCGCTCGGCGATGCCGTGCCGTCGGCGCGTTTCATGGGCGGACGCGAGTTCTCGCTTTTGACCGACGGCCACCCACAGGAATGGAGCGAAGACGACGTTGTCGCTGTGCTGGCGCGGAAAGCTTTGCTGCTGCCGTCCACTCAGCAGGGCTCCGGACCGTTTCCGCATCGCGCCGCGCAATGGTGTAACGCCGACGACCTGGACTCCGGCCAACGCTTCGCCGCCATCTCATTCTATCTGGCGCTGATGACCGTGACCTGCCTGGAGCTGATTGGCGGCGAGGGGCCGACAACCGTCGAGGGACCGTTCGCGCAGAACCCGCTTTTCATCCGGATGCTGGCGGCAGCGACGGGAAGGCCCGTCATTGCATCGGAGACCTCGACCGGCACCAGCATCGGCGCCGCGCTGCTGGCGTCGGATGGCGCCGCCGTCATGGACAAGGGTGAGCGCACCAGGCCTCCGTCCGAGCGCGCCTGGCGCGATTATGTAAGGGCGTGGCAGTCGGCTGTTCAGACGTAATCGACCACTATCTGACAGTCGGCGCTGCCCCTCATTGCCCTGCCGGGCATTTCTCCCCGTATAGTGACGGGGAGAAAAAAGCTGTGTCGTCGACGGCTTCGCCAATCGCCAGCGTTGCAAAATGGATGCCGGCATCGCGGCCAGCTCTCTTCTCCCCGTTCAACGGGGAGAAGGTGCCGGCAGGCGGATGAGGGGCAGCGCCGACCTCGGCAATTAAGGATCTCTCAGCGCGCCGCCCCGTAAAGCAGTCCCCGCGGGTCGATCTGCGGCTTGCGGCCGGCGACGACGTCGGCCAGGAACTGTCCCGAGCCACAGGCCATGGTCCAGCCGACATGGCCGTGGCCGGTGTCGAGATAGAGGTTGCGGTATTTCGCCTGGCCGATCACCGGCACCGAGTTTGGCATCATCGGCCGCAGGCCGGCCCAGAGCACGGCCTTCTTCTCGTCGAAGGCGCCCGGAAAAAGATCCTTTCCGGTTTCCAGGATGGTTCTGAAATCGCCGGGCTTGAAGCTGCGGTCGAAGCCGGTGAATTCGGCCGTCGAGGACATGCGCAGGCGATTGCCGAGCCTCGAATAGCCGATCAGCCGGTCCTCGTCGGCGCCGCCCATGGTCGGCCCCTTGCTTTCGTCTTCCAGGGGAATCGTCGCGGTGTAGCCCTTCACCGGGTAGACCGGCAGGTCGATGCCGTAGCGGCGGCCGAGCAGGCCGCTTTCCGGCCCCATGGAGATGACGATGGCGTCGCCCTTAACCGGGCCAGCCGAGGTCATGACGGCGCGCACCCGTTCGCCCTCGATGTCGAAGCCCTGGACCGTCGTGCCGAACAGGAATTTGACGCCGAGCTTCTCGGCGGCATAGGCGGCGAGCCTGTCGGTGAACTGCTTGGAATCGCCTGTCTGGTCGATCGGCGAATAGATGCCGCCGGCGATCTTTTCCTTCACGCCGGCAAGGCCCGGCTCCAGCTCGACCAGGCGCTCGCGGCCGACGATCTCGATCGGCAGGCCGTGCTCGCCGAGATAGCGGTAATTGTCGGTGCCGGTGTCGAGGCTCTTTTGCGATCGGAAGAAGTAGAGAATGCCCTTCCTGCGTTCGTCGTAATGGATGCCGGTCGCCTCCGACAGCGCGTTGATGCACGCGCGGGAGTGGAGTGCCAGCCTGAGCTTGATATCGGTATTGGCGCGCAGGCGCTTCACCGTGCATTCGCGCAGAAAACGCAGGCTCCAGGCATAGAAGTAGGGATCGAGGCGCAGCCTGACCTTGATGCCGAGGTCGTGGTTCCAGAGCGCGCGCAGGAAGGTCTTCAACGCGGCGGGCGAGGCCCAGGCGGTTGCGTCGCCCGGCGAGACCAGGCCGGCATTCGACTGGCTGGTGCCGCGCGCCGCCGCCTCGTGGCGCTCGATAACCGTCACCTCGTGACCGTCCTTTGCCAGATAATAGGCGGCCGCTGTGCCAACCACGCCGGCGCCGAGAACCAAGACTTTCATGCCGTCCCCTCAGGATCGAACAGGGCAGCGCGCCTCCGCGCGCCGCTGCATGAGGCTCAATACCGCGTCCAAACGCGCCGGACGAGCCCTTGGCCCAACAGCTCAGTTCACTACGGAATTCCGGACGGAAGGCTACGGCGAAGCCGCCGAATCCAACCGCTACACGCTTTTCCTAGAGTTGCTCAGGTCCGAACGGAGTTCTTGGTCGTCAGAATGCGTTCCCATGCCAGCGCATCGTTGACGATCAAGTCGAGATCGTCACGCTGCGGTGTCCAGCCGAGTTCCTTGCGGGCAAGCTCGGAATTGGCGACCACGGCGGCGGCGTCGCCCGGACGGCGGTCGCCCATGCGCACATCGAAGTCATGGCCGAAGGCGCGGCGCACGCTGTCGATCACCTCAAGCACGGAATAGCCGTGGCTGTAGCCGCAATTGGCGACGAGGCTCTCGCCACCGGCGCGTAGCCGCTGCAGCGCCAGCCGGTGCGCGGCGGCGAGATCGCTGACATGGATGTAATCGCGCATGCATGTGCCGTCCGGCGTCGGATAGTCATTGCCGAAGACCTGCATGAAGGGGCGCTTGCCGAGCGCGGTCTCGCAGGCGACCTTGATCAGATGCGTGGCGCCGGGCGTCGACTGTCCGGTGCGGCCCTTTGGATCGGCGCCGGCGACGTTGAAATAGCGCAGCGCCGTGTAGCGGATGTCGTGCGCCAGGGCGGCATCGCGCAGCATCCACTCGCTCATCAGCTTAGAGAGGCCATAGGGGGATTCCGGTGCAAGGCGAGCATCCTCGCGCACCGGCTCCAGCCCTGCGCCGCCATAGACGGCGGCGGTGGAGGAGAAGATGAAGTGCGGCACGCCCTCGCGCACCGCGGTTTCGATGAGAGTGCGGGTCTTGCAGGTGTTGTTCTCGTAGTAGCCGAGCGGGTCGGCGACCGATTCCGGCACCACGATCGAACCGGCGAAGTGAATGATGGCATCGACCTTGTTGTCGCGGATGATCCGGCCGACCAGGTCACGATCGGCGACATCGCCGACGACCAGCCTTGCTTCGGGGGCCACCGCCCATTCGAATCCGGAGGAAAGCCGGTCGAGCACCACGACGCCCTCGCCGGCGTCCAGCAGCTCCCAGACCATGTGGCTGCCGATATAGCCGGCACCGCCCGTCACCAAAACCGTCATCATCTACCTCGCTGATCAAGATTTATCGGAAACTGTCTCAACAGCCACCGTGCTGGAAACCCCGCCGCAAGCCCGTTAAATCCTATGTCGTTCGCCCAAACCGCTGTGCACTTTTGGGCGATATGCATTGGCCTCCCTACAGTGTTAAGTCCGTAACAGTTCCTCCCGCCCGAGGCATCGTACTGAAACAAGACCGCTTCAAACAGCCGGGAATAGGCCACGATCCGGCATCGTTAGGAACAGGGTAAAGGCGTGGCATTTTGACCGGTTGGGTCCGGTGGACGCGGCATGGGGCAGTGACTATTATCCGCCGCAAAATTGGGAAGTGGACATGAATTACCAGCGGTTCTTCGAAGATGCGATCGACCAGCTCCACGCCGAGCGTCGCTACCGCGTTTTCGCCGACCTCGAGCGCATGGTGGGCAAGTTCCCGCGCGCCATCTGGCGTTCCAACGGCCGCGCCCAGGAAATCACCGTTTGGTGCTCCAACGACTATCTCGGCATGGGCCAGAACGAGGATGTCATCGCCGCCTTCCAGAACGCGGCCGGCAAGATGGGTTCGGGCGCCGGTGGCACCCGCAACATCTCCGGCACGTCCAACCCGCTGGTCGAGCTGGAGCATGAGCTCGCCGACCTGCACGACAAGGAAGCAGCCCTTGTCTTCACCTCGGGCTTCGTCTCCAACGAGGCCTCGATCTCGACCATCGCGCGGCTGCTCCCCAACTGCCTGATCATCTCGGATGAGCTGAACCATGCCTCAATGATCGAAGGCGTGCGCCGATCGGGCGCGGAAAAGAAGATCTTCCGCCACAACGACGTCGCGCATCTGGAAAGCCTGCTGCAGGCGGCCGGGCGCGAACGCGCCAAGCTGATCGTCTTCGAAAGCGTCTATTCGATGGACGGCGACATTGCGCCGATCAAGCAGATCGTCGAGCTCGCCGAGCGCTACAACGCCATGACCTATATCGATGAGGTCCATGCCGTCGGCATGTACGGACCGCGCGGCGGCGGCATCACCGAGCGCGAAGGCCTGGCCGACCGCATCGACATCATCCAGGGCACGCTGGCCAAGGCTTTCGGCACGCTGGGCGGCTACATCACCGGCACCAGCGCTGTGATCGACGCCGTGCGTTCCTATGCACCGGGCTTCATCTTCACCACCGCGCTGCCGCCGGCCATCGCCGCCGCCACCACCGCCTCGATCCGCCACCTCAAACGCTCGCAGGCCGAGCGGGACGCGCAGCAGCGCCAGGCGGCGCGCACCAAGCAGGTGCTTGCGGCGGCCGGCTTGCCGGTGATGGAATCGGCCACCCATATCGTGCCGGTGCTGGTCGGCGACCCCGAGCTTTGCAAGATGGCCAGCGACCGCCTGCTCGGCGTGCACGGCATCTACATCCAGCCGATCAACTATCCGACCGTGCCGCGCGGCACCGAGCGGCTGCGCATCACGCCGACGCCGTTCCATTCGGACGCGCTGATCGCCGAATTGCAGGACGCGCTGGTCGAGACCTGGGATGCGCTGGGCATTCCCTATGCCAACTCCGGCCGTCCCGCTGTCGCCAAGACCGATCGGATCATTCCGCTCCTGGTGCCGAAGTCAGGCGGGTGACTTGCAGCTGTCGGAGCGCTGGCCGCGCTCCGCTTATCACTGTTTCTCGTTCTCCAACGCTGCGCCGCTCCTAAGTCACGGCATGGATCCTAGGGTCTCCGCGACGTCGCTTCGCGACTGCTTCGCCCTAGGATGACGACGTCCATTTTGCCAACCGACAATCGCAAACGTTGGAGATTGTCCGAGGCCGTCCTTCCGTCGTCATTCCAGGGCGAAGCAAGGAGCGAAGCGACGCGCGCAGACCCTGGAATCCATGCCGTCACGTCTGCCCAAGAACGAAGCGGTGCAGAAAAAGGGTTCGCAAACAAACACTTCCCGCCGACTGCGACCTCACACCGTCTTCATCCACCTCGCCAGGCGATGCGCCGCTTCCTCGAGCTGATCGAGGCGACGGTGGAAGCATAGTCGGAGGAAGGCCTCGCCACCGGAGCCGAAGGCGGTGCCGGGCGCCACGCCGACATTGGCGTTGTCGACGATGTCGAAGGCGGCTTTTCGGGCATCGGTGAGGCCGTCGACCCTGAAGAACAGGTAAAAGGCGCCCTGCGGCACGGTGAAACGCGCCTTGCCGGTTTCGCCCAGAATGCCGCAGACGAGATCGCGGGCGGCACGCGCGCGCTCCACCTGTTCGGTGATGAAGCCGTCGCCCTCGTCAAGGGCTGCGACCGCGCCGCGCTGCATGAATTGGGCGACGCCCGAGGTCGAGTACTGGATCAGGTTTTCGAACACCTGCTGCAAGGCGGGATGGGTCTTGATCCAGCCGACGCGCCAGCCGGTCATCGCCCAGTTCTTGGAGAAACTGTTGACGAACAGGATGCGGTCGTCGAGCGTGGCCACGTCAAGGAAAGACGGCGCGCGGCCATGGCCGTAGTGGAACAACGAATAGATCTCGTCGGCAATGATCCACAGGCCCTTTTGGCGGGCGAGATCGAGGATAGCCTGGAGCGTCTCCTTGTCGGCGGTCCAGCCGGTCGGGTTGGACGGCGTGTTGATGAACAACAGCTTCGTGCGCGGCGTGATCGCGGAGGCGATCTTGTCGACGTCGCAGGACCAGCCATTGCCGGACTGGTCGAGGGTGACCGGCACCGGCACGGCGCCCGCCACGCCGGCGGCCGCGGCGAAATTCGGCCAGGCGGGCGAGAGATAGATCACCTCGTCGCCGCTGCCGGCGATCGCGTCGATGGCCAGTTGGATGGCATGCATGCCGGATCCGGTGACGATGAACTCTTCCTCGGCGAAGGTCCTGCCGAAGTGCCTCGCGTAGTAGCGGGCGAGCGCCTGCCTGAGCGCGGGAATGCCCTTCTGCCAAGTGTAGAACGTCTCGCCGTCCGCCAGTCCTTTGGCGGCGGCATCGCTGATGAAGGCCGGCGTCGGCAGATCGCCCTCACCGGCCCAGAGCGGGATCAGGCCTTCGCGCAGGCGGCCGTGATTGACGACGGCGACGATGCCGCTTTCGGGCGCAGCGCGGGCTTCGGTGCGCAAGGTCTGGATCAGGGTCATGCAAGAATCCGTCCGGTTTTTCGTGACTGCTAGCCCCTTTTACGACAGCGGCAAACAGAAAGCCCCGGCCGCAGGCGACCGGGGTTTTGGTCCAGAAGTGCGCGCGTTGCGTTATCTCTTGGCTAGCAGGTCGCGGATTTCGGTCAGAAGCTGCACGTCGGCCGGCGGCGGGGCAGCGGCAGGGGCGGGCTTTTCGCGCTCCAGACGCTTGCGCATATTGTTCACGGCCTTGACCATCAGGAAGATAATAAAGGCAAGGATCAGGAAGTTCAGCACGACCGTGATGAAGCTGCCATAGGCAAAGACGGCGCCCTCTTTCTTGGCATCGGCCAGCGCGCTCGAATGGACGTTCGAGGACAGCCCGAAGAAGTAATTGTTAAAGTCCAGCCCGCCGAAGATCGCGCCGACGATCGGCATGATGATGTCGTTGACCAATGAATCGACGATCTTGCCGAATGCAGCGCCGATGATGACACCGACGGCCAAGTCCATCACATTGCCCTTGGAGATGAATTCCTGGAATTCTTTCAGCATTCGTCCCTCCTTGCCGTAACAGGCCGCGCTGCCGCCTCACCAGTGTCCTTCGGCGCCGGCCCGGGCCCACAATAACAAAAACCCCCGGTCGCAAAACCGGAAAAAAGGCGAAAGCACCGGTTTGTGTTTACGCCGCGTCATCAAGCACATATGCGCCAAAAGCCGCGATGGACTCACGGTTGGAGCTGTGATTGCGTTGTAGGAACCGGACAGGGAGGAAGTGCGGACCGTGTTAGGATGGTTCGTCGTCATCATCGCGATCGCCTATGTGACGCTGCTTTTTGCCATCGCCAGCGTCGGCGACCGGCGTGCGGCAACCATCGGCCTGGGCCGGGCACGGCCTTTCATCTATGCGCTCAGCCTCGCCATCTATTGCACGTCCTGGACCTTTTTCGGCTCGGTCGGCCTTTCCTCCGAGCGCGGCCTCGAATTCCTCGGCATCTATACAGGCCCGGTGCTGGTCTTCGTGTTCGGCTTCCCGCTGCTCAGCCGCATGATCCGGCTGGCAAAAAGCGAGAAGATCACCTCGATCGCCGACTTCCTCGGCGCCCGCTACGGCAAGAGCTTCACCGTCGCGGCGATCGCGACGCTGATCGCGACCATCGGCGCGGTGCCCTATATCGCGCTGCAGTTGAAGGCGATTTCGGGCTCCGTCAGCCTGATGGTCGAGCACTATACCGGCTCGCCGCCCTCCTTCGATCCGTTCGTCAGCGACATCTCGCTCGTGGTCGCGATGCTTTTGGCGCTGTTCGCGGTGCTGTTCGGCACCCGCCATGCCGACGCTACCGAACATCAGGACGGCCTGGTGCTCGCGGTAGCGGTCGAGACCGTGGTCAAGCTCGCCGCATTCATAGCTATCGGCCTGATGGTGACGTTCCTGATCTTCGGCGGGCCCGGCGACATGTTCGCCAAGCTCGCCGGAAACGGCCAGGTGCGCCAGGCCATGAGCTACAGCACCTCTTTGGCCACCTGGCTGGTGCTGACCGGCCTGAGCGGCTTTGCCGTGCTGATGCTGCCGCGGCAGTTCTACGTCACCATCGTAGAGAACCGCAGCGAGGCGGAGCTGCGCACGGCGACCTGGGTGTTCCCGCTCTATCTCGTGGCGATCAACCTCTTCGTGCTGCCGATCGCCTTTGCCGGGCTGTCGCTGGTCGGCGCCAGGACCAGCAGCGACCTTTACGTGCTGTCGCTGCCGCTGCTCAGCGGGCATGACCTGCTGGCGATGGCCGCCTTCGTCGGCGGCCTGTCGGCGGCGACCGCCATGGTGATCGTCGAGAGCGTCGCGCTGTCGATCATGATCTCCAACGATCTCGTCATCCCCCTGTTCGTGCGCCGCGTGCTCAAGACCAGCTCCTCGGAGAACGAGGACTGGTCGACGCTCATCCTCAATGTGCGTCGCGCCTCGATCTTCATCATGCTGTTCATCGCCTTCCTCTACTATCGCGAGAGCACCAACAGCGCGCGGCTGTCGTCGATCGGGCTGATGTCGTTTGCCGCGATCGCGCAATTCGCGCCGGCGCTGATCGGCGGCCTGATCTGGCGCCGCGCCAATGGCCGGGGCGCCGCGCTCGGCATGGTCGCCGGCATTGCCGTCTGGGGTTACACGCTGCTGCTCCCCTCGCTCGTCGGTCCCTCTACCGACATCGTCGTCCACGGCCTGTTCGGCTTCGAGGCACTGAGGCCGCAGGCGCTGTTCGGCACCGTCGGCGAGCCGCTGAACCATGGCGTGCTGTGGAGCCTCTCTGTCAACGCGCTGTTTTTTGTCCTCGGCTCCCTGTCCCGCGCATCCGTGCCGCTGGAGCGCATCCAGGCGGCGATCTTCGTGCCGCGCGAGGCCAGCCCGATGCCGAGCCTCAGACGCTTCCGCACTGCCGTCACCGTCAACGACCTGAAGGATACGATCTCGCGCTATCTCGGCGTCGAGCGCACGGAGCGCTCGTTCCAATCCTTCGAAAGGGACGCGAAAGTCTCCCTGCACGGTACCGAACAGGCCAGCATGGATGTCATCCGCTTCTCGGAGCAGCTGCTGGCGAGCGCCGTCGGCTCTTCCTCGGCGCGGCTGATCCTGTCGCTGCTCTTCCGCCGCAACGACCGCGACTCCAAGGACGCCTTCAAGCTGCTCGACGACGCCACCGAGGCGCTGCAGCACAATCGCGACTTGCTTCAGATCGCGCTCGACCAGATGGAGCAAGGCATCACCGTCTTCGATCGCGATTTCCGGTTGATCTGCTGGAACAGGCAATACCGGCTGCTGTTCGACCTGCCGGACGAGATGGGCCAGGTCGGCGTCTCGCTCGACCGGATCCTGCGCCATCTCGCCGAGCGCGGCGATATCCCCGCCGACCAGCGCGTGACGACGCTCAACCGGCTGACCAGTTTCGCCGGCCCATGGCAGATGGAGCTGAAGACCAGCGGCCGCATCCTGGAGCTGCGCTCCAACCCGATGCCCGACGGCGGCATCGTCGCCACCTATGCCGACATTTCCGGCCGCGTCGAGCAAGACCTGGCGCTGAAGCGGGCCAATGAATCACTGGAGCAGCGGGTCAAGACCCGCACCATCGAGCTCACGCGCGTCAACGAGGAGCTGGCGCAGGCGCAGATGCTGGCCGAGGAAGCCAATCTCGGCAAGACACGCTTCCTGGCCGCCGCCGGTCACGACATCCTGCAGCCGCTCAACGCCGCCCGGCTCTATTGCTCGTCGCTGATCGAAAAGGCGGGCAAGGGACCGGCCGGCAAGGCCGCGATCAATATCGAATCCTCGCTGGAATCGGTCGAGACCATCCTCGGCGCCGTGCTCGACATCTCGCGGCTCGACGCCGGCGCCATGAAGCCCGAGAACGCCGCCTTCAACCTCGGCGGATTGCTCGGCCAGATCGGCAATGATTTCCGCCCGCTTGCCGCTGAAAAGAAGCTCGAACTCACGATCATCCCATCCTCGCTCGGCGTCATGACCGACCGCAACCTGCTGCGCCGGCTGATCCAGAACCTCGTCTCCAACGCCATCAAATACACGCGCCAGGGCCGCATCCTGGTTGGAGTGCGGCGACGCGGCGAACTGGCCGAGATCCAGGTGATCGACACCGGCATCGGCATTGCCGGCGACAAGCTCAACACGGTCTTCCACGAGTTCACGCGCCTCGACGAGGGCGTGCGCGAGGCCGAAGGCCTTGGCCTGGGGCTCTCCATCGTCGACCGTATCGCCAGGGTGCTGAGGCTCGAGATCCGCATCTACTCCAACCCCGGCAGGGGCACGCGCTTTTCCGTCATCCTGCCTGTCGCGGCGGTCGCCGCGCCGCCGCGCGAGGCCGGCAAAGCGCCGGCCCGCTCCGCCTCGACGCTTGCCGGGCTCAATGTGCTGTGCATCGACAATGACGCGCGCATCCTCGACGGCATGCGGCTGCTGCTCGAAGGCTGGGGATGCCATGTCGAGACGGCTTCGGGATTAGGCGATCTGCTGGACCCCGGCGCGCCGAAGCCTGACCTGGTGCTTGCCGACTATCATCTCGACGGCGGCACCGGGCTCGATGCGATCGCCACACTGCGCGCCGCCTACGGACGGGACCTTGCCTGCGTGCTGGTCACCGCCGACCGCTCCAGCGAGGTGCGCTCGGCTGCCGACCGGCTCGACATTCCGGTCGTCAACAAGCCGCTGAAGCCGGCGGTGCTGCGCTCGATGATGGCGCGTGTCAGGCCGCTGGCGCCGGCGGCGGAATGATCAGCCGACCGGCTGCAGCGGGTCGCCGCCGATCTTCGAAAGCTGGATGACAGCCTGGGTGCGGCTGTCGACGCCGAGCTTCTGCAGGATGGCCGAGACATGCGCCTTGATGGTGGCTTCGGAAACGCCGAGCTCATAGGCGATCTGCTTGTTGAGCAGGCCTTCCGCCAGCATGCCGAGCACCCGCGTCTGCTGCGGCGTCAGCGCCTGCAGCCGCTTGATCAGGTCGGAGATTTCGGGATCGCGCTCGACGCCGAGCTCGATGCCCGTGGGTGCCGCGATATCGCCGGCAAGCACCGCCTGCACGGCGGCGCGTATCTCTTCCATGCTCGCCGATTTGGAGATGAAGCCGGATGCGCCGAGATCGAGCGCGCGGCGGATGGTGACGGGATCGTCATGCGCCGATACCACCACCAGCGGCACCGCCGGATGGATGCCGCGCAGGGAGATCAGGCCGGACAGGCCGCTGGCGCCCGGCATCGACAGGTCGAGCAGCACCATGTCGACATCCTCGTTGGCAACCACCAGCGCCTTGGCGCTTTCGAAATCCCCAGCCTCATGGATGGCGGCGACGTCGCCGATGCCGGCCAGCGCCTCCTTCAGCGCGCCGCGAAAAAGCGGATGGTCGTCGGCAATGACGAAAGTGTGGCCCGACGGCAAATATTCCTCCCCCGATCCCATCATCGTTGTGTGCTTCTTGCGGGGACCGGAATGATTATGCGGCGACGCGGCGCGTTTTCAAGCGGCAAAGGCCGCACTCGGGGTTTTCCCCAGGACGGCTCGGCCGCGCCCCCGGTTCAGGTCTTCTGATTCAGCTTGGTGCCGCCGTCACCATCGTCCTTGTCCATGTCCTTGACGATGTCCTTGAAGGTCCGGAAGAACTGCTCCATGTAGCCCAGCGACTTGTTGAAATCCTCCTGACTGGGCAGGTTGGATTCCAGCCGGGCGGAGAGCGAATTCTCGAGCTTGGCGACGCGCGCGTCGAGCGCCTTGACCGAATTGTCCAGCCGGTCGATCTCGTCCTGGTAGGCGGCGCGCTCGTCGGCGGCCATCTTGCAGACGAGCTGGCCGGAGCGCTCCTCGCAGATCGACATGGCGCCGGTTCGGGTGTCCATGCGGACATAACCGTCGGCGGACTTCTCCAAGCGGTAGTGGTCGGTCTCCTCGGAATAGGCGGAAGCGGCAACCAGCGAGCAAAGCGCCGCGGGGATCAGGATGTGCTGCAGACGCATGTTGTTCCTCCATGAGCCAGTGAAGGCGGCATATCACAGGTTTGCGCCGGAAATGGGGAAGAGTCGAGCTCGAGCCTTCCCCCTACCTTCGGTTCGGACTATAGCGCGACAATGTCTCAGATTATCTACAAGATCGCGCCCGAGGCGCTTTGGCGCGAAGCCGAGAGGAACGGGCGCTTCACCGGCGCGCCGATCGACATCGCCGACGGCTTCATCCATTTCTCCACCACCGGTCAGCTGCGCGAGACGGCGGCCAAGCATTTCGCCGGACAGACGGACCTGCTGCTGATCGCCATCGACGGGGCCAAACTGGGGGATGCGCTGAAATACGAGGTGTCGCGCGGCGGAGCCTTGTTCCCGCATCTCTACGCCGCGCTCGCTCTCGATGCCGTTCTCTGGGTGAAACCGCTGCCGCACGGCGCCGGCGGTCACGAATTCCCCGCGCTGGAGGGCGAATGAGCGTGCTCGACCGGATCGGCCAGAAACTGCTTTTCTCCTTCGATCCGGAAACCGCGCACGGCCTGTCGATCGCGGCGCTGCGCTGCGGGCTTCCGGTTGGCGGGACCTCGCCACGCGGCGCGCGGCTGCCGACGCGTGACGCGCGGCTGAAAGTCAGCCTCTGCGGCCTTGACTTCCCCAATCCGCTCGGCATGGCCGCCGGCTACGACAAGAACGCCGAAGTGCCGGACGCGCTGCTGGAGCTTGGCTTCGGCTTCGCCGAGGTCGGCACCATCACGCCGCTGCCGCAACCCGGCAATCCGAAGCCGCGCATCTTCCGGCTGACGGCGGACGAAGCGGTGATCAACCGGCTGGGCTTCAACAATGAAGGCCATGCGGCGGCCGAAAAACGGCTTGCCGCGCGCAAGGGCCGTCCAGGTATCGTCGGCGTCAACATCGGCGCCAACAAGGACAGCGCCGACCGCATCGCCGACTATGAGCGCGGCGTCGCCCGCTTCGCGCAACATGCCTCCTACCTGACGGTCAACATCTCCTCGCCCAACACGCCAGGCCTTCGCAACATGCAGGCGCGCGAGCAGCTCGGCGAATTGCTGTCGCGGGTGATGGCCGCGCGTGCGGCCGCGTCGGCGCAGCCGCCGGTTTTCCTCAAGATCGCGCCGGATCTCGTCGAGGCGGAACTCGAAGACATCGCCGCCGAGGTCGCCGAGAAGAAAATCGATGGCGTCATCGTCTCCAACACGACGCTGGCGCGGACCGGGTTGCGGAGCGCGACCGCGGCCGGTGAAGCCGGCGGCCTTTCGGGCAAGCCGCTGTTCGGGCGTTCCACCGCTGTGCTGGCTCGCATGCGCAAGCTGCTCGGACCCGACATGGCCATTATCGGTGTCGGCGGCGTCGATTCCACCGAGGCCGCATTGGAAAAGATCCGCGCCGGCGCCGACCTCGTCCAGCTCTACACCGGCATGATCTATGCCGGCCCGGCGCTGCCGGGGCGCATCGTTGCCGGCATGGCGCGCTTTGCGGAGAGGGAACACCTCAAATCCATCGGAGAGCTGCGCGACACCGGCTGCGCAAGATGGTCCGAACAACTCTGAGAGTTCCCGCCAATCAGAAGGGCAAACGATGGCCGAAATTCTGGACTCCGTCGTTGACTCGATCGGTGGAACGCCATTGGTCCGGCTCGACAGGCTGACGGCGCGGGCGGGCGTCGACGGCGCAATCCTCGCCAAGCTGGAATATCTCAATCCAGGCTTTTCCAAGAAGGACCGTGCGGCACTTGGAATAATCGAGGAGGCCGAGAGATCCGGCGCCATCAAGCCGGGTCAAACGGTGGTCGAGCTTACCTCCGGAAACATGGGCACTGGGCTCGCCATCATTTGCGCCGTCAGGGGTTACCCCTTCGTCGCCGTGATGTCGAAGGGCAACTCCGAGGAGCGTGCACGCATGATGACGGCGCTCGGCGCGGAAGTCATCCTCGCGGACCAGCTGCCGGGGTCGGTGCCGGGGCAGGTCTCGGGTGGCGATCTCGCGCTCGTCGAGCAGGCCGCCAAAGCGGTTGCGGCGGAACGTGGCGCGTACCGCGCCGACCAGTTCCATCGCGACGGGAACTGGCTTGCGCATTATCACGGAACCGGGCCGGAAATCTGGGACGCCAGCCATGGCGCCGTCGATGCATTCGTCGACTTCATCGGCTCGGGCGGCACATATGCCGGGGTGGCAAGGGCGCTGAAGGAACGCAACCCTCTGATCAAGTGCTTCATCGTCGAGCCGAAGGGCGCCGCGGCAGCCGCGGGAGAGACGGTCACCCAGCCCGAACATCCCATTCAAGGCGGCGGCTACGCCATGCCGGACCTGGCATTTCTGAACAACGCGCCCGTCGACGGTTATCTTCAGATTTCCGGCGATGAAGCACGCGAGGCCACGCGCCTGCTCGCGCGCAGCGAAGGTATCTTCGGCGGCTTCTCCTCGGGAGCGAATGTGGCCGCCGCGCTACGTCTCCTGCGCGGCGATCAATCAGGCAAGACGATCGCTGTCGTGATTTGCGACTCCGGCCTGAAGTACCTCTCGACCGATCTCTGGAGCTGAGAAACGCCGGCACTTAGCCCGAGCTGAAACAATCGGCACTAAAATGCCGTGCGTACCCTGAGCCTGAGCACCGCAAGCAAACTCACTCCCCGCACCAGCAGGAAGACATGCAGCGATGCCCATAGGCCGTTATTGCCGAAGGCCGGGGCCAGGGTGATGAGCGCGGCGCTGAAGACGAGGAACGACAAGAGCATCATGTTGCGCATGTCGCGTGACCAGGTAGCGCCGATGAAGACGCCGTCCATCTGGAAGGCCAGCACGCCGCTCAGCGCCGTGAAGGCCGCCCAGGGCAGATAGGTGTCGGCGACCGCGCGGACTTCTGGAGACGTCGTCACCAGTGCCACCAGACTGGTGCCGGCGGTCAACAGGATGAGCGTGGCGATGCCGGCGAGACAAAAGCCCCAGATCAGCGTCAGCCGGACGGCCTGCCGGAACGGGGCCGGCGCATGCGCGCCGATGGCGCGACCGGCCAGCTGCTCCGCGGCGGTGGCGAAACCGTCGAGGAAATAGCCGGCGATGAGGAAGAAGTTCATCAACACGGCGTTGGCGGCGAGCGTCACTGTGCCGAATTGCGCGCCCTGCCTGGTGAACAGCGCGAAGGCGGCAAGCAGCGAGAAGGAGCGGATCATGATGTCGCGGTTGAGCGACAGCATGCGCCGGTAGGCCGGGAGGTCGAGGATGCGGCGGCGTGACGGCCGCTCCAGCTTGCGGAAACGGTTGAGCACGATGGCAAGGCCAAGCAGCATGGCCAGGAACTCGCCGGTGACGGTCGCCCAGGCGACGCCGGCGACGCCCCAGCCAAGCTCGAGGCCGAGCAGGAAGCAGAGCGCGATGTTGATGCCGTTGAGCACCGCCTGCAGCATCAGCCCGAGCCCGCCTTCGCCGCGCCCCAGCACGTAGCCGAGTATGGCGTAGTTGATGAGCGAGAAAGGCGCTGCCAGCAGCCTGATGCGAATGTAGACCGACATCGCCGCGCTGACGCGCGGCTCGGCGCCCATGAACCATTGGCCGGCGACGGCAAAGAGCGGCGAAAGGGCGGCAAGTATGACGCCCGCGACGACCGCGATCAGCACGGCGCGCCACAGCACCGCCTGTTCCTCCAGCGAATCGCCGCGCCCGAACGCCTGGGCGACGAGGCCGGTGGTGCCGGAGCGCAGGAAATTAAACGTGGTGAAGACGACGTCGAAGACCAGCGATCCCGCCGCCAGGCCGCCAAGCAAGGCCGCGTCGCCGAACTGGCCGACCACCGCCGTGTCGACGATGCCGAGCAGAGGCGTCGTCAGATAGGCAAGTGTCATCGGCACGGCGATCGCCAGCACCGAGCGGTTGGTGACCGCGAAGGATCTGGCGCTGGCTTGGGTTGCGTCCATTGCTGCCTGGCTGATTGCGGCTTGATCGTGAACCCGATGTGCCTCAGTTTGCCGGCGCCACGCAACCACCATCCGCCGAACTGCCAACCGAATTTTCCGCTGGCCTTACGCAATTCCGGACGGAAAACCGTTTCACTTTTTTCCTGGAATTGCCCAGAGCTGGCGCAGGCCTCCCGATCCATGCCGCTGCAGATCGTCCATCACCCCGACTATGACGCCGGCTTCGCCGTCAACCACCGCTTTCCGATGAGCAAATATCCGCTTTTGATGGAAGCCTTGCATATGCGCGGGCTGGCCGCACCGGGCGCGCTCTCGATGCCGGAACCGGCGCCCGCCGCACGGCTGAAGCTCGCGCACGCGGCCGAGTATGTCGACCAGGTAATCGCCTGCCAGGTGCCGGAGACAATAGAGCGCGAGATCGGCTTTCCGGTCGGTCCGCGCGTGTCGCTGAGGGCGCAGCTTGCCACCGCGGGCACGGTGCTGGCCGCCAGGCTGGCGCTGAGACACGGCATCGCCTGCAACGCGGCCGGCGGCAGCCATCATGCCAGGCGCGCGCAAGGCGCCGGCTTCTGCACCTTCAACGATGTCGCCGTCGCCTCGCTGGCGCTGCTGGCCGAAGGCGCCGTCGAAAATGTGCTGGTTGTCGACCTCGACGTGCATCAGGGCGACGGCACCGCCGACATCCTGAAGGACGAGCCTCGCGCCTTCACCTTTTCCATGCATGGCGAGCGCAATTACCCTGTGCGCAAGATCGCCTCGGACCTCGACGTCGCCTTGCCGGACGGCACCGGCGACGGCGCTTATCTCGAGCGGCTCGCCGCCATCCTGCCGGATCTATCCGGGCAAAGGCGCTGGGACCTCGTCTTCTGCAATGCCGGCGTGGATGTCCATGCCGAGGACAGGCTCGGTCGGCTGGCACTGAGCGACGATGGCCTCAGCGCTCGCGAAGACATGGTCATCGGCCATTTCCGTAAACAGGGCGTGCCGTTTTGCGGCGTCATCGGCGGCGGCTACTCGACCGACGTGCCGGCGCTGGCCGCACGGCACGCCATCCTGTTCGAGGTCGCCTCCCGATATGCGTGATGCTGCGCCGAGCTATTTCCTGTAGCTGGCGATCCTGAGCAGGATGAACACGGGCACCACGATCGCCGCGCCGAGCAGGATATAGCCCAGGAAGCGGTCGATGGCGTGGAAGCCGAGATTCCACAGATCGACGAAGAATTGGCGGATGCCATAGAAGACGTCCATCGGCGACCAGCCGAAGGCATGCATGACGAGACCGACGAGGAAGGAGACCACCAGCAGCTTCAGGAACACCCTGAGCGGCGTGTCGCCAAGAAAGCGCGTCATTGCGGACAAGGCCATTCTCCGGTTCGAGCCGCCCGATTCGGCAGCGCGACATCAGAGATATGCACTCGACAGGCCACCATCAAGCAGTACCGCCGCCGGCTCCGCTTTGCCGATTGCTTGAGGCCCCGCCATCATGGTAACGAGGGCTCGCGCGGGTATGATGTAATGGTAGCTTGTCAGCTTCCCAAGCTGAACGCGCGGGTTCGATTCCCGCTACCCGCTCCAGCTTTGTCGGACGACATAGAAGTGTGGACTCCGTCGCAGAAGGTTGGACCCGTGATCGCGGCGTGCTTTTAGGCTGATTCTGCAATTTTCTGTACGCTGTCGCAGATAAATCGGCCAAAGCGCGGACCGAACGGCGCCGGCTAGGCTGGGCGCCTTTGGCCGATCTCCGACGCAACGCGCCGAGCAACCTCCTCCGCCTTTCGCTGGGATCCCAGTTCGCACTCCCAGGCGACGATCACTTTCCAGCCAAGCTCCTCGATGGCCGCAGTGTTTCGCTGGTCGCGCTGGACATTGCGGTCGAACTTCTCCTGCCAGAATGGCGTCTTGCTCTTCGGCGTCGACGCGATCTTGCATCCAGCATGGCGATGCCAGAAGCAGCCGTGTACCAAAATGACGGTCTTGAATCTCGGGAGGGCGATGTCCGGCTTCCCTGGCAGGCGCCGATAATGCACACGGAACCGCAAGCCAAGTGCATGGAGCGCCCGCCTCAGTGCCAGTTCCGGCGACGTATCCTTCGACCGGATGCGCGACATCCGTTCCGAGCGTTGCTCTGGGGAAAGGAAGTCGGCCACCGCTGTCGCTACTCCTCTCGAGGCAGTCGGGTCTGCAGAAGCTCGAAGAACGGGAAACCGCGGATGATCTCTCCCGGAACGTCGAACGACTTGTACAGGCACTGGTGGTTCGCTAGCGTCTTCACGCGCTCTGCGACCTCGCCCGCGCTTGCCGCTAGCCCGAGCGCGGACAGCTCTGCCGCCGTGACGTTTGGGACCTTGTGCACGAACCAGGTCAGCAACGGCTCGCGATAGTCGGTAGCACCCGCCTTGAAGTGCCGCAGGTATTGCGAGGCTAGGATTATACCAGTGCCGAACTCACGACCCTGGAGAAGTAGCTTTCGGAGTACGTCGAACTCATAACGCATGATGTTGTCAGCTTCGTCGACCAGCAGGTACGAGTCGATTGCCCGGAGCTGCGGGTTGCTTCCGAGGAATGGCCGCTTCGGCGTCCTCAGCATGTTCTCGTAGAACATGTTCAGCATCACCGCCACGAGCATGTTCTTGCTGTGATCGTCCTGCCCGAGGGCATCCAGCGCGATCACAACGACGCCGTTGAGGAACTGGTCGAACGGTACGGTCCGCGTCTGATCCGGCTCGAAGATCTCCATATCCATGAGATCGTCGATGATCGCCATTGGCGAGTCGGACTTTCCGTCCAGAATCGCAGCATAGGCCGCGTGGACGTCGCGGAGCGTCGGGGGCGCCCCTTGCGGAGCTGCGTCATATGCTTCCCGCACCGCGCGCTTGAGCTTATCCCTCTGGACCGGGCCGATGCCGGGATAGATCTTGCCAAGCACGTCGGCGAAGAAGCGAAACCGGTCGAGCCAAGGTGTGGGGACGTCACCGATGGTCCTAGTGTCAAAAAGGTTCAACGGCAGGCGGTGGGGGCGCACCACGCGCGCGCCCGTAGCCGCGACGAAATCCTCGCTGCTGTAGTCCCGCTTGTAGTCGAAAATGAGGAAGCGCGGTCGTATCCCTCGGTTCGCTGGACCTGCAGCAGAAATCTGCGCGATGAGCGACTTCAGCAACTGTGTCTTGCCTGTCCCGAGGTCCCCGACCACGCCCATGTTCAACTGGTTGAGCCTCGTGTCCGAGATATTGAGCGATAGCTCCCTCGGTTTGAAGCCATCGACGGCCTTTCCAACCTCAAGGACGACCCCGCTGCCTTGCTCCTCCGCGTTGCAATCCACGGCCGCCGAGGGCGAATTAGTGACAATGGAGATGGCTGGCGGCAACGTCGGTGAAGCCGGATCGCTTTCCGATCCATTGCTTTCATCTGGTGGCGCTTCGACCGGGGGCGACGCCAGTGTCGTTGGCTTCCCGCTCTCGTCGGAGTCAGCCTTCGCTACCTGGCCAGCGGGCACGGGCATGAGCGCCCAGTCGCCCACGCGGGCCTTGACCATGGCGTAGAAGCTCGAAGGATCGCCCGCCACGATCTGGCCCGCGTCCTCGCGCCCTATGACGATCGTCTCATCGAACCCATCACCATCATGGTCGCGCGGCGCGCTCGATGGCGATTCGTCTACAATGACAAGGCGGCCACGCTGGTCGATCTCGACACAGTCATCGCCGTCGAGGATCGCTTTCGCGACTCGTTCATGCAGTTTCGACCATTCGGCGGAGTGCCCTTTGACATCGTCCTGTTGGCTGTAGACCCGCATGCCGAATCCGATGATCGAAAGCATCAGGTGCTGGAAAGCCAGCCCCCAAAGTCGGGGCTGATCGGGATGGGGTGCCATCGCGTGAAGCAGCGATGATAGTGCCTTGGCCTGCTCGAGCGCCTCGACGGCATCGCCTGCCGCAAAGGAAGCCGTGGGCCTGCACTTGACCTCTATCGGCGTCAGCTTGATGCGCAGCCCGCCGGCGAAGTCGATGCCTAATACCATCAAGTCAGGTCTTAGAAGCGTCAGGTCTTTCCGGTCCTTCCCGAGAGTACGGCAAAGGTCCCCGATGTATCCTCGGAATGGATCGACTGGGACCACGATCGCGATCGCCGGCTCGTCCTCGCTTCCCTTGAGCACAGGGAGCACTCCACCGGAACAACCAGCCTCCGCTCGGAACTTGTCCTGAAGGAGCCGGACGGCAACGAGGACGCCAAGGTCACCCGTCGCGCCCGCATCGTCGCCTGCGAGGCCCTTGATCGTCGGAATGCCCCGCCGAGCCACCTCGAGCAGCACATCCTTGACCTTGGCTGGTTCTATGCCTTTGCAGCCCGGCAGGCGGTCGAGGGCTTTGGCAAGCGCTTCCCGGTCGGCATCGGTCACTTGCGAAATGAGATAGTAGCCATTTGTGTCGCCGGAGCGGTGGGAATAGGACGGCAACTCATAGTCCCAGAGGTAGGCTCCATCGAGCCAGCCCCCCAGGAAGCATGCGGGATCGATCGCCGATGATGATACTGCCACGAAGTCGGTCCGCCGTCCCTGCAGCATGTGCCTTACCTCGTGCACATTAGGGGCGAATTGCAGGCCGACTCGGGTTGCCGACAGGTTCTCCATTGCTGCGGTCAATCCACCGATCTTGTCGGCGAGAACATCGCCGGACTGTGCCGGCGGAGTGGATTGGCGGGACTCATTGAGGAATATGCGCGGCAGCTGCCGGCGGATCCGGTGCCGTGATAAGGCGCCGAAGCCGAGCGGGGTCCGCTGATCCACTGCCGCGATCCCCGGTTCGGTCATGTCGAGCTGCGCAATGATCCCGAGGTCAGGGATGCTGCGGGGTGGCTGGACGCTGTACCAGCGAACGGCATTCCGCGTATCTTCGGATAGGTTAGCGATCTTGGCATCATCCGGGCGGGCATCATCCGTTCTGTCGTCGAATATCTCGACCAATCTTTGTCCTGTTGCTCGCGAGCGCGGCCGCTTCGCTTCCGGCTGGAAGCGTGTCGTGCACCATTCGATGAGCCCGTCGTTGCACGCATCCGTGGCGCCACCGGCACTTGACACAGCGATCGAGAATACCGGCTTGGCGGCAAGCAGCTCGGAGACGTCATCTAGCGCCCTGACGACCTGGGCGGCGCTGAAGCCGACCGATATGCCGCCAACGCTGATTCCGAACTCGTCGCCAAACGGGGCGCCCATTGACCGGCGAGCAAGGCTCGCGAGGTTCGACCCGTTCCAAAGCACTGACCAATAGTCGGTGCCATTTTCGACCGCGAGGTACTCGACCTGGTCCACCCCCGATGGCGATCGCACGAACAAGGTCATGATATCGGGGACGCAGTCAGGGTCGAGCACACTGGCGGCAGGGCATGGCTTGCCTTGCTCGTCGGCGTCAGACAGGACACCCTGCGCCACCACATGCCAGCCCACCCGCAGTGGATGGAAGGGAGAGAGCAGGATGGCATCCGGCACCCGGGTCAGGCTGCGACCGCTTCCATCAAGCGAGGACACGGCGACGACATCGCACCAGGAAGCGACCTCGGGTGCTGCAGCTAGCCAGGCATGATATGCATCAACATACCGCTCGACGACCGCTCTGAACCCTTCATCGCGCGCGGCCCACTCGCCAAGTCGGGCGATCTCGAAGACCCCGGACTGGTCGCCGTCCCCACGCACGCGATTGGCAATCTCCTCGCGCAAGGCGAGGAATTCCTCCGGCGGATTGAATTCGTCAGGCGCGGGGCGCGGGTCGCAGATGAACTTCCCTCCGGACATGATGGGCCCAGTCTCGAATCCCCACCTTGGCGGCGCCCAGTGCTCGCCATAGTCCTCCGCTAGCACAATTGGCTGGTAGGAATGCCGAACGGATTCGGGCGCCAGCAGCCAGTCCTGGAGCATCGTCGATCGGACCGCGCGGTTGACCTGGATAACCGCCTTGGCGTCGAAAGGCTCGATCGGGCGCCTGTTGGCCCGTATGAGGCGTTCGAACTCGCTTCGGCACCCAACTTCAGGCACGTCTTCGCAGGTCAGGTAGACGCGGCAAGTCTCATTGGAGAACGAGCCATCCCGGATCGGGCGGCCAAACCTGAAGTCGACCTGCAGGTTCCCTTCCGCCTCGACCTCGAGCTGGAAGATCGAATCCCGGAGGCCGCGCACCACCAGTTGCGTAGCCGCCTCGGCCCGCCCGTCCGCTTGCTCCGCAGTGCTCGTCGCCGATAGCTCTAGCTCAATTCCGGGCGAAACAAAGACGAGGAGCTCATAGCGACCTTGACCTGGCAATGTAAGGCTCGATTCCCAGTCGGCTCCATTTCGCGCGGCACCCCTCGCGGGCTTGCGAGGACCGGTGAACTTCCTTGCTAGACGACAACCTACGAGTATTCCGGGTTGCCACGTCGCTAGCGACACGACCTTAATCGAGCCCGGCTTGAATCCCTCGGCCGTCGCCTTGTAGCTAATCGGATTCTTGTGCTGCGGCGGAGCCGCGTCCGACAGAACCTTGTCGGAGTCGGCCTCGATCTCACCTATCCCCTTTGATCCACCGGCCGGTGTGCGCTGCACCTCGACTCGGGCACCGCTCTGATCGCTACCCTTCGTTGTGAACTTCAGGTCGACCCGATCCGTTACAATGGCAGGCATTGCCTTCCCAAGCGCAGCAATTGCGTTGACGCATTCCATGACAATGTCGCCAGAGACCGCCGGCTCCTCGGCGAGTAACTCCGACCACTTCTCGACGTCCAGAAAGCTCCACCAGTCTGGCGGACGGCCAAGCTCCAGGCCCTGCATCGGCGCATAGAAGGCCGCGGTCGCACGATCGAAGGCGCTCTGGACCTGCCAGCCTGCCCTTATATGGGCGTGGAACTGCTCGAGCGCGGCCCGCTCATCGTCCGTGGCACCGTCTGCCAGACGGTCGATGCCATTGCGGAACCCGTCAGCCATCGCGTCGGCAATCTTGTCCAGCGTTCCAAGCTGGTCGCGAGCCGACAGGGACCCATCGCGCCGTGGAGGCACCCCGCACGCTAGGCTCACTCCAAATCCAGCCGAGAGGCTGAGTCCCCGGTCGATCGCGAACAGCCGGGCGACGACGTTCCACGCCCCCTTGCGGACAGAGCGGTCGGGGTCCACTTCGT
The DNA here is from genome assembly GCF_006439375.1 of Mesorhizobium sp. B4-1-1. Classification (NCBI taxonomy): domain Bacteria; kingdom Pseudomonadati; phylum Pseudomonadota; class Alphaproteobacteria; order Hyphomicrobiales; family Phyllobacteriaceae; genus Mesorhizobium; species Mesorhizobium sp. B4-1-1. The sequence goes on from NZ_VFTH01000002.1 coordinate 166,018, forward strand.
CGGCCGCGCGAGCAGCGGCTTCGACTAGCAGGCGACCTTCTTCCACCATTGCCTCGGTCAAGCCGGCGCGCGCGAGGCCATCGGAGACGACGCGTTGGACGAAGGCGTCGTCCCACCAGCTCTCGAAAGTTGCGTTTCCTCCGTTGCTGGCCTCCGCGACCCCAAACCTGTCGGTCGTCGACGACACGGACAGGATACTGTGCTCGCCCGGCGGCACGAGTGCCACGAAGCTCGGCAGCTCGGGTAGGTTCCTGAGGTCCAGCAAATGCGTTTCGTCACATCTGCCCGACTCACCGATACCAGGGTTTCCCCCTGGCAGCTGTGCACGCGGAACCTGCAGAAGATAGGGCGGCCGCGATCCCGCAACGGACTCGGCTTCGCGGACGAGATGGTCGAACACCTTCGAGAGGATCTCGAGCGGCGGCCCGTGGAAGACAAGCCTAACCTCAGCCTGCCCCGTAGTCCTGCGATCCGGTGGCGCGATGCCTACCTGCGCAGAAACATAGTCGGCAAGCGCTTGCGCGATTGCATTCATGGCTGCCCCCTTCCGCTAACCGGCGACAACCGGAACGGCGGCACGAGCAGCATGCCGCTCTCAGCATCAGGGCTGTCGAGCACGAGGCCGAGCATCCTCAGCTGCTGGCCGAGGTCATTCTGGGGGATGTCCCTGTGGGCCATGCTGACACCATATTGCGCCAGATGCTGGGCGAGCCGGTGGACCGATCGAGGGCCGCCAACGCCAGCAAGGGAACAATGCACCAGTGCAAGTACGGCCACCGGGCCGAGAGACACGATCCACGGGCTATTCGCACTGGCGCCAGCCTTCTTCAGGACGTAACCTTGGTCGTAGCCCCTGAGCGTGGGATTAGCTGTTTGGCGCTGACCAAGCACGTGTCGGACGAACTCGTTAATATTCGAGCCGATGCCTTTCCGGCAAAGGAGCGTGCGCGTTTCCCTGTCCTCTAGACTGGCAACGACATCCCGAACCCCGGTCCCTTCGAGGCGAGTCCGGTTTGCGCGGACTTGGTCGCAAAGTTCCGCCAGGCCATGCGAGGACGACAGGCCATCCGCTGGCGCGATCCCTAATGAATCCAAAGCCCACAGGGTTGTATTAATACCGAGGCGCGCAGCAAGGAAGCGGGAGACGCTGTCTCGGATCGAGGGCAAGGCCTTGTTTCCGTAGGGAAGACAAGCGAGGCGCTCGGGGTACAATGCAACGCGCGAGGCCTCCGCGCCCTCGGGACCTTCTCCGTCTAGGGCCGAAGACAGCGCTATCCACGCGCGAGAGTGGACCTCGCACAGCCAAACGACGTGGGCGACCGCACCTAGGCGAATGACAGCCTCCAGCAAGCTGGTCCACTGGCGGCGCGTCATTGCCGACTTTGCCGCGATCACGGCCCGGACGTCATGGACGAACTGGCGCGCGGGAAACACGTCGATGCTGGCGTCATCCCTCGCCATTACGGGGTCGGCGCGCGGGGTTGCTAGATGCCAGTTGGGCTTCGGCACCCACGCCTCCACCTCAGCTTGCAGGAACCGGGCAAACACATCATCCTCGGTGCCAACTGACAGCGCCTCGAAGAAGGCTCGCCAGATAGCCTCTGCTGCAGCCGAATCGCTGGACCCCAGCCAAACCATTCGCTTGACAAGCTGGCCGGCGGTCCAAGGATTGCCAGCCAGTCGCGCCGACCCAGAGAAGACGCTCAGCTGCGGCACCAGCGGCATCACCTGGAGGAAGCGCTTGGTCGATTGGTTCGGGAGCTTTGGGCTTTCAAGGATAGAGCCGAGCAATGAGCTGAAGGAATCCGGGTCAAGAGTGGAGCGGTCAGGTCCCTTTCCGCGTTCCCGAGCACGCTTGATCGCGCGGTCGAGATCGCGGCCGCTCTGTGGCACCGTACGTTCGGTCGCGCCCTCGAGGCCGATCACCCGGTACACGGAGGAGAGGATCACCTCCGAGCTGGCGTATTCCGGCGCTGGCGTCATCGCTAGCCGTGCCTTCGAGTAGGCTTCGTGCGAGTTCGCCCATGGTGCATCGCGGAACTGCGCAAACGTCATCGCCGCCCAGTCTCCCTGAGCAAGCCAAATCCCTCCCGCCGCTGCTGGACAGTGATTCCGCCAGTGCCGAGCCTGATCTCGGCGCGAGGTAGTACCACCGCATCCCGGACGATCGGACCGCCAAGGCGAGCGCCCGTTGTATCAAGTAGCGCAAGGACGGACCGCGGAAGGGACGCGACCGACATGCCGCGATCGACCTCCTTCACTGCCTTGAATAGGTCGTAGGTCAGGGCGATCTTCTGGGCTGACGCGCCATCGCCGACTTCCAGGAAGCGGAGCGGCGAGCGTGGGCGTCCCTCCTGCACGGTATCTGTTGGCTGAACGTGGCGCCGTTGGACGACAAGCGTCGCGCGCCTCGTCGGTGGGGGCAATGGCTGCCCGAACGTCGTCGTAAGTGACACCTCAAAGTCCTGATTCTTGTTAAGGAGCCGCTCTACATCCCGCGCCACTTCGAAGACCCCATCGCCGCCATCGTCCACGATCTTCTGGAATTCACGAAGCACCTCAGCATCCAAGACAGTAGCGGTCCTTGCGCCAATGCTCCGCCGTACCAAGCGGCAGGCAAAATCACGGACTAGACGCTGCACGCGAGTGGCGACGGCAGGTTTTTTCCGGCGCACCTGCTGCTTCGAGAGGAAGGAATCCAGCTCAGCAAGCCTACCGAGGAGGTCGGTCTCGATGCCGGAGAGCACGCGCGACTTCTTGAGGTGGTCCAGCCCCTCAGCGACCGAGCGGCTAAACCGTGTGTCGAAGTCACGGAGCACGTAGGTCCTTCCGTGCGTTGCCGCCGCCTCGCTTTCTGGGCTTGCCAGCGCCGGGTCGAGCAGCTGGTCGAAACCGTCAAGTAGGCCGGAGATCATTGTTGGCAAATAGGAAGCTCTACGAGACGCAAGGAACCATTGCAGACCCATGGCAGTGTTGTTTTCCTTGAGGCCGAGCTCGGTGAGGTCGCGCAGCAGGGCCTGACCCGCCTCCTTGTCCCAGCCGTGGAAGAGGGCGTGCTGGTATTGCGAGCCGACGAGCCGGAAGAGGGCGGTGGAGCTGTCCTTGCGCGGGCGAGCGTTTGCCACGGCCTCCTGGTCAAGCTGCAGGAGTGACGCCGCCCATTCGCATGGGGAACTTTCGTCGAGGGAAGCATCCTCGCGATGCCCTGCCAGCAGGTATGAAACGAGCGAGAACAAGTCACGGAAACTCCACCGCTTCCCACTCCCTATCTCGAACCACCTTAGCATCTGCTGCAGCGCTGCTGCCGGCCGCTCCTGCGCGAGATGCGACCGGCTTCCGCAAAATGGGCAATGCGCTCCGGCGGCACACGTGCCCGGCTGCGGCCAGAGACTGGCGTCAATGGCCTTCCGGAAGATCTCGACGGCCGGAGCCGGGTCGCCGTTCTCGGTACCAGCGAGCAGCGACTCCATGTCCATCGGCCACACTGCAACGTCCGGATAATCGTCGAGAGGCCAGCAGGCAGGAGCGTCGGGCGACAGGCTTACCGCCTGGCTGGTGCATTCCAGAAGCCTGCGCGCTTCGTCCGCGCCTGCCTCGATGGCAGTTATAAGCGCATCGTCGAGCACGCCTCGGTTTACGCAGCAAAGGTAAAGCTCGCGCGAATCCGTGGTTGCGGATGCCAGCTCGCTAAGGAGCATCATGGCCGGCGACTGGCCCGACGAGCCTGCGATGACCGAGGCGTCCTGAACAATGGAAAGTGGCAGGCTTCTGGTCCGCGATGCAAACGCCCCTGCATCGATCGTGATCGTCCGCGGTACTTTCTCTCCCTCGGGTCTGAAGGCGATCTCAAGTGCGCTGAGCAGCTTACCGTCGCAGCCGAGGGCAGCGTCGAGCCAGATCATCGTCGACTCGATTGCTTCGGTCTTGCCGTTGCCCGGCCCACCGACGAGGAGAATGACCCGCGGCGTTCCCTCCTTGCCGGCGCCAATGTCCGCGCACCATTGCTGGAGGCGCGATAGCAGGTTCGTCTTGAAGACCGCAGCACCCGGCCGGCCGCTTTTCTCATCGAACAAGCGACGGACACCGCCGGAGCGGTTTCCCGCCCACCTGAGCAATTGCGCAGGGTAAGTCGCCGCGGTTTCGGTGATCTCCATGCGCTAGCCTAACGCCGCCATGGTCGGGCGCTTTCGGGCCTGCCCGAAGACCTTCCTGCCAATCTCTATCTCGTCGAGCGCCTTGCAGAGTGCACTTCCGATTGCCCGCGCGAGGTAGGGCGGCACCGCGTTACCGACCTGGGTATAGCGAGGGCATTCCTTGGTTCGGCGATCGCCGCCAGTGGTGAACTTGCCCTTGAACTGGAACCAATCCGGGAAGGATTGCAAACGCGCGCTCTCACGGACCGTCAGGATGCGAGGCTCTGAATAATGCAGCACGTCGTCTGGAAGCGTCGTAATCGTTGGCGCCGGTTCAGTCGGAGACATCGGGTAGATGCGGTGTTTCTTCAGTCCGTAGCCGCGCCGCGCTTCGTCGTCCATGCGGACACCACGCCGGCATTCCGCAAGGATTCGCCCAAAGCGCTCGCGCACGTCGTCGCGGTGCCGGGCGAGGCGCATGCTATCAGGCTGGCGCTCGTGATCGCCGCGCATAAGGCGTTGATAGCGAGTTGCAGGCTCGCCCCGGCGCGCCTCCTGAAAGCCGCGAGGGGACTCAGGATCTTCGCAAGGGCGTAGTTGCACTCCGGCGATTTCAAGATCCGAGATCGCTTCCCTGGCGGATATAGCGTCAGGCAGGCCGAGCTGCTCGAGCTGGGATGCGCGAACCTCTTCGAGCAGTTCGAAGAGGCGACGAACACCCCCTTCCAGCCAGCCTGCCAGATCCTGCCGGACTCCAATGGCAATGAGGCGAGACCGCTTCTGCGGCACCCCGAAGCGAGAGGCGTCGACCAGCTCTGCCTCGACCCTGTAGCCAACACCATCCAGGCTCTCGACGAGCCTGTCGTAGAAGGAACGCTTCTTGGGCGCGGGACCGACCTGCAACTCGACGACGTTCGAGGGCCGATGCACGACGCGCATCCCGGGTACGTTCTCTAGGATGAGGGCCGCGGGCCGGATCGCGTCGACCGCTTCGACATATTTGTGGAAAAGCTGGTTTCGCGGGTCATCCTCGACCCGCCGCCCGGCGAAGCTGAAGCCCTGGCACGGCGGCCCACCCGCGAGCACATCGACCTTGCCGCGCAGCTCCAACAGGTCGGCCTTGTGCTCCTCCAACAGTTCGTCAATGCCCCAAGCACGTTGTTCAAGCCAAGTCGGCCATTCAAAAGCATGGCCCCTATTGGAGGACTTGGAAACGAAGTTCGCATGGAAGGTCCGGAATGCCATATGGTCGCGCTCAACTGCGAACAGGCCTTGCATGCCGGCCATCGAGAGCCCGAGCGACAATCCACCGCATCCAGAGAACAAATCTACGAACCTACGGTCCTTCATCGGCAACGCTCATCCAATTCTTGCCCAGCACTTTGCGGGCAAGCTAAAACGAGGAACCGAACTTCGTTCTTCTTGGGCTCGATAGACGCGAATCTTTCCCCATGCGAGGCCAAGGCATAGCAAGGAATGCCAGCCACTTCCACCGAGATTGTGATTGATCTAGCACGATTACACGCGCCGAGACCCGGCGGCCTTCTGGCTCCTCGTCCGTCCTTTGCCTCGCCTAACGCGTGGGCCAAGGTGCCAAGAGGGCACCCCCTTCGTAAAGCCGCCACTTAGACCGGATACGCGCGGCGAAAAGAAAGTTACATTGTAGCTGCACTGGGCTATGCCGCCTCCCACACTTGGTTCAATATCCGCGCTGCGAGAGCGGCCTTGTCCTGGGGCAGGAAACGCCCGTAATGATGCGCAACCATATCGGGAGTGTCCTGATGGCGTAGCTCGCTTGTTCATAAGAGCCTGTCCGCTTGAGGATGTTCGTAGCCAACACATCACGGACATTGTGCGGCCCGTGAGGGAGCAGGCCAGCAATTGCGCCCCGTCCAGTGAATGGATTGTAGATACCATATCGTTGGATTGCGAGGCGCCAAGCCTCGTAAAAGTGTTCTGATCGTATGACGCGTCATTGCTCGTCGCTTTCATCGTCTTGATAGAGGACGTGCCAGGGTCGTCAGCTTTTCCCAGAAGCGTGCGCCGATACCCGATTCTTGGCTTGACGGCGCTTGCGCTTCGTCGGCGCCTACCTCGACAACTCGGTCAGCCGTTCGATTCGGCCCAAAACCACCATGTCCGTCCTGCTTGGACGCTGGTTAGACCGGCGGGTTTCGGCTGCGTAAAACTAGTTAGCCGCGGCAAACGCGAGGGGCTCAGCGCCGCATCCGATACCTTAATCCCAGCCTTCGACGACCACAGTCAGTTTCCAAAACCTACCCCCCAACGTTCCGCATTTGGCTTTAGGGGTAGAAAGCAGACAGACTGTCGGCTGCTACGACACTCAACGCAAAAAGCGGACCTCCGTCATTCTATGCCAAAGTGTGAAAATAGCCCGCTGCGCCCGATGGCAAAGAGTAAGGCCATACATGATGACGACCTGACGACTGTGTCGTGTTAGAGCTTAGGGCCGGTTATAGTCAAGGAACACTGTTTCTGATACTTGCGGCCCGATAGATGCGATTTGGTGCCAGCTGTGGGGCTGAAAATGACAAAAATAACAGACTGGTGCACAATCAAAAGCGAGAAGGTAGGAAAACACCACCTCACGGTTCTTGAGCTGGAAAGCGGCAAGTTTGACGTTGCTAGTGATACAGTAGCGGCGGTTGTGCCTTCACATTATGCGTCAGATGAACGCACAGCGAAGCTGCTGAAACGTCTGGGGAAGACGAAGGCCGCTGCACACCTCAAAGAGAAGCTTCCGAAGTCCCCGCAGGTGCGCTCCGGCGACCTTGGTGAAATCCTGGGTGCGACCTATGTGCAGGAATCGACACCATTTGGAACCAGTATCAACAAGCTGCGCTGGAAAGATCACCGCAACATGGCGATGCGCGGTGATGACCTGGTTGGCATACAGCCGGCCGCCGGCGCAGGAAATATCCGCTTCCTGAAGGGCGAGGTCAAAAGCGCCGCCAACATAACGGCAAAGGTTCTGGATACCGCGCGCACGGCACTGAAGAAATCCCATTCACGTCCTTCGGCGCACGCCCTCGGGTTCATTGCAGACCGCCTGCACGAGGAAGGAAACGATGAGCTTGCGGACCTCATAGACGACGCGCTCTGGCGGGATGGCATCAAGCTTTCGCAGGTCTCGCACATGATCTTTGCCTTCACGGGCAACGATGCATCGAACCTGCTGGGCGCGAACGTACAGACCTACACTGGACAGGTTGCGCAGAGTGTTGTCGGTCTTCGTGTCAAGGACCACCAGAAGTTCATCAGATCGGTATTTGGAAAGGTGATCAAGAATGCCGACGGGAAATGAGGCCATCGAGTCTGCGGTCCGTACGGCCACCGAGGGTGGCTTCCGCGGCCGTCTGCTGGCACGTGGCCAGGCCCGGTCGCTGATCTGGCGTGACGGACAACTGCCGCCGGATGCTCCGAACTTTGCGGCCCAGCTTTCCTATGACCTGCTGTCCTACGGATATAGTCTTCTGGATATGGGCCTGCGTCTCCTTGACGGAGACGGAAACTCCGATGTTGCCCGCAGCGCCTTTGAGCAGGCCGGCGAAGCCCTGGAATCCCTCGTGGCGCACGGTGCGCCGAATCCGGATCGGGATTTTCACCGCTTTGTGGCGGCCGCCGCCTATCACCTTGGCCGTTACTCTGCGCGCGCGTATTCGATGCTGCGGGCCACCATCGACGATGCCAATCTTTCGCGTGGAGAACGCTGCCTTGCGCTTCTGATGCTGCGCGACCTCGATCGGGCGCAGCAAGAGATTCTTGAGTGGCGACGGGAAGGCAGTGCTGAAGACGGCCATCTGACGGAGATGCTGGCTGCCATCCCGACCGGCGACGAGATTACTGATGATGGTGGCGATGACGACGAAGACGTCGGTGCCGATGTCATCGATCTGGCACTGACCGACAATCTGCTGGGCGCGCTTGCGATGGCTTTCCTTGCACTCGAGCGCGGAGATGCAGAGCTGATGGGACAGGCAGTTGACCGCGTCGATATTGGTCGCGAGGAAGCAGCCGGGGTCAGCATGGTTCCGCAGTGGTGGTGCCACCGTCTGACCGCCCATCTGCTACGCGATCTGTGGGATACGAGTTTTCATCAACGCCTGCCGCTAAGTCCAAACAATCTAGATAACGCGGAGGGATGGAAGCAGCTGCGTGAGCTCTTCGTCGCCTCGGCCCTACGGCGTTCGCGTGCCGAAATCGAGCTTTGGCCTTCACAGCTGGACGCGGTTGAGCAGGCGATCAGCAGCAATGGTAATATGGTTGTTTCACTGCCCACAAGCGCCGGCAAGACCCGTGTCGCAGAGCTGTGCATTCTTCGCGCCCTTGCGAAGGGCGAGCGTGTCGTCTTTGTAACGCCGCTGCGGGCCCTCTCAGCCCAGACCGAGGTATCGCTGCAGAAGACGCTGGCCCCGCTGGGCAAAACAGTGTCAAGCCTCTACGGCAGCATTGGTGTATCGGAAACGGATTCCAGTTTCTTCGAGGACCGCGATGTGATCGTAGCCACGCCCGAGAAACTGGATTTCGCGCTGCGCAATGATCCATCGCTGCTGGACGATGTGGGGCTCGTCGTTCTCGACGAAGGCCACATGATCGGGCTTGGCGAGCGTGAAATCCGCTACGAGGTCCAGATCCAGCGGCTGCTGCGCAGAAGCGATGCCGGCAGCCGACGCATCGTGTGTCTGTCCGCCGTACTGCCCGATGGCGACCAGCTTGATGACTTCTGTAACTGGCTGACGGGTGACGCCAAGGATGGATTAATTCGAAAAAACTGGCGCCCCACAAGACTGCGCTATGGCGAGGTCACTTGGCGGGGCACACATGCGCGCCTTGATGCGCGCATTGGCGATGAAGCTCCTTGGGTCGAGAACTATATTAGAGGCTTTGTTCCGAAAGGTCGCAGAACGCAGTTTCCGCGTGATCAGCGCGAGCTGTGCCTTGCAACAGCTTGGCGGTCGGTGGAGGAGGGTCAGTCTGCGCTAATCTTCTGTCCGCTACGCCGATCGGTCCAACCATTTGCGGAAGCTGTGGTGTCCCTGCATCGCCAGGGCGCGCTTCGATCTCTGTTCAAGGGGGATAAGGCTGTCCTGGCCGATGCGCTCGCGATCGGTGCGGAGTGGCTTGGCCCGAATCACGACCTGCTAAAATGCCTGGAGCTTGGGGTTGCGGTACATCACGGCGCATTGCCCACGCCCTACCGCAAGGAAGTTGAGCGGCTGCTACGGGAAGGTATTCTCCCCGTGACAATATCTTCGCCAACGCTGGCACAGGGCTTAAACCTATCTGCATCTGCCGTGATTTTCCATGGCCTCAAGCGAAACCGCAAAGAGCTGGCCTCGTCGGAATTTAGGAACATCGTGGGTCGCGCGGGTCGCGCCTATGTCGATGTGGAGGGGCTGGTGCTCTTCCCTATGTACGACAATCAGATGACGGGAAAAGCCGAGTGGAACGCGCTTATCGCAAACCAGGCCGGTCACGAGATGGAAAGTGGTCTGCTTCGCCTGATTTTTACCCTGCTTGCGCGCCTGGCTCTTCGGACCGGTGACAAATCGGTCAAGGGCTTGAGTGAATACGTGCTCAACAACACGTCAGCATGGGATTTTGTACGACTGAGAGCGGAAACTGCTGAAGCAGCCGCCGCAGGACAGGTGCAGTGGAACAGTCATCTGGCCAGTTTGGATACGGCCATCCTCAGCCTGCTGAGCGATGGCGATGTTGCAGAGGCCGATCTGGAAGATGCGCTGGACGATGTGCTGAACTCGTCGCTGTTCCAGCGTCGGCTTGCGCGTCGGAGGGCCAATCAGCATGAGGTGTACCGGGCCGTCCTTCTAGGCCGCGCAAAACTCATCTGGGCTAACAGCACGCCTAAGCAGCGCAAAGGCTACTTCCTATCTGGTGTCGGGCTTACGACGGGCAAGGCGCTTGATGCGAACTCGCCCAAGCTCAACCAGCTGCTAGTTGAGGCTAATGGCGCGATCCTGAGCAAGGATGACATTAAGGCGATCAAGGCGATCACTGATTTTGCAAAGATCGTTTTCGCGATCGTGCCTTTTGTACCGGATAATCTTCCCAAGAACTGGAAGGCGATTCTCGATGCCTGGCTTCGTGGTCAGGCGCTGCAGAGCTTCGTAGCAGAGGATCAGGACTCCGTGCTACGCTTTGTCGAGCAGGGGTTTGTCTACATGCTGCCCTGGGCGATGGAATCCGTTCGTGTGCGAGGGATGGCCAATGGTGACATCCTTGCGCCGACCAAAGGGCTGCCCGACACGACGCTGGAGGATATGGAACTTGGCGTTGCCGTAGCAGCTGTTGAGACCGGTTCGCTTGATGTGAGGGCAGCGCTGATCATGCGCACCGGCTTTGCATCGCGCAGCGCGGCCATAAAGATCATTGCGGACATGGACCCGAATTTTGATTCCACAAAGTCGTTGCGTCGGTGGCTGCGAATCCCTGAAGTCCGGAAGGCCACGGAAGACAGGGCGTTCCCGACGCCAGAAACGCACCGGCTGTGGCTCGAGTACATCCAGAGCGTCGTTCATACATCTTCGGCACGCTGGTCTGCCGAACGGGAAGTCTGTGATGTCACATGGACAGACGACGCGCCGTCAGAAGGCACCCCGCTACGCCTGATCGAAGATGAAGAGGATAGTCAGACGATTGTGACCGATGCCGAATTTCGGCCTTTGGGCACCGTCGATCGTATCTTGAGCCCGGGACGTTGCGGCCTCCTGAGAACCACCGTGATGAAGGGCGGGAAGGTTGCGCTGCGCTATCTGGGGCCGGATGATCTGTGGGCTGAAGTATGAGGTGGCTATTCGGATACGGCTCGCTGATGTGGGACGGCTGGGAGGCGCGGTTTGAGTGCGCGGAGCGTCAGGTCGCCGACCTAAAAGGATACAGCCGCGCTTTCAACAAGGCATCGGTTCGGAACTGGGGAACGAAGCTGCAGCCAGGCCCCACACTGAACATCAGGGAAACAGAGGGGGCAGTATGCACTGGCATTGCGTTTGGCTTTGCCGACGATGCCGATGCACTCGCCTATCTGAAAGAACGCGAGGGTGGTTTCCTCTTTTTCACCGTTGCCCTTCGGCTTCATGACGGACGGCAAGTGAATGCCATCACGTCGCTGTATCGCGGCAAGAACCTGCTTCCTGATCTTCCCGCGAGTGAACTCGCCGACATGGCTGTCCGCGCGCGTGGCACAGACGGGAAAGCAATGGACTACGTCCTTAATATCGAGCACCAGCTGATTGAACTAAACATTTCTGATCATGTTGTCACCGCTCTCGCGGATGCGATCAGCGCGAACGGTTCCGTCATGCCCAAATAAAGCGCAGCCACCCGCTCGGTTTCATGCGACCTGACCGTAGACCGGTTTCGCCAAATCACAAGCCACACGTGTAGATAGCCTTGCCTCGCACCACGTCATCGAAGGGCGGATCGTCTCCCTTGAGCCGCGTTGCCGCAATACCTGCCATCAAGATGAGCGGCCTTTCAAACATTGGATCCGCAATTTGAATATCAGATCCGCCAAGAAGTCCGAGCAGGCGTGTTATGTTAAACGCCAGTCACCAAATCTCAGGCGTTATCTGCCACCCCCCGATGTTGCGTCATTATTCCAGTCCGGAGAATGCCAAACCTCGCAATAAATCTCTGTGCTGCTCCCGCTCACGCATTGCGGATATGAAAGCTGCCGTACCCTCCAACTGCCCATCTGGCGAAATCATGAACTCGCCGCCTGGCTGCACGGATTTGAAAATAAACCCATTTGGTTTGGAGGTGTCATACTCGAAGAGGTCGATCTCACTGTGGTGACCGGAAGCGTTTAGCCCCCAAAGATACCATGGGGCAAGGTTGATCGCCGTTCCATTCTTCGGGTTGGCAACATAGACATCCTCATCAGAGAACGGGATGAGACCCTCGTATTCATGTACATGAATGAACGTCTGTGATGGACCTCGCAACTCTCGGAACAGCCCTTTGAAACTTCCCTGGCTAAATCTTTTCGGGGTTACTCCCTCGAACACGCCTAGACAACTGTCGCTAAACGCCTTGGCAATAACGTTACCCAGCAGACCCAAGAAGCTCACATAGTCTACGTTTGAGCTACGTCCATGTTTTGAATTGGCAATCTGATCAATCCACTGGTTTATTGTGGGCAAGTGCTTTTGGGTCAAGGGCAGCAACGCTGAACAATAGGGCAGATCGGTGCGTGCGGTCTTAAGGCAATTCTTCAGAATTGCCCAAAGGGGACCTGCCGAACGATGTCCCATCCCCTTAAAATGCGAGCTGTTCACCTTCGCTAAGGTACAGTGCTCTGCCAGAACCAAGTAGGCTGACAACGTCAGCATTGCTTCGACCGCTTCTCTACCTCGGTCAAGCCGCCGGAGTGCATCCTTCTCGGACATATACCTGGCCAACGGCGCTGCTGCGGGATAGGGCAGCTCACTCACAAGCTCGGCTAGCTCAAGCCAATTGGCGCTTTTTGATCGCTCTTCAATCCACTGGATGTCAGCACTGCTCACGAATGAACAGGCTGACGTGCTCGTTCCAAAATCAAAGCCGAGATATGTTTCCCCTTGTACTTCTTCGGCAGCAAACGTCATGTCCATGAAAAATGGGTTGCCAACGGCACTGCTTCCGTCTCTCAGATTGTCCTTCCCATAAAAAAAGCGCGGCTCAGCTGTGCCGTCCTCCCGCACGACCAGCTCGATTTCGATCCCTTGTTGGAATACGGCACCCCGTGGAGTTTGCACCTTAGTCTCGACAATGTTATGGCGCGATTCCAAGTCATCGGGGTCGAAAGACGACCGCATGAAATAGTAATTCAAGTTGTGCTTGGGCGGTTTGGAAAGGCGGACCTTCCAGCGCAAAGGTTGGCCCATAAGCCCCCGCAGGCTACTCGCTGCGGGAAGCAATACCGCGTCGTCATATTCCTTTGGCTCGCGCCCGTCATCTTTTAGGTTTTCGCTGACTGGTCTAAAGCGCTTTCTCTCAAGCTCTCCTTCATCAGGTCTGAGGAGCAAGCAAAGGCGGTTGTAGGTTACAGCACGAAAATCACCTTGACCGCCAGTGTAGTACCGACGCGCGCATTCAGTCGCCAGGCCCTTCGCCACTATTTCCGCGAAATTCTCGTTTAGCTCCAATATCTGAGCATTAACAAGCTGAGACTTCAGATCTCGTTCAAGCAAAGATCGGAGCCACCGGATGTTTGACGATCCTCCTGATAGCAAAACGACCGATATATCTTGCCCGGCCAGGTCGTCCTTTGACCTGTCAATTGTTCGAGACACCGCATCTCGAAGCTTCTCTGACCACACGCGATCCGTGTAAACTTTCTGTATTTTGGCAGCATCTAGCCTCTTGTTCCCACGAGCTGAGCGCTCATCGAACGGATCTACCGGAATTGAAATAGGATAAGGGGCTATCCCCGACAAGTCAGCCGAAAGACTCCAATTTGCAATACTGTTACAAATCGCTATCTTCGCGCGCTCAACCTCCTGAAGCAATACCTTCATATGTTTGAAGAACGCCCTCTTCTCCTCGCTCCATTCACCCATTTCTTCTTCATCGGCATTCTTGTGCTCATAGAAGAAGGTGAGCGCCTTCCGCACCTTGGATTTCTCTACGCGAGGTCCGATTACCGAGAATAATAGGTCCTCGGCCAGAATCCTGTTGATGAAGAAACCTCCAACCTGGATAGAGGTCGCGCCTAGAGGCCGTGAGTTGACCCCGCCGCCACTGATGTCGCCAGCTTTCGTCGTTTCAACCACGGAAACATCAAAAGTTCCGCCACCAAAATCAAGAACCAGTGCGACGTGCTTTCTTTGCTCCGCAACAGCCGGATGGCGTAGACCATATCGATAGTACTGGAAGACCGCGAAGGGCTCCGGCATGAAGTCAATCTCTTCGAATTTCCCGTAAAGAGCCTTCTTGATGGATTTTCGATAATGAGAGAGCCATGACTCGTCTGCGAGTTCAGAGCCCCCGAGGGAGAGAGGCTCGGCGATTAGAATCCGCGTCGGGACGGGCAACCCTTGCGAAGCAAGCCAGCCGTTTATCTTCTTTAGTGTCTCATCGAAGAAGTCTTTGGCTAACCCTACCGGCGTGCGTCGCGGAACATTAGTCAAGCTGGAACGGCTGACCAAACGGTCTGGGTCATTGTTCCCGAGTTCGATCTTGAAATCTTCGATCAGCAGTTCAGGAGAGGTGCAACGTTCGCGCGCGTCTCGGCCGACATGCGGCTTTTTCCCTTCGTAGAACAATGCAGTCGGAATCACGTGGCTCTCGTCAATCCGCGCCAACTGCACCGAACTGACAAATGGTAGTTTCTTCAAGGACATTCCAGCACTCCCCGCTGGATGACAACCACATCGAGGCGTTATCTTCAAGAGGGTTTAAGCAGCGTGAGAATCCGAACCCTTGTTATACACACAAAGCACTAGTGCTGCTCGTGAGAGGCGCCAAGAATGTGCGGAAATAATGCAAGTCGGCTAGCCGACGCGATGTTAGGGCGCTGGTCAGTGACCAGGTGAGATCGGGCGCTTCCGCCGGCATTCACCTGCAATCGACCCTAGGATTGCAATCCTCGCCGCGGTCTCCGGGCTTATCGCGGTTCACTCCAGGTCACGCTGCCTTCTGCACTTCCGCGATTTTCTGGAACTCCGCGAGAATGTCCGGATGGCGGTGTGCCAGGTGCCGCACCACCCTGGCGTTTTCGAGTAGCCGGGCCACATAGCCGGTGGCGAGGATTACATCCAAATGATCGCTTCCATAATCCTGCTCAATCGCTTTGAACTCTCGGTCGAGTGTGGCGGATTCGCCCTCCATCATGTCGATCTGCTGTTGGCTTAAGCCCTTTACCGTCTTGGTGCCCCTCACCAGCTGGCTCTCGGGCGTCGCGGCGACCAAAGATTTCGCGTAGCTGATCGAGTATTTGTTCATTGCTATCATCAGCTCGGCTGCCTCGATTTGCCTGATCGATTTCAGTTTTTTCAGCTCTCCGAACGTGTTGATCGGCACGTGTCTGTCCTTAAGCAAGTCCACGACTTCCGGACAGATGCCCTCCAGCAGGCTGCGTTTGTGGCGGATGCTGGTTATATTGACGTTCAATGCCCGCGCGAGCCGCTCCTCAGACACGCCTTTCTCAATGGCCTTCAGGATCATTTTGTGTTCTTGGATGATAGCTATCCGGCTGATGCGCTTGTTGTATGTGAACGCCTCGTCTTCGGTGGCCACGAGGCACACGACTTCGGTCTCGCCACGCGCTCGCAGGATGTCTACGCGTATGTGGCCGTCAAGCAGGTGGAAGCGATTTCTGTCAGTGCCGTCCCTGACCACCACCGGCGGCTCGATGATGCCGACCTCGGCAATGGAAGCAGCGATCTGGGCATACTTCACGGACTTTAATACCGAGGGGGTGAGTTGCCTAAGAGGCAGTATCTCATCGATCGAAATACGGAGGCTCGCTTTTTCGAATGCGATTTTCACGAGAGCTGTTTTTGCCGCTGTGCTCATGGATTTGATGCCTCTAACCGGTCTAGACGCTTCGCCAAATTCTTGGGCAAGCTCGTTAGCCCCTCGTTGGTGAGAAGGTCCCGGAACTCTTCGTCTTGCAGCAGCCTTCGCAGCGCTTCAGCGATAAAAATGAGGCGGTTGCTCGCCGCCTGCGCACGCCTGATCAGCAGGCGTTTCCTATCAGTGTCCTGTTGATACGCGCGAACGAGGGCATCGGTCGAAAGCTTCCTTGGTTTCAAATGAGGATTGCTCTTCAGGCGCTTGCCCTGAACGCGCCGTTGCTCCACAAGCCGTTTCGCCGCAAGCAGCTTTCGCCCGCGAAGAAGGTTCTTCTCATAAGCATTCTGAAGCGCGCTCTGTATATCCTGGTCATCCGCCTCGGCGATATCAAGCGCGACGCTGAAGGGGATCTGGCCAGATTCGACCGCTCGCAGAAGGCGTTGCTCACCCTTCTCAAGAAGCTTGACCACGGCATGAACGTACTCCGTCGTAAGTCCCGTCTTCCTTGCAATGTCAGGTATCGGGTGCCCTTGCTGTTTCATTCTGCCGATATCGTTCAGAAGATCGATGGCTTGATGTTTGCGCCGAGCGCAATTCTCCACCAGGCTGGCTACGAGACAGTCTTCGGGGTCGGCAGTGACGACAAGAGCTGGGACCTGCTGTTGGCCAAGCGCCTTGTAAGCCTCCAGCCTACCCTGTCCGCAAACCAGATCGTAATACGGTCCTCCCGCCTCGGGCCGGCGCGCGACTGTAATCGGCCTTTTGAGGCCGATTTCAGAGATGTTGTCGACGATATCTCTGAAGACTCGTTTGTTGCGTATTCTGGGATTGACGACCGCAATCCTATCGACTGGGATCATCTCAACCCGCTGCGCCGGCATTGCGGTCATCACGCTGCCTCCTCTATGGGAGTTCGTTGCGACATTGCATAAAGGGTTTCGAGAGTATCGAAACGGTATGCATCGAGTGACAGCCCGTTGTGCTCGCAGAGGCGCAAGACGGCCGTATGCATGTCCAAACGGGGAAGCAGGTAATAGTCGCGCGGCTGAGCGTTTCTTGGGTCCATGCGTATTGCGACCGTCAAATCGGGGTTCAGCGCCGTATCCAGCCGCAGCTTCCAGCGAAGTGAACCCGCCCCAGTATGGAAGCACCTGACGATTACAATGCAGGTGGTGAACTCGTGGTTCACCGTCAGCATATCCGTTGACGGTTCCTGTTCGACAGTTCCTCCGGCCGCCCTAATTCCCTGGATCACTTCTGCCACCACATTAGGATGCATGCGTCGCAGGGCTCGGTTTGTCTCCAGATAGCGATAGTCGTGATCCGGAACGAACCCGACGAGAGCATAGGCGCGAAGCAAGCTGCCGAAGCGCGACAGATACGAGCTGCTCGAGGGGCAGTCCTCTGCCTCGTCGATAATGATGCCGGAGAGATAGCCGTTCGTGGCCAGAATTGTGCCGAGGAGGCCCAGCATGGCCTCGTCCGACAGACGCTCGGACCTTGCCGCTATAATGGATTGGGCCCGGATGAAGGAATCTTTGTCGACAATCGGCTCGAACACCCCATCGGCGCGTATCCAGGCGTCATCTGGATTCTGAACATGCGACTGTTTGAGCTTGAACGACGTACGCCCCCAAACGTTGTTTCCGATGTATTTCTCGTTAATGAGGAGCTGATGGACCGTTCCTCGCGTCCAAGGCCGACCTAGGTCTGAAATGATGCCCCGAGCGTTCAAAGCCTGGGCAATTTCCAGCTCGGAACGGTTCTCAGTTACGAACTTGCGATAGACCTCTCGGACGGTGTCGACCTCATGTTTCGGTCCAGGGATCAGGATGACCCGGTCGGTCGCGATGCTTTTTTGTTCGCCTCGTCCAAGTTCCGCCTTTCGATTGTGGTTCTGATCGACAAGGATCCGCCTCAGGCCATATCCGGCGGCGCCACCTTGCCGGAACCCGAGCCGGATCAGATGGGCCTGACCTGCGAAAACCTTCACCGAGAGTTCGCGGCTGTATTCGCCGGCCATCGCCCGCTTGACGGTTTTCACTATGGAAGAGCCAATGCTGCCGTCGTTCTCAAACTGCTCGGCGCAGTAGTGCACGCGGATTCCGGCGTGCTTGCATCTAAGCTCGATAGCGGCCGCTTCGTCAGGGTCTTGAAAGCGTCCCCATCGGCTGACATCGTAAACAAGGATTGCTGCGTAGTCCGCGCGACCGCTTTCAATGTCGCCCAGCAGGGATTGCAAGGCGTCCCTTCCAACGAGGCGTAGGCCACTTTTGCCCTCGTCCGCATAAGTCCGGACGATCTCGAAGCCGCGCGCATCAGCGTACCGCTGTATTGCCGACGCTTGGTTGTCGGTCGAATACTTCTGGTGTTCAGTCGACATGCGAACGTATTGGGCGGCTCGAATCCTGGAACGCGGGGCCCGGGCTTCGCTCCCACCCGTCTGGTTCCAATTGATTACCATCTCGGGCCACGTGCGGAAAAGCAGGAAGCTGCAAGATACTTTAGCTCAAGGAGCCGGAAATATGTTTCCGAAAAGCGGCAATAAACTTCCAGAGGGACCCGTTCACGCGACCGAAATCGCCTATGCGGCTGCAGTTGCCAAAGCATTGGCAACCGAGGTCGGCACCAGCCGGTTAGCGACGAAAACCGTAATGCTCTGGACGGGTGCGAGTGACCGTAGTGCAAGGCACTGGTTGAACGGAGATCATGGGCCTGGAGGATTGCACCTCATCCTACTGGCTAGGAACTCGCCAGCGGTAATGAGGACGGTAATGCGGCTGGCCGATCGGCAAGGGTTCGAATTGGCAATTGAACTCTCCGCCGCTCGCACAGCTCTCATTCGAGCCACCGCTATTGTCGAAGCCTTATCATCCTATGAGAAGTGAGTTGATGCTCTGACGCTGGATAGTTCGCTATATCCTGAAGACTGTCTGTCTTCGCAGCGGCTGTCCGGCGCCGCATTCCTAACCGACCGGGTGCTAGCATTCGTCCCTAGCGATGACCGGCGGTGTCGCCCTGACAGGATTAGACGGGAAATAGGCCATGTGTCGCTCCGTCTGCTGAGTTCCCGCCCTGATTGCCCTAAACGGGAAAAACAGGGCCAAACATTTCCTCTCGAAATTTCTGTTGAAGTGCCTTCAAGTTTGCCAGCTGTGCCCTTTGAAATTTGGACCCAAGGTTGAGCGGACCGCCCAACCTTTCAATCAGATCAGCCTCGCCATTTTTAGAAATCTTCTCGTGCTTGTAAGCGACCAAAAGGTTGTCTTTTAGGAATAGCCCCAACTTCCTGTCCATAATTCCCATCAATGCGTCCATCTCGGGCCAGATCGAGAGATGCTCGTACTGAAGTGCGATGAGGGCCGTTTTGAAAGCAGACGTCAACGCCATCCCAACCAAATGTTGCTGCAATTCCTGTCGCAGATCAAATGTCTGACCTGTGAACAGGTGAAAGTATCCAACTCCACAATATGATGAGTTGTCACCGACGTTGCAGTTGGACTTGCGCAATATTTCTTGACCATCTTTAACAAACAGAATGAAAATGCCACGAAATGCCGGAATGGCCTCGGGAAACCGCTGAAGCGAAGCCCCTGTTACAAGCGAAAATCCGTCGTCAAGGAAAGAAATGTCTTTATGCATAGTCGTCCTCTTCTGATGCGTGCTCAGAGCCAGCAACGACACCGCTTAGAAACGATGTCGTTGCTGAGAGCTATTGGAGCGTCGGGAAAGCCGCCATTGCCACCAAATCGTGTGACGCAGAGTTGCCTCGCCTGGGCAAGCGGATCGCCATCTTCGCGAGGAAGCTGCCTGCCCGCTCTGCAAGCCGTTTTCCGGCGGCATCGAGATCGAGGACAACGCCCCTCGCATGCTCGTCATCCGAAATCCGCCTCCTAAGCTTAACCGCAAGGTTTGCCTGCTTGATAACCGCGAATTTTCCGGTCCGATCGACAAAGGCGCGGCTTAGGATCGCCTCGTCGGTTCCCAGACTTGAAGCAACTGTTCGAAACATTCCTGTTTCAGATTCCTTGATCACGCGGGTGAGCGACGCTGACCGCCGTAGCGCATGATATAGGATGCTTTGGGAAACCTTCCCGGCGATGTTCGCTGCGTGAAGGAGCGGGATATCGAGAGCCAACATATCGCGGATAGCGCAGAGTCTGGCGACATCGGAGGAGCAAGGCCGCCTTTTGCCTTCCGGCATAATCCGGATCCCTGATTTCGCCCAATCGTCCAGTGTGTTCGAGTCGATTTCCGTCAAGTCAGAGAGACGATCACGAGCGAAAGAACACTCAAAAAACTGGATGAACCTTCCATCCTTATACGGGATTTCGTTGGAAGCCATGTAAGGCCCCAAGGACAGGTAATACCTGAAGAATTCCTCCTCAGAATCGAAGATCGCGAGCTGCAGATTTTGCAGAATTGCGTACGCATTCATTTGCAGGGCCTTTTCAATCGGGTGAGTCAGTTCTGGATGTCAGTTTCCGCGCGGCGTGAAGCGGCCTAAGTGCCCCGACAGCGCGCCTGTGCCCACCTCAGTGAATTGTCGTCGCCATGGCAGGCGGCCGGAAGCCAGCCCCAGCAAAGGATATTCCTGAAAGTCGCATTCCATTTCAATAATCCATGTTGTCGGGCAGACTCCTACCACATTTATGCACCGTTGCAAGTATAAATTTTTCTTAACCATAACCTTACTTGGTTAATTCTCGGATAGCTATAGACGGCATTGCCTGTCCAGCAATTCTTTACATCATAATTTAAAAAACTGATCTTATGAAATCATTTGACATCGTTCGGATAAAAATCTTAACCCAGGGAAACTCACCCGCCGCGAAGCAACAAGGTGCGGAGGTGGCAAAAACAACAGGAGGCTGAATGCGGCCGCGATCCTCGATCACGCCCGAATATTTCGGGCTTTGTGAGGCCCCATCCCGAATGCGCCAGCCTCTGAGGTTTAGTCGCCGCGGATTGATCGTCGGGATGTCGTGCGCATCAAAGCTGTTAGGTTCTCGTCAGCACGGATCGTTGCTGGAGCGTGATCTCCATACTCTGCTGGAAGCGGACCCCTCATTTGAGAGTTTCGCGCTTGAGGCACACTCCCTCGTTTACTTCGCTCCTGCGGAACACGGTCATTTCCAACGGCGCACTTACACTCCAGACGTCGTCGCCCGAACAACTTACGGCGAAATCGTGGTGCTTGAGGGAAAGGCAGCGGCTCTCCGGGCAAAGACGAACTGGGCCGAGAAGGAGCATCTGATCCGCGAAGCATATTGGTATGATCACGGTATTCGGTTCTGCGTGCTGACGGAGTTCGACATCCGGAAGGAGCCGCGACTTTCGAACTGCAAGGTCATCGTCAGCCGCGCACGCGGAGCCGACGACCCTGACTTGGCACTCCGTCTTGGCGATGCAATCCGGCTTCGCCCACACACGCTCGGAGAATTGTATCGCATCATGCCGGCGCCGAAGGCATCGGTCTTCGCCACTATCATGGCGCTGGTTTACCGAGGTAAGGCCCAGTTCGATCTGGCGCAGCCGGTGAGCGAAACGTCGACCTTTTCTGAGGCGCTTTCTCGATGAACGGAAGAGAGGCGGCGCGAGAATTGGGATCCGCGTTGAACACGCCCGAGGGAGCACGATCTTTTGAGATCCCACTTTTCTCCGAGATCAAGATGCATGACCGCCATTATTTCGTGCAGCAGCGCCTAGGAGATCAGTGGGTTTTCATCGACCGGCAGAACGCACGCCCAGCTCTCCTTTCGGACGCGCAGATCGGGGCGCTCATGTCGGCAGGGGACTTTGTGGTCGAACGTATGGCTGCAGGGGCCAAGTCCGTCACCGTCCCCCGGTCGCCGTTGTTGACAAGTGAGACAACTCACGGCCAGAATCTTCGAAAGCATGCCTACGTAGACGAGTGCCGCAAGCTCGGCGACCATCTCCGGCGGTCCAGATCGATACTTAGACCCGTCATCGAAGACCTGGCGTCGCGACGTGGCGAGAAAGCGCCCGGATTCACAACGGTCCTTTCGTGGCTTGACGAAGCGGAGCAGTTCGGCGAGCACTTTGGCACTGCCGCCTATTCTGATCGTCACTATCTCAAGGGAAGACGAGGACCGCATCTGCCGACTTGGCAGGAAGACGCGATACAATGCGGGATAGAGTTATGGCTCTCAGTCAACCGCATGACCAAGGGCACGGCATACGCAAAAGTTTGCGAAGCCATTCGTGAGTTTGACGAATCGGTCGGACCATCGCTCGACAAGAGCACCCTACCTTCGAAGCTCCTAGCGTCAGACGGTAGCTTGGTACCGCCCTCCGAAAGAACCTTTCAGCGTAGATGCGCCCAGATTGATAGGCAGACCCGCGACCACTATAAGCGCGGCCCGCATTTTGCTGCCAATAATAATCGAACCTACTCCACACGTCCTCGACCCGCGAGGCCATATGAGGACGTGGAGGTTGACCACTGCACCCTTGACGTGATTGTCGTCGACGGAGAGCGCGGCTGCATTTTCGGACGTCCTGATGTGGTAGTATTTCGGGACCGGGCAACGGCTATGATCGCCGGCTTTTCGATCGGCTTCGAAGCGCCAAGTTACGCTTCATTCCTCGAGGGGTTGCGACATGCAATCTATCCGAAGTCACCGGACAGCCTGGCAGGAGTATCCAGCGATTGGCCCTGCTATGGGCGCATCGAGAACCTCTGGGTCGACAACGCCTTCCATTTCATAGGCAACAACATCGCCGAGGCCGGGCGAGAGCTTGGTATCAATATCGAGCGACTACCGCGACGGTCTCCTTGGATGAAGGGAGCGTTAGAAAGGTTCTTCCGATCGATGGGGTTGGGCCTTCTACACCTCCTGCCCGGAACCACGTTGGAGAACGTCCTCGCGAGACGAGATTATGAGAACCTTGGCACGGCGACTCTGACACTTCCTGAACTCGAAGGCGTTATCACGAAGTGGATCTGTGACGATTATCACCAACGCATAACGAAGGGTCTGGGGGTCATTCGTGGTCACGGCGACATCCCGTCGAAGGTGTGGAACGAGCTTGCAGCAAAATGTCCGGCATCTCTTCCACCCAACCGAGACTTGTTCACGTCGCTCGCTGGAGACACGCAGTACCGAACCGTACAACGCGAGGGCATAGCTTGGGACTACATCAAATATGAGAGCCCAGAATTGTCAGCGCTACTGACAGACCCGCGGCATGGGCTGAGGCGAGAAGGACGAGTCTCGACCAAATATAGGATTGCACGCGATCCTTATCGGTTGGGGGAGATCAGTGTGGTCAATCACCACGCTGGTGAAATCATCCGTGTGCCGGCGACCGCTGCACATCAACAGTATGCATCAAGCGTTACGCTTCACCAGCATCGTGTCATCCTGGCACGGGCCAGAGAACAAATGCGAGGAAGCGTAGACATCCACGCTTTGGTGCGCGTTCGTGCCGAATTGATTGACCTGGTGACACGCCTCCTCGGCAAACGCCCAAAGACGGTCCAGAAGAAGCTCGCGCGGTTTTTGCAGAAGGAGTCAGCCTACCGTTTGGCAAGTCACGTCGTAACCGTCCCGGATACGGCTGCGTCAGATTTCCTCGGGTCGGATCTACCGTTCTTGGAGGCCTCACGGCCGCTCGCAGCTTCGCTGTCCCCTCAGCCTACAGCTCGGGCCACGGCACAAGAGACTAAAGAAGTCGAAGGGGCGGTAATCACGACGAACCTCGTAAGCCTCGGCTCGGAAACTGCGGGCACGTCGCTCGACGAAATGGAAGATTTGGAAGAGTTCAAGAAGCGTAAAGCATGGAGCGTATCAGATGGGCGAAACGTCTGACCGGCTAAGAACCGCACAACTGGCTGCGGCAGAGCGGCAGTCAATCCTCAAAAAACTGATCATCAATCACGACCGGCTCGTCGATGGGATGGAAGCTTTGGCGCGATTTCACATGCCGGTCAAAGGCGGCATCCACGATACGGGGTGCGTGTCCGCGATCGTGGGAGATAGCAGGACCGGTAAATCCTTTGCCGCGTCGGCGTATGTCCGGCGATTTCCGCCTGCTGAAGGCGAAAAGGGAATGATCTTTCCAGTTCTCTTGGTCGAAACGGCACCGACGGGAGGCATGAGACCTGTCCTCGAGAACCTCGCCAACGCTCTCGGCATGCTTCACTCCCAGCGCATGAACAATGCCCTGCTGACCAACAACATCCTTGAGGGGCTGAAATATCATCAGGTGCAACTTTTGATCTTTGATGAGTTCCAAGATGTGTGCGACAGCCGGAATATTCGTTTGGCGGTGGACGTGAAGCGCCTGCTTCGTAAAATCCTCAATCTCGACACTCTCAACATCATCTGCATCGGCCTTCCAGAGACGTATCAAATCCTGGCCAACGACAAGCAGCTTGTCGGGCGCGGCGGCTTGCAACATGCCCACCTTCATCCCTACACATGGGATAGTGATGACGAGCGGAAGTCGTTTCGACTCTTGTGCGACATGTTCGACGACG
Source organism: Mesorhizobium sp. B4-1-1 (assembly GCF_006439375.1). Classification (NCBI taxonomy): domain Bacteria; kingdom Pseudomonadati; phylum Pseudomonadota; class Alphaproteobacteria; order Hyphomicrobiales; family Phyllobacteriaceae; genus Mesorhizobium; species Mesorhizobium sp. B4-1-1. The sequence goes on from NZ_VFTH01000002.1 coordinate 190,195, forward strand.
GCATGCCGTTTCGCAAAAAGTCAGGCTTGGGATCAGTTGCCGTCGCACAGCGTCTTCATTGGGTTTCCGATGGGATCATCGGCAAGCTAAAGAACTTCCTATTCCAAGCGGGCTGTCTTGCGATCAACGACGGCTGCGAGCACGTGACTTTCGAGCATCTTGCCATGGCTTACAGCGCCATTAAGCCACCGAAGACAACCTTTAACCCCTTTGTCGACGATTGGAGCTTGAGACCGGTCGACCAAACTGAACTGCCCTTGTCAGCCGCGCAACGCGCGCTCTCCAAGAAAAGCGTTGCGCATGCTTGATCGAGTTGATTCAGAACGGCTCGTGCCCGTTGTTAGCCGCTGGGGCATTCATCCTCTTGCCGATGAACCTGCACATGGGTTCTTTCTGAGACTCGCCGCGCTAAACGGCCAAGTGTCAATCCGACCCTTTGCTATGGCTCTTGGCATCAATGGGCGAAACATCAAACCGCAGGAGATGCTGAGCTTCTGTGAGGAGCTTCCTATTCCCGGGCTCGATATCCTACGCGACGCAACTCCGGTGATGGGTGATCGTGGATCAGTCTACGTACGAGGAGAGCGTCTCAGGATCGGTTGCGACTGGTCGACGCGCCATCGCCGGTACTGTTCCAAATGCCTCGAAGAATCGTCGCATCATAGGTTCTGGTTCGACATCGTGGCAATTTCGCACTGCCCGGTTCATGGCCAAGAGATGTCGGTCGAAAAGAATGGAATGGTGTGGGCGTGGGGCCGATCGGCAGGCTCTCCATCAACGCCAGCAGAAAGTGCAAGCGGTGAACTCAGAGGGCCCGGCCTAGCTCGATATCTGGGTGGTCGTTTGGGTATTCTCCCACGCCTAAAGCTATCATCGCTGGACGCTCTCGACCTAACCGATGCCATATTCCTGAGTGCTGTAATCGGCGATATGGCCCAATTTGGCTGGCGGTCGGAGCGGCCAGAACCTAGCCGCATGCAGACTACGCAGATAGCTGCTGACCATGGGGTTCGCTTCTTGCTGGCAGACAAGTCGCTGGGCGACTTGTGTGGCGAATATGTACGAGCAGGTCCCTATTTCATCAACGGGAAACTTACTTCGAAAAACCCACGCCATCTGCTGGGCTGGCTCCACTCCCCGATGAACAACTATCGTCGCCTCAAGAGCGTCGCCCAACTGCGCGAACATATGAGCGGGGTCCTTGTCGCAATGGATCCATCGATCAGGCGTAAGCGACTTCGAGCTGAAGCCGAGCCCGATCCTGCTGTTCGCGATATTGATAATATCGCGAAATCCTTGAAGCTGAGATCATCCGAAGTTCGACAACTTGTGATCGCGTGCGGTGATACCATTGCGAATTTGAACGCCGATGTGATTTCCGGAGTGACGTCTAAGATATGCAGTCAAGAAGCGGCAGCAGAAGTGCTTGGCGTCGACGGCAGACGCTTTGCGGCCCTCCGAAAAGCGCGGCTCGTCAAGCCCCTTCTTAGGGGCTTTGCTGGCAATCCAGCCAAGTACGATGGTGAGGCAATACGCTGCCTGATAGAAAATTTGAGCGTGCGGACCCCCACCGACGGAACGCATCAACAGAACTTGACGCTTGAGCAGTATCAACGGGTGGCGCAATGCTCCTACGCGACGGCCGTAAGACGAGTACTAAGTGGCGAGCTGCCAATATCGGGGTGGGATCCAACCAAGCGTGGCTTGACCGCAATCTTTGTCCTCCGCCCAAAGATTCATCGGATGCGACGCACAACTCTCGACGTTGGACATGTGACAGCAGGGCAGGCGGCTGCGCGCCTTTGTGTTCAACCTGATGTCGTCAAGAATCTGGTCAGATTGCGCGTAGTTGCCGGCAAAGTAAAGTCTGGAAAAGCTTGGTCGGTAAACGTTCAGTCGCTTGATAAGTTTGCTCGTGAGTTTACGCCGGCAAAGCTCTTCGCTGAGCAGTTGCAATGTCCTCTTTGCAAACTACCTGCCAAGCTTCAATCGCTGGGAGTTCCCATTGTTTTCAGCACCCGTCAAGTTGGCGTAACGATCGTCCGCCGATCCGACATCGCGCGTATCCTGCCTGCCCTGAGGCAGGGCAATGATTTTGCCGCTAGCTTCTTCAGCGAAATGAGAGCACGTTTTTTGACCTCTAACTATGGCCATTGCCTGCGCTGGTTTGAAGGTGAAAGCGAAGCTACCATCCTCGGGATCGGAGGAAGGGTCCGCCTTTTAATGACATATCAGAGCCAGCAACCCGACACAGTCGCCACGCTGCTGATCTCAAGTTCCGTTTCCGAAAAAATGCTGGCTCTGGCCGACGAGACATTTCAAGTTTTGTGGCGGAAATCATCGATCCGTGCTCGCTCGGGTGGGAGGGCTACCATCAGCCAAAGTTATCCATTGGAGGGCCTAGCCGGGTCCCAAGAGCGAACTTTCGATTGGCTCGAACGTTGCGCCTTATCGTTGCGCTCTGTTGTGGCTCATCCTTGCAAAAGGCAGCCGGCATGTGAGCCGCACGCGCATTCTGGTAGTGTCTCAATTTGAAATTAGAACACGGCTTTGGCCGGTGGCGGTATTTTGTCCCACCGCTCTGCGATCCCTAGGCATTCAGCCTCCAAGTGCTTGAACTTGGTTACGCTATCGGTCGGCGCGCAGTGAGATACGCCGCCATAGACGTCAATGGTGATGCAAAGTTTCTGCTCCGGCTCCGCGCCATCCTCAATATTCGTCAGGCCAAGATAGCCCATGAGAAAGGCTGACTGCCATGTGCCGGTTTCTGGCCTCAATGCCTTCCCTTTCGAATAGCGAAGCGTCAACGCACCGATCTTGACCTTGTTGGTTTTGGTCAATCGCCTCAGTCGCATCTGAAGGTCGGCTGTGACCTTCACATTGCCGAGGATCATCGCGGGGCTTTTGCCAGGCACCAACCGTTCGGCGTCTGGGGGCAGCTCAATATCGTCTGCCTTCTTTACAAATCGGTCAATGTAATCAGCGTTGTGGTCGTAGAGATCGCGGTCAAACTCATCGTCCGCCAACCGTACCCTCAATTTTTCAGCAGCAATTTTGAGGTCTGAAATCTGGGGATTCTCCGTTCGAAGGAATTTGGCTATGTTCTGCTTCGCCTCGTTATGTTGGACGACCCGAGCGAGTGATTGGTATTTGCAGCCAGCAAGTATTGAGCGGCGCTTTATCGGTGAAGCCGACATATAGTCAGCGAGGAATCGCGCAGAGATTTGGGGTTTTTCGACAAGCCGATGTGTCTTTTGCTCGACCATGATTCGCCCTCCGGTGCCCTATGATGGACCAATTGTATTTTAGCGTAAATCTAGAAGAGGGTAGAACGTTATGTTTGGCTCCGCTTACTGAGCGACGCATCTCTATGTCTGGCCAAGAAATAGCAGACACAAGTGGCTATTTTCTCTTTGAGCAGCGTGGCTCAGGAGAGTTTGCCACGGTTGAGATAATTGCGCAGGTTCTATCTGACGATGCCTTGCATCGTCTCCGCGAAGTTTTCAATATGTCCTAGTCAGTGAGGGTCTTCTTGTAAGGACCGCGCTTGCTCGGCTTATGTGCAACGGCGTCTATCTTCTCGCAAAGATCATCCGTCGACCAAAGCGTCTGCGACTATTCGGCCGCGGCGCTCTTGCCCCCGTCCGTTGCGTCGTCAGCTTCCTCCCCGGCAGCAATGCTGTGCGTGGCGGAGCCGGCATTGCCGATCACCTCGGCGGGGCGCTTAGCCGATTGATAGCGACAGTGCGTCCCGCACGCTAGATGAGCCACTTCACCGATTTCCTTGACTTTCGACCTCGAAGATAGGATTATTTGCCTATCAAATGTTTGGCAAGGAGACATCAATGGATACCTATAACAAGCTTGGTCATCTCGAGGACTCGCTCGTTTCGTTGAATCCATTGCGACTTGCCGGAATGAGTCGCTTGACGCTGGCAAAGATCGAGAAGGCGCGTGTTCGTCATGCTGAACTTCTTCAGCAGTTGCGCGACCTCGACAAGCAGCACGCTGCAGCAGAAAATTCACATTTACAGCATCACATCTCTCAGCTCATCGAGCATTTGCGCCCTCAGATTCAGCACGCGTTTGATACGATCGCACCGTACAGAAGGTAGTAACGGGGGCTAGGTCCGTCGCGAGTCCATTAATTGTTGACGCGTTAGGACAAACGTCCAATCTTTTGTGGCCAAATCAGTCCATGAAAATGACGCTACAGGGAGCTAACCCGTTGATTTTTATGCAGCGTCTGTCCAGGATTCCTTGTCGCCCGACAAGCTTGCGCTGCAAGGGTTCGAGTCAGACGTCACCAAGGGGCCAAATTACGCGACCGATTCGGGTCGACTGCCGGGGATCGCGGGGCGCAATTGCACGGGTCGACCCTCAGGCCGATCAGTTTGCGCGAGGGTGAATTCGGCTGTTGTAAAGCGAGCGTTTTGGGTCTTGCACACCAACGCAAGACCCAGTCAGCGATTCACCCGACAGGCCCCGGGCAGGTGGTTGCCATGACCTAGAGCCGGAGGCCGAGCCAGACGCGGCGGCGCCAGCAGCGGACATGGCGCCGGCCATAGCGCCAGTAGCGGCGGCAGACCCGTCTCCAAACGCGCCGACGGCGGCGGCGGTAGTACCGGTCACGGTAATACCGGCGGCGGTAATACTGAGCTGGCTGCAGCAGATCGGCCTGGTCATCCTCCTCGTAGATGGCCGGATCCGGCTTGTCCAATTCATCGAGAATCCCGTTGCCTTTGGGGATGCCGGCAACCGCCTTGGCTGGTCCGGCCAGGCTTGCAAGCGCTGCCGCCCCCGCAACCCCAAGCATTCCGGTCAGAAACAACCGACGTTCCATCGAAACCTCCCGAGCTGTTGAGCATCGGCAGCCTTCCCTCACCCGCAACGGGCTCCAGCGAGCGGCCGATCGGTTTGAACGCACAAGTAGCATTCTCGTTCCATTACCCCACTTCGCGCAGGATGAAGTCGTGCAGCATTTTGGCGGCGGGCGAGAGCACGCGGTTCTTGACCGTGATCAGGCTGTAGGGCCGGACCTCGATGTCGAACTCGGTCTGCACGACATCGATGGCGCCGGCCAGCCCGTCGCCGCCCTGGATGAACTTGGCGACCTGGATCGAGACCGGCGCGATGGCGTCGGACTGCGCCACCATCACCAAGGTGAGCAACAGCGAAGAGGTGTTGAGGATGCGGTCGGGCAGCGGAATGTCGCGGTTCAAGAAGTTGCTTTCCATGGCCTGGCGCAGCGGCGAGCCGCCGGACTGGAACACCCAGTCATAGCTCGCCGTCTCCTCCAGCCGGACCATCCGGCCGCTCGCCAAGGGGTGGCCGCGGCGCACGATGAGGCAGGCCTTCTCGACGCCGATGACGCGCGATTCGAAGAGCCGCGGATTGAGGTCGTCGGGGACGCGGGCGATGATGAAGTCGTGACGCGACGCGATCAGCTCGCGAGCAAGCACGTTCGAGGTCTCGACCTGCATGGTGATCTCGATGCGCGGATAGATGCGGCGGATCTCGCGGATCGCCGGCACGGCCAATTCGATCGCCGGCGCCGTCACCGCGCCGAGGAAGACCGAGCCGCCCTTGCCGGCCTTGAGCTCGGAGATCTCTCGGTCAGCCTCCCGCATCTCGAGCAAAATGGAGCGGGCACGGCGAGCGAGCGCCTGGCCATAAGGGGTCAGCGTCACGCCGCGCGGCAGCCGTTCGCACAACTTCACGTCGAGCACCGCCTCCATCTCGGCGATCATGCGCGAGGCGGCCGGCTGGGAGATGTTCATGACCTGGGCGGCGGCGCTCACCCGTCCGTGATCGTCCAGGGCGGTGATCATGCGCATATGGCGAAGACTGAGGCCGCTGCGCAGCAGCGTCTCGCCATCTCCCGGCAACTTCTCGTAACTCCCTGAAATCGCATCGGGATCGCGCAATGCCGCCATGGTTTCGGTCTCTTATCCGGATTTCTATGAGCTCCTTAAGTTATATCAGTTTCGATATAGCAACCAGCAAAGATCGCATTTGACAGTTATGTCAAAGGGACCCACCCTTCGCGCGTTCCGAGGCGCAACGGTCGGCAACGAGCAAATTCGTATCGATTTAAAGTGCGCCGCGGGGCCGATTGGGAGGATACCGGAGATCGATAAAGCCGACAGTGGCGCGCCAGCGCACCTGTTCGGTTGCGCGGCCCGCGAAGCCCCGAGGTGTCGCGTCCATCAACCAGGGAGAGTAATCGTGAAGATCATCAAGACGCTGGCCGCCGTGGCGGCCCTTGGCATCGCCGCCATGACCTATTCGGCGCATGCCGCCGACAAGGGTCTCGTCGGCGTGCTGATGCCGACCAAGACCTCGCAGCGCTGGATCAATGACGGCGACGCCGTCAAATCCCAGCTCGAAGCGCTCGGCTACACCGTCGACCTGCAATATGCGCAGGACGACATCCCGAACCAGCTCAGCCAGCTGGAAAACGAAATCACCAAGGGCCCGAAGGCGCTGATCATCGCTTCGATCGACGGCACCACCATGGCCGACGCGCTGCAGAAGGCCAATGACGCAGGCGTCGTCGTCGTCGCCTACGACCGCCTGATCAAGAAGACGGGCAACGTCGACTACTACACCACCTTCGACAATTTCGGCGTCGGCGTCATCCAGGCGAACTCGCTGGTCAAGGGCCTCAAGGAGCGTTTCCCGAACACCAAGCCGTGGAACGTCGAGCTGTTCGGCGGCTCGCCGGACGACAACAACGCCTTCTTCTTCTACAACGGCGCCATGTCGGTCCTGCAGCCGCTGATCGACGACGGCTCGATCAAGATCAAGTCCGGCCAGACGGGCATGGACAAGGTCGGCACGCTGCGCTGGCTCGCCGCCACCGCCCAGGCGCGCATGGACAACCTGCTTTCGGCCAACTATTCGGACGGCAGCCGCGTCGATGGCGTTCTGTCGCCCTATGACGGCCTGTCGCGCGGCATCACCGCCTCGCTGCGCGCCGTCGGCTACGGCACGGATGCGCAGCCCTGGCCGATCGTGACGGGTCAGGACGCCGAGACCGCCTCGGTCAAGCTGATCATCTCGGGCGAACAGTATTCGACCGTGTTCAAGGACACCCGCGAACTGGCCAAGGCCACCGTGCAGCTGGTCGACAAGGTGCTCTCCGGCGGCAAGCCGGACGGCCTCGACGAAAAGACCTACAACAACGACGTCAAGGTCGTTCCCTCGATCCTGTTGACGCCGCATGAGGTCGACAAGTCGAACTACCAGGCGCAGGTCGTCGATTCCGGCTACATCAAGGCCGACGAGCTGAAGTAGTCCAGCCTCGAAGGGAGGGGTCCTGCGCAACGCGGGGCCCCTTTTCGTTCAGAGCCGACCCCGGTATTGTTTTTGCCGGCTTCTGCAGCGTCACGCGCCGATCCGCAACGCGAAACCGCCGCAGCATGTTGATTTTGCGCATGAGCCTTTTCCGATTTGGGAGGCGTGCGCCAGGGAGCAGATCCTGATGGCCTCGACGATTTTGGAGATGCGCGACATCACCAAGACGTTTCCCGGCGTGAAGGCGTTGTCGAACGTCAATCTCAGCGTCGAGGAAGGTGAGATCCACGCCGTCGTCGGCGAGAACGGCGCGGGCAAATCGACGCTGATGAAGGTGCTGTCGGGCGTCTATCCATCCGGCACTTATGAGGGCCAGATCATCTTTCGCGGCCAGGAATGCAATTTCAAAGGCATTCACGACAGCGAGCATATCGGCATCGTCATCATCCACCAGGAGCTTGCCTTGGTGCCAATGCTGTCGATCGCGGAAAACATCTTCCTCGGCAACGAGCACGCCAGCTACGGCGTCATCGACTGGGACGCCAACGAGACGCGCACCAGCGCCCTGCTCAAGAAGGTCGGCCTCAACGAAGATCCCAAGACACTGATCACCAACATCGGCGTCGGCAAGCAGCAGCTGGTCGAGATCGCCAAGGCGCTGAGCAAGGAAGTGAAGCTTCTGATCCTCGACGAGCCGACGGCGTCGCTCAGCGAAAAGGACAGCCAGGCGCTGCTCGACCTTCTGCTCGAGTTCAAGCGCCAGGGCATGACCTCGATCCTGATCTCGCACAAGCTCAACGAGGTGAACCGCGTCGCCGACAAGGTGACGGTGATCCGCGACGGGCGCACCATCGAGACCCTGCCGAGGAAGGACATCTCGGAAGACCGCATCATCACCTCGATGGTCGGCCGCTCGCTCGACGATCGCTACCCGCCGCGCGAGCCAAAGATCGGCGAGGTCATCTTCGAGGTCAAGGACTGGTCGGTCTACCATCCGATCCATGCCGAGCGGCAGGTGATCAAGAACATCAATATCAATGTGCGCAAGGGCGAGGTTGTCGGCATCGCCGGGCTGATGGGCGCTGGCCGCACCGAATTCGCGATGAGCCTGTTCGGCCGCTCCTACGGCCGGCGCATCAGCGGCGAGGTGTTGCTCAGGGGCAAGCCGCTCGATCTTTCGACGGTAAGCAAGGCGGTGGAGAACCGCATCGCCTATGTCACCGAGGACCGCAAGACCTACGGCCTCAACCTCATCGACCATATCAAGCACAATGTGACTTTGGCCAATCTGGGTGGCGTTTCGAGCCGCGGCGTCATCGACGACATGCGCGAGATGAGCGTCGCCAACGATTATCGCAAGAAGACCAACATCCGCGCCTCCAGCGTCTACCAGCTGACCGGCAACCTGTCGGGCGGCAACCAGCAGAAGGTCGTGCTGTCCAAATGGCTGTTCGCCGATCCGGAAGTTTTGATCCTGGACGAGCCGACCCGCGGCATCGACGTCGGCGCGAAGTACGAAATCTATACGATCATCGCGCGCCTTGCCGCCGAGGGCAAAGCGATCATCGTCATCTCGTCGGAAATGCCTGAACTGCTCGGTATCTCCGACCGCATCTATGTGATGAATGAAGGGCGTATCGTCGGCGAAATGGCGGCAAGCGACGCAAGCCAGGAAAAAATCATGCGCGCCATCGTTCGCGGAGAAGGAAAAGCATCATGAGCACAGACAGCGCTCCCGCGCCGCAGAGCGGCGTCGCCGAGGACGTCAAGCAGGGACCGCGCGTCGCCGTCTCGGCACTGACGACGAACCTGCGCGAATACGGCCTGATCATCGCGCTGATCGTCATCATGCTGTTCTTCCAGTACACGACGTCGGGAACGCTGTTCAAACCGGTCAACCTCAGCAATCTGGTGCAGCAGAACTCGTTCATCATCGTGATGGCGCTCGGCATGCTCCTGGTCATCGTCGCCGGCTATATCGACCTCAGCGTGGGATCGGTCGCCGGCTTCATCGGCGCGCTGGCGGCGATGATGATGGTGATCTGGCCGCTCGGGATATTCTCGAATCCGCTGGTGGTCTCGATCGTCTGCCTGATCGTCGGCGGTCTCATAGGCGCGGCGCAAGGCTACTGGATCGCCTATCACCGGATACCGAGCTTCATCGTGACATTGGCGGGCATGCTGATCTTCCGCGGCATCTGCCAGGCGCTGCTTGGCGGAGGCTCCTCGGTCGGCCCGCTGCCGGACAGCTTCAAGGCACTGAGCTCGGGCTTCATCCCGGACGTGATCGGCCCGCTGACGCTGATCCCGCCGACGGTGAATGCCGCCGGCAAGACCATCGTCGGCAGCGGCTTGACGCTGCACATGACGACGATCGTGCTGGGCCTGGTCGCGGTGCTCGCCTACGCCTATTTCGGCTTCAGGACGCGGCGCAAGCGCGAGCGGCATGGCTATGAGGCGGAGCCCTTCCCGCTATTCGTCGTCAAGACGCTGGTCGGCAGCGCGCTGGCGCTGTTCCTGGTCTTCCAGTTCGCGAGCTACAGGGGCCTGCCGGTCGTGCTGCTGGTGATGGGCGTGCTGATCTCGCTGTTCGTCTTCGTCACCAAGCGCATGACCATCGGCCGCCGCATCTACGCCATGGGCGGCAACGCCAAGGCCGCGCAGCTTTCGGGCATCAATACCGAGAGGCTGACGCTGCTGGTCTTCATCAACATGGGCGTGCTTTCGGCGCTGGGCGGCCTGATCATCGCGGCGCGCCTCGGCCAGGCGGTGCCGGCGGCGGGTCTCGGCAGCGAGCTCGACGTCATCGCGGCTGTCTTCATCGGCGGCGCCTCGGCGATGGGCGGCGTCGGACAGGTGATCGGCGCCGTCGTCGGCGGCTTCATCATGGGCGTGATGAACAACGGCATGTCGATCATGGGCGTCAATGTCGACTGGCAGCAGGTGGTCAAGGGCCTGGTGCTGCTCGGGGCCGTGATCTTCGACGTCTACAACAAGAACAAGGCCTGAAGGCCGGAAGCGGATTTAAGGAGGCATACGGGTTTCAGATCGCGAAGCTGCCGGCAACCCGTCGGCGCCGAGGGCCCAGCAAGGACCAGGCTCGCGAACGCAATCCGGACGAAGAGTTTCAACCGTGGCGGGGATCGCTCCGCGCCGCGCCAGTCAAGGCTTGCCCGCGGGCGGCCGGCAAAATGAGAGAGGATTTCAACATGCTGATCTCCCAGATCCTCGACGACGCCGAGACGATCCGCGTCGTCGCCCGCAACGGCGGCGGCAAGACCAGGATCATCAACGGCGCGCGCAGCGTCTATTCGCTGGCGATGGAGGCCGCGCGCACTGGCACCGGGCTCGAAGCGCTGATCGAGCGCAAGGGCTATGGCGAGACGGTCGATCTCGATGCCGCCTACAAGAGGGGCAGGCTGGTCTCGCCGATCAACCACCCCGATCCCGCGCATCTGCATCTCACCGGCACGGGCCTGACGCATCTCGGCTCCGCGGCGACGCGCGATTCCATGCACAAGAAGCTCAGCGAGGGCGGCGAGGAGGACCTCACCGATTCCATGAAGATGTTCCGCATGGGGCTGGAAGGCGGCAAGCCGGCCAAGGGACAGGTCGGCGTGCAGCCGGAATGGTTCTACAAAGGCAACGGCACGATGGCGGTGGCCCCCGGCGCGCCCCTGATGTCGCCGGCTTTCGCGCAGGACGGCGGCGAGGAGCCGGAGATCGCAGGCATCTATGTCATCGGCGATGACGGCGCGCCGTTCCGCGTCGGCTTCACGCTGTCGAACGAGTTTTCCGACCACGTGACGGAGCGGGTGAACTACCTGTTCCTTGCCCATTCCAAGCTGCGCAACGCCTCGTTCGGCCCCGAGATCCTGATCGGCGACCTGCCGGCCGACATCCGCGGCGCATCGCGCATCTGGCGCGACGGCAAGCTGCTTTGGGAGAAGCCGTTCCTGTCGGGCGAAGCGAACATGTCGCACACGATCGCCAATCTCGAGCATCACCATTTCAAATATTCGGCCTTCCGCCAGCCGGGCGACGTGCATGTGCACATGTTCGGCACGGCGACGCTGTCGTTTGCCGACGGCATCAGGACCGAGGCCGGCGATATGTTCGAGATCGAGGCGCCGGATTTCGGCCTGCCGCTGCGCAATCCGCTGGAGATCGAAAAGCCGGTCAAGGTGGCGGTGAAGGCGTTGTGAGAGCGTGATCTCCCCCAAGGGGAGATCAGCAGCTCAGACCTTAGACTAGCGCGCGGCGCGAAAATGCTTGGAGAGCTTCAGGCCCTGCGCCTGGTAGTTCGAGCCGAGGTCGCTGCCGTAAAGCGCCTGCGGCCGCTGCAGCATGTGCTCGTAGATGAGGCGGCCGACGATCTGGCCGTGATCGAGGATGAACGGCACTTCGTGGCTGCGCACTTCCAGCACCGCCCGGCTGCCGCTGCCGCCGGCGGCGGAGTGGCCGAAGCCCGGGTCGAAGAAGCCGGCATAGTGGACGCGGAACTCACCGACCAGCGGATCGAAAGGCGTCATCTCGGCGGCATAGAGCGGCGGCACATGCACGGCTTCGCGGCTGACCAGGATGTAGAATTCGTCGGGGTCGAGCACGAGTTCGCCGGCGCCGCTCTTGTAGATCGGCTCCCAGAAATCGACGACATCCTGCGCGGCGCGCTTGTCGACATCGACGAGGCCGGTGTGGTGCTTGCCGCGGTAGCCGACAAGGCCGTCCTTGTCGCCGTCGAGGTCGATGGAGAGCGCGATGCCGCCGCCTGAAATATTGGGCGGCTCGGTGGCGACCAGCATCTCGGCGCGGTGAAGGTCGCGCAGCTCGCTTTCCGAAAGCACCGCGTTGCCGGTGCGAAAACGGATCTGCGACAGCCGCGAGCCGGCCCGCACGACGATCGGGAAGGTGCGCGGGCTGACTTCGAGATAGAGCGGCCCGTGATAGCCGGCGGCGATCTTGTCGAACTCGTGGCCGCGATCGGTCATCACCCGGGTGAAGATGTCGAGCCGCCCGGTCGAGCTCTTGGGATTGGCGGAAGCGGACACATTCGAGGGCAGCGCCAGGCTTTCGAGCAGCGGCACGATGTAGACGCAACCCGTCTCCAGCACCGCGCCCTCGGCGAGGCTGAATTCATGCAACTTCAGCCGCTCGAGCTTGTCGGCTACCCGATGATCGGGGCCGGGCAGGAAGGAGGCGCGCACGCGGAAGGCCGTGTCGCCGAGCCTGAGGTCAAGGCTGGCCGGCTGGATCTGGTTGGTGTCCAGCGCGCGCGGCGACTTCAGCGCGGCGGACTGGAACAGCGCGGAAATATCCTGGTCGGGAAGAATGCCTGTCTGCCGCAAAGTCTTACTCCGCTCTGCTGGTACAAACCTCTTAATGAAGCCGGCAATTGACGCAAGCGCGGCGCGGGTCTAAAGGGTCGTTATCCCGTGGTGATTTGGCCGGTCGGCTTGCAGCCACGTTAAACAAGTCGCTAAAGGACCGTCGAGCCGCAAGGCTATATGGACCGGTTGCGACTTCGCGGCCGGTTTTTTTGTGTCTGGAAGCAGGGCTATGAGCACCAAAAAGCGCAACTGGAAACCTCAGACGGCACTCGTGCATGGCGGAACGCTGCGTTCCGGCTTCGGCGAGACATCCGAGGCGATGTACCTCACCCAGGGCTATGTCTACGAGACGGCGCAAGCCGCGGAAGCCCGCTTCAAGGGCGAGGAGCCCGGTTTCATCTATTCGCGCTACGCCAACCCGACGGTCGACATGTTCGAAAAGCGCATGTGCGCGCTCGAAGGCGCCGAGGATGCCCGCGCTACCGCTTCCGGCATGGCGGCCGTCTCAGCCGCGTTGCTGTGCAGCGCCAAGGCTGGCGACCATATCGTTGCGGCGCGCGCCCTGTTCGGCTCCTGTCGCTGGGTGGTCGAGACGCTGGCGCCGCGCTACGGCATCCAGGCGACGCTGGTCGACGGCACCGACATCGCCAATTGGGAAAAGGCGATAAGGCCGAACACCAAGCTGTTTTTCCTCGAAAGCCCGACCAATCCGACGCTGGAAGTGGTCGACATCGCCGCGGTTGCCAAGCTCGCCAATTCGATCGGCGCGCGCGTGATCGTCGACAATGTCTTCGCCACGCCGCTGCAGCAGAAGCCGCTGCAGCTCGGCGCCCATATTGTCGTCTATTCGGCGACCAAGCACATAGACGGCCAGGGCCGTTGCCTTGGCGGCGTCATCCTGTCCGACAAGAAATGGATCGACGAGAACCTGCACGACTATTTCCGCCACACCGGCCCCAGCCTGTCGCCCTTCAACGCCTGGACGCTGTTGAAAGGCCTGGAGACGCTGCCGCTGCGCGTGCGCCAGCAGACCGAGAGCGCCGGCAAGATCGCGGATTTCCTCGCCGGCCGATCGGAGATCGCCCGCGTCATCTATCCGGGCCGGGCCGACCACCCGCAGGCCGATATCGTCAAGAAGCAGATGTCGGGTGGCTCGACGCTGATCTGCCTCGACGTCAAGGGCGGCAAGCAGGCGGCCTTCGCCTTGCAGAACGCGCTCGACATCGTGCTGATCTCGAACAATCTCGGCGACGCCAAGAGCCTGATCACCCATCCGGCGACGACCACGCACAAGAACCTGAGCGACGACGCGCGGGCCGAACTCGGCATCGGGCCGGGCACGCTCAGGCTCTCCGTCGGCCTGGAGGACGCCGACGATCTGCTGGAGGACATCGAGCAGGCGCTGAAGGCGGCCAAATAAGACCTGTAGCGGCGACCGTCGCTACACAGGACTTCAGGCAAGCTCCTCCAGTTCGGTCATCGCCTTGGTGCGGATGGTCATGGCATTGCCGCGCCATTCGACGGCGCCGCCGAACCAGGCGCGCACCCAGATGGCCGGAAGCATCGCGTCGCGCGTGAGCATCGCGGTGACGCTGCGCGGCGACAGGTACCAGCCTTTTGCCCAGGCAAGCAGGCATTCCGGCAGATAGGCGGCCGCGAGCACGCAGAGCGCCGTGGTCGGCAGGCTGACGCCGGCCGTTGCGGCCGAAATCAGCGCGAGAAGCAGCGGCATCGCGGCGCCGGTCAGGATCTCCGGCGCGAAGAACAGCGGGAAGGTGACGCGGCGCAGCCGCGCCCAGCGCGCCTGGCGTGACCATATCTCGGCGAGCCGGCGCTGGCCGAGCGGCTGCTCGAAAGGCGAAGCGACGAGATTGACGCGCAGGCCCAGGCTGTTGACCAGCTTGGTGGCGGCTGCGTCCTCGGCGATCTCGGCGGCCAAAGCCTGGATACCGCCATTGGCATCGAGCATCGGCTTGTTCCACAGCATGCTCTTGCCTTGGGCGAAGCCGAGCCCAAGCGCCTCGCCGGCATACTGCCAGCGCGCCTGCAGCGTGTTGAGGAAAGCGCATTCGACTTCGGCCCAAAACCTGTCCGGCCGCGAGCCGACCGGCGTCGAGCAGACGAGGCCGGTATCCGGGCGCCATGCCGCCATCAGGTGCTGGACATAATCCCTCGGCATCAGCACGTTGGAATCGGCGAGGACCACCCAATCGTGCCGCGCAGCCTGCCAGCCCTTGATGCAGTTGTTGAGCTTGGGATTGGCGCTGACGCGGTCGTCACCGATCAGGAGCCGCGCCGGCACCTTCGGATAGCGCGCGATCGCCGCATCGATCAGCTTGACCACCGGGTCTTCGGCATGCGCGACGCAGAAGATCAGCTCGTAGCGCGGCCAATCGAGCGAGAAGGCGCGCTGCAAGGTCTCCTGCGTGAACGGCTCGACGCCGCGCGACGGAACGATGATCGAGACCGGCTGCGCGGCGGCCGGCAGCGCAATGATATGCCGCCGCTTCAGCCGCGACGAGGCGAGCAGGATGCTGGCGAGATTGGAGAAAAGAAGGGCTGACGAAGCCAGGCCGGCTGCGAGAGTCAGTTCCATCGAGATCTGGTCACTCCCGATAGAGAGTTTCACCGTTTCACGGAAGCGGCGAACCACTCTATCTCCCTGTTTTTACGCAATTCCGGACGGAAAACCGCTCACACTTTTCCTGGAATTGCCCTGGGCCGCACGCGGCCGTTTCATCAGTTACACAGCGTTCGAGTCGCCCGGCACGGTTTGTGCACACCAACATTGTCATGTGTCACTTAAATGACATTGTTTTTCGGCACCTGCGCTTACAAGGCTGGCAGGATGGTCGGCGCTACGTCTAACAAGAGCGGAGCGTGACATATATTCCGCGGCGGCAACCGGAGTGGCCCATGTATCGCGCAGTGACGCGCAACATCGAAGTGCTGGTCAGGCCCTTCTTTCTGGAGGACCGCTCCGATCCATCCGAGAACCGCTATGTCTGGGGCTATCAGGTGACGATCGACAACCGCTCCGACGAGTTCGTGCAGCTTGTGTCGCGCTACTGGCACATCACCGATGGTCGGGGCCGGGTCGAGGAGGTGCGCGGCGCTGGCGTCGTCGGCGACCAGCCGGAACTCAATCCCGGCGACAGCTACCAGTATACCTCGGGCTGCCCGCTCTCGACGCCGTCGGGCATCATGGTCGGCCATTACACGATGCGCAACGGCCGCGGCGAGACGTTCGATATCGCCATTCCGGCTTTCTCGCTCGATATGCCGGGGACGAGGCGCACGGTGAATTGAGGCCTTTCTCCCCGTCACTACACGGGGAGAAATGCCCGGCAGGGCAATGAGGGGCGGCGCCGACTTCTCGAGATTGCCTTCGAGCTCGGACGAAAGCCTTGAGGTGCCGGCGTAATCTTCTTCGAGGTTGGCGCCGCCCCTCATCCGTCACTTCGTGACACCTTCTCCCCGTGAAACGGGGAGAAGGAAAGGTTCCTACTTCACGAATTCGGCGGGGTCGAAGTCGTATTGCGTCGAGCAGAACTCGCAGGCGACATGGATGCCGCCGTCTTCGGTCGAGTCCTTGATCTCCTCGGCCGAAAAGCCTTCGAGAATGCCGCGGATCTTGTCGCGCGAGCAGGAGCACTGGTCGGCGACAGGCACGCCGCGGAAGACGCGCACGCCGTGTTCGTGGAACAGCCGATAGAGCAACCGCTCGGCGCCCACCGTCGGGTCGATCAACTCGGTCGGCTCGATCGTGCCGAGCAGCGCCAGCAACTCCTGCCAGGAATTGTCGGCCGGGTGGTCCACGACGTCACGCGGATCGCCGTCGCCACCGGAAATATCGGGGACGCGCATGCGCTCCGGCGATTGCGGCAGGAATTGCGCCAGGATGCCGCCGGCGCGCCACTGCTCGCGCGCGCCGGCCGGGCCGGGCGTGACCAGCTTGGCGACCGACATCTTGATCTCGGTCGGGATCTGCTCCGACTGCCGGAAATAGGTGCGCGCGGCATCCTCCAGCGAGGTGCCGTCGAGCTGGACGATGCCCTGGTAGCGCTGCGTATGCGCGCCCTGGTCGATGGTCAAGGCCAAGACGCCGTCGCCAAGCAGCGTCTGCTGCGAGGTCTCGCCGGCGGCGGTCAGCGCCTGCAGCCGGTCGGCATCGAAGCGCGCATAGGCGCGCAACGCATGCGGCGTGGTGAAATCAGCCACCAGCATGTCGACCGGACCGTCGGTGCGGGTCTGCAGGATGAACTTGCCTTCGAATTTCAGCGACGTGCCCAGCAGCACGGTGAGCACGCAGGCTTCCGCCAGCAGGCGGGCGACCGGCTCGGGATAATTGTGGCGGCTCAGAATAGCGTCGAGCATCGGCCCGAGCTGCACGGTGCGGCCGCGCACATCGAGCGGCGCGACCTCGTAAGGCACGACGTGATCGTCGCCGGCGAAGCCGAATTCACCGAGTTGGGGTTTATGTTCAGCCAAGGTCTGGGTTTCCAACATGACAATACTCCGGGGCGCAGCCATGCCGCCCGGTGAGCCGCATGCGTCGAAGCGCGTTCAATTTACGTGATGGCCCGCAAATAGGCATCACATATCCCCAGATCAAGTTGAGCCCGATCGGGCCGGAAGCGGTCAGCTCGGCCCTTCTCAAGCGCCCAGGCACCAGGCCAGCACCGCCTTCTGGGCGTGCAGCCGGTTCTCGGCCTCGTCGAAGACCACCGAATGCGGCCCGTCGATCACCTCGTCGGTGACCTCCTCGCCGCGATGCGCCGGCAGGCAGTGCATGAACAAAGCATCGGGCCTGGCCTTTGCCATCAGCGCCGCATTGACCTGATAGGGCAGGAAGACGTTGTGGCCGCGGGCGCGATGCTCTTGGCCCATCGAGACCCAGCTGTCGGTGACGACGCAGTCGGCCTTGTCGACGGCCTCCTCGGCGGACCTGGAAAACCGGACTTTGCCGCCATTGGCTTTCGACCAGTCGACATATTTCTCGAAAGGCTCGCTGCCTTCCGGCACAGCGACATTGAGGCTGAAGCGGAACCGCGCCGAGGCTTCCAGGAGCGAATGCAGCACATTGTTGCCGTCGCCGGTCCAGGCGAAGGTCTTGCCGGCCACCGGCCCGCGATGTTCCTCAAAGGTCATGATGTCGGCCATGAGCTGGCAGGGATGCGTGTCGTCGGTCAGCCCGTTGATCACCGGAACGGTGGCGTTCTCGGTGAGCTCCAGCAGCCGGTCATGCGAGGTGGTGCGGATCATGATGGCGTCGACGTAACGCGACAGCACCTTTGCCGTGTCGGCGATCGTCTCCGACCGGCCGAGCTGCATCTCGGTGCCGGTCAGCATGATGGTCTCGCCGCCGAGCTGGCGCATGCCGACATCAAAGGATACGCGCGTGCGCGTCGACGGCTTGTCGAAGATCATGGCCAGCACCTTGCCATCGAGCGGTTTTGAACGCTCGCCCGCCTTGAGCCTGGTCTTTCGCGCCACCGCGTCGTCCAGCATGATGCGCAGGTCGCCCGCCGAAACGGCGGATAGATCGGTGAAGTGGCGAACGCTCATCGGCAGGTTCCAGAAATTATTTGGCGGCTTCGGCCGCAGTCGCGTCGGTCAGGCCCTTGGCGCCGCCGCGAATGCGCTCCAGCGCCTCGCCGATCTCCTCGTCGGTGACGGTGAGCGGCGGGAGGAGGCGGATGACATTGTCGCCCGCCGGCACGGCAAGCAGGTGCTGGTCGCGCAGCGCCATGTTCACCTTGGTGTTGGGCATGGCGCATTTCAGGCCGAGCATCAGGCCGGTTCCCCTGATGCCCTCGATGACGTCGGGGAATTCATCGGCCACCGCCGCAAGGCCCTGCTTCAGAAGCAGCGCCTTGCGCTGCACGTCCTCGAGGAAGCCGTCGGCCAGAACAATGTCGAGCACGGCGTTGCCGACGGCCATCGCCAGCGGATTGCCGCCGAAGGTGGTGCCGTGCACGCCGGCCGTCATGCCGGTCGCCGCCTCGTCGGTGGCAAGGCAGGCGCCCATCGGAAAACCGCCGCCGATGCCCTTGGCGATCGCCATCAGATCGGGCGTGACGCCCGTCCATTCATGCGCGAACAGCTTGCCGGTACGACCGATGCCGCACTGGACCTCGTCGAAGATCAACAGCAGGCCGTGCTTGTCGCAGAGTTGCCGCAGCCGCTTCAAGGACTGCGTCGGCACCGGGCGAATGCCGCCCTCGCCTTGCACCGGCTCGATCAGGATCGCCGCGGTCTCCGGCGTGATCGCCTTTTCCGCGGCGTCGATGTCGTCGAAAGCGACCTGGTCGAATCCCTCGACCTTCGGACCGAAGCCTTCGAGATATTTGTACTGGCCGCCGGCGGCGATCGTCGCCAGCGTGCGGCCGTGAAAGGCACCCTCGAACGTGATGATGCGGAAACGCTCGGGATGGCCCTTGACGAATTGATAGCGCCGGGCCGTCTTGATGGCGCATTCCAGCGCTTCGGCACCGGAATTGGTGAAGAACACCTTGTCTGCAAAGGTCGCTTCGGCCAGCCGCTCGCCCAGCCGGCGCTGCTCCGGGATCTCATAGAGGTTGGAGACGTGCCACAGCTTGGCGGCCTGCTCGGTGAGCGCCGCAACCAGATGCGGATGGCCGTGGCCCAGCGAATTCACCGCGATGCCGCCCGCGAAGTCGAGATATCGCTCGCCCTTGTCGGTGACCAGCCAGGTCCCCTCCCCGCGGTCGAAAGCCAGGGGGGCGCGAGCAAAGGTCTCGTAAAGCGCCGAACCGCTCATTATATGCATCTCCGGAACCGGAAATCAAAAAAGCCGCCAATGCGGCGGCCTTTGCGGCTTATCATGTTTTTCGGCCATGAAGTCAACGAAAACGTCACGCAGAAGCGCGTGGCGATCCTCCGACGCCACGCCGGCTCATAAGTAGACCGGCAAGTTGGGGAAAACCGAAAAAACCGAATCGTGTTGCCCTGGGGACTCTTGTCACCGAGTCAGCGCTTAAGGTATTTGTAGTCGAGAAATAACTAGATTTCGTGCGGCGGACCTAGATCACCCGGTATATGTGGTGTTGTTTGCCCGGCGGAAGCCGGGTCGGGAACGGATTCTGACTACCGCACGCCTCAGCAGGAGCGCGGCCCCATGAACTGGACTGATGAGCGGGTAGAACTTCTCAGGAAACTGTGGTCGGAGGGTCTGAGCGCCAGCCAGATTGCCGCACAGCTTGGCGGAGTGAGCCGCAACGCCGTCATCGGCAAGGTGCATCGCCTGAAGCTGTCGGGCCGCGGCCGCGCGACGGCCGCCCCGGCGCGCCAGAAGAAGGCGACGCAAGGCGCCTCGATGCAGAAATCGGTGGCCCGCGCTTCAAGTGCCGCGCGTCACGTGACCGCCACCATCGGCGCCACCGCGCTGCAGGTGCAGTTCGACGCCGAGCCGGTCGCGCGCCACTATATCCGACCGGTCGAGAACGTGGTCGTGCCGATCTCGCGGCATCTGCAACTCGTCGAGCTGACCGAACGCACCTGCAAATGGCCGAACGGAGATCCGCTGTCGGAAGACTTCAACTTCTGCGGCAACGACGCCGCCGAAACGGGACCCTATTGCAAGTATCATTCCCGGGTGGCGTTCCAGCCGGCGGGCGAGCGGCGCCGGGCAAGGTAATAGCGAATAGCGAATAGCGAATAGCGAATAGCGAATAGAACGGCTTGGCTTCTGTAACAGGGAGCAAGCCGTTTTTTTCGCTGTTCCCTATTCGCTATTCGCTCTCTTCACAGCCACCCATTCTTCTTGAACCGCCAGTACAGGAACGAGCAGATCGCGGCCATCACCAGCAGGATGATTGGATAACCGTATTCCATCTTCAGTTCCGGCATGTCGGAGAAGTTCATGCCGTAGATGCCTGCGAAGGCCGTGGGCACCGCCAGAATGGCGGCCCATGAGGCGAGCTTCTTGGATATTGCGGTTTCCTGGCTCTGCCCCACCAGCAGACTGGCTTCGAAGGCGAAGGCCAGAACCTCGCGCAGCGAGTCGATCTTTTCCTGCACGGTGCGGATGTGGTCGGTCACGTCGCGAAACAGCGGATGCATGGCGGCATGGATCTGCGGCAGGTCGGCGCTGGTCAGCCGACGGCAGACCTCGACCAGCGGCAGCGCCGCATTGCGCAGGCGCAGCAGATCGCGGCGCAGCATGTAAAGCCGCTCGATATCGGAACCTGTCATCGGCTTCAAAAGCACCTTGTCCTCGATCGCCTCCACCTCGTCCTCGATCTGCTCCAGCACCGGCATGTAGTTGTCCACGATGAAATCGAGGATGGCGTAGAGGACGAAGTCCTCGCCCTTGGCGAGCGAATGCGGGCAGCTCTCCCAGTGCTGGCGCACGGCGGCGTAAGAGGTCGACGGGCCGTGCCGGACGCTGACAATGTAGCCGGTGCCGACGAACAGATGCGTCTCGCCGAAAGTGACGCGACCGTCGATCAATTGCGCGGTGCGGGCAACGATGAAGAGGGCGTCGCCATATTGCTCGATCTTCGGGCGCGCATGCGGATGCTCGGCATCCTCGATCGCCAAATCATGCAGGTGGAATTGCGCCTGCACGCGCAGCAGAAGGTTGCGATCGGGCTCAAGCAGGCCGATCCAGACGACATGGCCGGGCTTTGCCGCCCATTCGCCGGCCTGTTCGATGGTGATGTCGGCGATGCGCTTGCCGCCCGAATAGACGCTGGATGCAATGATGCCCGACGTTAGGGCCGGGGTCAGGTTTCGAACTTGTTCCATCGCAAACCTCCCGAGACTGCGACTGACAAAATCGCTGTCCCTGGAACGTTTCACCGTTTCATCGAAACGGCGAACCGCCCAATCTTCTTATTTCACGCAATTCCGGACGGAAAACCGTTTCACACTTTTCCTGGAATTGCTCGGAGGAGCTTAGCCTATATTAGAACGCCGTTCGAGAGGCGCCGGTTCACTTAGCCGATACCATGCCCGGAAGCACAACCTTGTCGGTCTTGTCGCCTTTCGGCCGGTCCGCGGGCATCTGGTCGCCGGTGACGATATAGTAGATGGTCTCGGCGATATTGGTCGCGTGGTCGCCGATGCGCTCGATGTTCTTGGCGCAGAATAGAAGATGCGTGCAGGGCGTGATGTTGCGCGGATCTTCCATCATGTAGGTCAAAAGCTCGCGGAATAGCGAGGTGTACATGGCGTCGATCTGGTCGTCCCGGTCGCGCACGAGGCCAATCCCCTCGACCGAGCGCGAGGCATAGACGTCGAGCACGTCCTTGAGCTGCGTCAGCGCCAGATTGGCAAGGGCCTCCAGGCCGCGGAAAAGACTGTTCGGCTGGCGGCCGTCGACTGAGGCCACGCGCTTGGCGACGTTCTTGCCCAAGTCGCCGACGCGCTCGATATCGGCCGAGATACGGATCGCGCCAACGATCTCGCGCAAGTCCGTCGCCATCGGCTGGCGCCTGGCGATGATGATGATGGCCTTGTCGTCGATCTCGCGCTGTCCTTCGTCGAGGACGAGATCGTCCTGGATGACCTTCTGCGCGAGGCCATGGTCGACGTTCACAAGGGCCGCAACCGCCTGTTCGACCATGCGCTCGGCATGGCCGCCCATCGCAGCGATGCGCTTCGACAGGAACTTCAGCTCTTCATCATAGGCACTGGCGATATGGACGGACTGCATGGATATGCCTTCCCGGTTTATGCCGGCTGGTGCGTTCCCTCAATCCGTCGCTGATACGCGAACCGCATGACAGAAAGAAGAAAATCGCGGTTGGCAACCGATACACGATCAGCGAGCCGGCAAATGAACCGTGAACGCCGCGCCCTTGCCGACTTCCGACTTGATCGACAACCTTGCGTTATGACGGGTCAATATATGCTTGACGATCGAAAGGCCAAGCCCGGTGCCTTTCTGGGTGCGGCTGTTTTCGACATCGACGCGGTAGAAGCGCTCGGTGATGCGCGGGATGTGTTCTTCGGCAATGCCCGGACCATAGTCCCTTATCGTGACGTCGAAGCCAGGCTGTTGGCTATCCTCGCCGCCGGCGATCGATACGGTGACGTGCCCGCCTGACTGGCCGTATTTGCAGGCGTTCTCCAGGAGATTCTCGAAAACCTGGAACAGTTCGTCGCGATCGCCGGGAACGACGAGCGGCCCGTTGGCGAATTCCCGCTCGATGACGACGCCGTTCTCACCGGCCAGCGGCCCGAGCGAATCGATGACGCTATCGATCGTCTGGCGAAGATCGACCTCCGTGCCCGGCCTCAGATAGGGTTTCATCTCCAACCGCGACAGCGAGAGCAGATCGTCGATCAGGCGGGCCATGCGGCCGGTCTGGTTCTGCATGATCTGCAGGAACTGGTCGCGCGCCGCCGGATCGTTGCGGGCCGGCCCGCGCAGCGTCTCGATGAAGCCGGCGATCGAGGCGAGCGGCGTGCGCAGTTCATGGCTGGCATTGGCGATGAAATCGGCGCGCATGCGATCGATGCGACGCGTCTCGCTCTGATCCTTGAACACCAGCACGTAAAGGCCGGTGGCATGGCCGACCGTGGACGCGCTGACCCGATATGTCCGCTCCACCGGCAGCTTCTCTGTGTAGTCGACCGCATCGGCGGCGACCTGTCCCGACAGGATGCCGTCGAGCAGCGCCTGCATTTCCGGCGCGCGAAACTTCAATGCCAGCGACATCCCCGGAGCCAGCCCGCCGAAGGCGGCGAAGGCGGCGGCGTTGGCGTGAACCATGGCGGCGGAGCGATCGAATATGATGAGCGGATCGGCGACGGCGGCCGCCAGATACTCGCCGGACAGCCGCTGCAGCCCGCTTGCCTCGATCGCTGCTCCCGTATCGGCTGGCTGGCGTTCGGCATTTGCCGGCAGCATCGCGGCAGCCGCCAGCGCGGCTAGGGCCAGCATCAGCACATAGACGGAGGCGCCGGCGAAAAAATAAACGGCAAGGACCGCGAGAACACCCGCGCCAAGCAGCCAGCGGTTGCGTGACAGCCGCGCCGCCAAGGCTTGCCCCCTGTTGTTTTGTCCCGCGCCCGTCTCTGCCATAGGCCCGCGCCACCCCGCATCCCGTTCGACCGGCCAGCGGCTCGCTGGACCGGCCTGACGCATGGGACCCTGAAAATCAGGATCGATTTTCGCGAAGGTTCATGCGCAAAATCAAAATGCTACAGCGTTTTTGCGCCCGAATGCGCGCTGCGCTGCACAGGCTCCATAGCATGAGTCCGCAAACTGGAAAGGTTCGTCTGGATGAAAAAGGCCAAGGAAACGGTTGAAGCGGTGCCGGCCACGGCACCGATCAAGATCAAGATCGGCGGCAAGGAGCGCGAGTTCGACATCGACAATCCGGTGCTCCCGGACTGGATCGAGGACAACAAGCTCACCGCCGGCGGCTATCCTTACGACAAGAAGATGAAAGGCGAGGAGTACGAAAAAGAGCTCGAGGCTCTGCAGATCGAACTGGTCAAGGCGCAGGCCTGGCTGCAGGCCACCGGCAAGCGGGTGATGGCGCTTTTCGAAGGGCGCGACGCGGCCGGCAAGGGCGGCACGATCTTCGTGCTGCGGCAATATTTGAACCCGCGCACGGCGCGCAACGTCGCCCTGACCAAGCCGACGCCGACCGAGGCGGGGCAGTGGTATTACCAGCGCTATGTCGACCATTTCCCGACCTCGGGCGAGTTCGTCACCTTCGACCGCTCCTGGTACAACCGCGCCGGCGTCGAACCGGTCATGGGGTTCTGCACGCCGGAGCAGCACGAGAAATTTCTCGACGAGACGCCGCATTTCGAGCGGATGATCTCCAACGAGGGCATCCATTTCTTCAAATTCTGGCTGAACATCGGCCGCGAGACCCAGCTCGAACGGTTCCATGACCGCCGTTGGTCGCCGCTGAAGAACTGGAAGTTCTCACCGATCGACATCGCCGGCGTCGGCAAGTGGGACGACTACACCAAGGCGCGCGATCAGATGATCGAGCGCACGCACAAGGAATTCTCGCCCTGGATCGTCGTGCGGGCCAACGACAAGCGCCGCGCCCGGCTCGCGGTGATCCAGCGTATCCTGTCTTCCCTGCCCTATGACGGCCGCGACCTCGATGCCATCGGCAAGTCCGACAAGAAGATCATCGGCGACGGACCGGAATTCCTGAAGGACTAGTGCTTTTCCCCGTTTCATGGAAACGGCGAAACGCCTATCTCTTTGTTTTTACGCAATTCCGGACGGAAAACCGCTCACACTTTTCCGGGAACTGCTCTGGTGTTGCCCCGCACCAGGAAGCGCTGGCCTGAGCGATCTGCGTTGCTATGCAGTTCCAGACGAATTACAGCGCCGCGCGCCTTTCGGCTCGCGCGGCGCTGAGGTTTTTAAGCCAGGCGCTCAGGCAGCCAGGCGGGCGATCCGCTGCAGCCGCTTCAGCGTCGTGTCATCCTGAAGCGCCTGCTGGAACAGCGTGATCTCGTGGTCGATGCGGTCGCACAAGACGTCCGTGTCGCCCTTGAGCAGGCTGCGCGTCTGCAGGAGTGCCGCCACAGGCTTCTTGGCCAGCTGTTTTGCCCTCGCCAGCGTCGCTTCCTCGGCGCTGCCTTGCGTCACGATCTCGCCGACCAGGCCGAGCGCCCTGGCGTCTTCGACGCCCAGCGTATCGCCCAGGCAGAAGAAGCGGAAAGCGCCGGCATAGCCGAGCTTCTGGGGTGCCAGGATGCTGGTCGCCGCGTCCGGCACCAGGCCGAAATCGACGAACGGCACCCTGAAGGTGCTGCCCCGGGAAGCGATCACCATGTCGCAATGGAACAGGATGGTGCAGCCGACACCGACGGCATCGCCGTCGACGCAGGCAAGGACCGGCTTGGGGAAGGTCGCCAACATGCGGAACATGTCGGTGACGGCGGCGATCAACTCTCGGTGCTTGCTGGCATCGAGAAATTCCGAGAAGTCGCCGCCAAGGCAGAAGCATCCGGCAAGGCCGCGCAGCATGACGACACGGACCTCGTCATTGACGGCTGCCTCGTGCAAGGTCCTGGCAAGGCTCGCATAGGCATGCCTGTCGAGCACCGGCCGGCCATCATGCGAGGACACGGTAACGACCAGCGTATGGCCGCGCAGTTCCGGTTCGGGATGGAAATTCATGACCGCCTCCATCACGAAGCCTGCTTGAGGCCGAGCAGACCGGGATAACCCCGGTTCAGCACCGGCAGGTGGTGGTTGCGGCGGGCCCGCACGACATCGAGCGTATGCTCGGTGAAGGTGAGCAGCGTCGCCACGACCTGCTGGTTGCCATAGGTGCGCTGGTAGCCGAGCGGCTTTGCCAGGAAGTGCAGTTGCAGCGCCCGCAGGACCCACATCGGCTCGAACTCGATGATGACCTGATTGACGGAGCGCTTGAGGCCCCATTCGACGAAGCCGGCGATCAGTTCGGTGCCGACCGTCGAGACGCCGCGTTTGCCGTCGCGAAAACCCGGAGCCACCGCGTAGCGGGTCAGTTCCCAGACATTCGGCCCCGAGGGGGAAGGTCCCTCGCAGAGATCCGACAGCACGTCGGTGAGCAGATGCGGCCGTGTGGTCGGCAGCATGCGCTGGTAGCCAGCCAGTTCGCCATTGCGGATGACGAGGTGGTGCTCGGCCTCGTCATGATCGAACTGGTCGATCTCGAGCTGGTCCGGACGATCGAGATCGGTCCATCCCATCTCCTCGACGAAGATCTTGTAGCGCAAGCGATGGACCGCCTCCCACAGGTCGGGACGTTCCATCAGTTCCTGAGTGGTAAGGGCAAAAAGCATTAGCCGTCTCCTAGGCTTAAGAGGAAGATACGGCCGTGATGTCCCTTAAAATATTGCGCGAATGCGCAGGCAAGAACTTCTAGGTCGGCACGGCCGACCTAGCTAATATAGCCACGTCTAATCGCCTCCGCGACTGCCTGCACACGGTTGGCTGCGCCCAGTTTGCTCTTGGCGTTAAGAAGATGTTTCTCGGAAGTGTGTTCCGAGATGCCTAAAATTTGAGATATCTCCCATTCGGACTTGCCGACGGCGGCCCATTGCAGACACTCCCGCTCACGCGCCGTCAATTCAATGTGATCGATGACGCTGTCGGCCTTGGTGTGCAGTTGCATGGCGCGGCCGATCGCATAGGTCGAGGCGAGCGACACCATTCCGAATTCCGCATCCGACAATTCCACGGATTCGCCACCCAGCGAGACCATGACGATCTGGCTATCGAGCGTGACCAGCGGAAATGCCAGGCCGTCGCGCAGCTTGAACTCGCGGGCGTCGCCCATGACTTCGTCGCTGCTCTTGTCGATCAGGGCGTTCTTGGAAGCGTCCCCCCATTGGAACGGGGCCTGAAGCTGCTTCATGTGACTGACGACCGGATCGTGATCGACATAGTTGCGCGCCACATAGCGCTCCAGCCAATCGCCGGGCCAATCGCAAAGCATCACGTGCTGTTTCTGCCGGCCACGCGGCGTGCCCGGCTGCGGCACGGTTCCCGCCATCAATGCGGTCAGGCCGAAGTTCGAGGTGACGCCGAGCAGCCTCTCGCAGACCGCGGCTGCGGTGCCAGCATGCTGCAACTGGTCTATGTATTCCAGAGTTCTGTCAAACAGGCCCATCGCAACATCTACCCCATGTTGCTTCTATTTTTCTCGTTGCCGACGGTAGATGCCCGAACACCCCTTCGCCATCAACCTCGGGTCGCAATTGCCTCAGCAAAGCCGGTAGCTTCCCCCTTCCGGCACGCAGGTCACTTGCAAACGCGCTGAATCATACGCCTAATTCGGCGGCTTGAAATCAAAAACCGTTGTGCCTGCCCCATTTTCATACGAAAAGCCGAGGAACAGGGACAAGCGCGGAGCCATATCGTGATCTTGCGGTGGATATTTCTGGCCCTGATGTCGCTGGTGGGCGGCGCGTTGCCTCTCGCCGATGCGACTCAGGCGGCGGAGCCGCAGGTGCCGGTGCTGTGGGACGCCAAGGAGCGGCTGCCGAAGCCCGACCTCTCCGCGCTGCCGCGGCTCAGATTCCTCACCACCACCGATTTTCCGCCCTTCAACTTCCTCGACGGCGCTGGCCGCCTGTCGGGTTTCCATATCGATCTGGCGCGGGCGATCTGCGCGGAACTGGGCGTCGTCGAGAAATGCCAGGTCCAGGCCTTGCCGTGGAGCGAGTTGGAGGATGCTCTCCAGAAGGGCGAAGGCGAAGCGATCATCGCCGGCATCGCCGCGACGCCGGAGAGCCGTGAGAAATACGCCTTCTCGCGCTCCTACATGCAATTCCCAGCGCGCTTCATCATGCCGAAGGCGCAAGCCTTCGCCGAGCCGATCCTCGACAAATTGCGCAGCAAGCGGGTCGGCGTCATCGCCGGCTCGGCGCATGAGAAAATGCTGCGTGATTACTTCAAGACCGTGCAGGTGGTGACCTTCGACACACCGGAAGACCTCTATGCCGGCCTCAAGGCCGGCAAGGTCGACGCCGCCTTCGGCGACGGCATGCGCTTCGCCTTCTGGCTGGGCGGTTCGGACGCCGCCGGCTGCTGCCGCTTCGCCGGCGGTCCGTATCTGGCGCCGGAGTATCTGGGCTCGGGCATGGCGATCGCCACCCGCAAGAGCGACACCGCGCTTGCCGCCGCCTTCGACTACGCGCTGCAGGAAATCTCGATCAAGGGCAGCTTCGCCGAGTTCTACCTTCGATATTTTCCTGTCAGCTTCTTTTAAGCCCGCAGGCTTCTTCAGGTGAGAGTGCGCAGGCGCGCCTTGGCCGCCCGCGCGATCGCGGCGACGGTCAGCGTATCGAGATCGAGCTTGAGGCGGACGAGCTGCAGCACCCTGACCTCTTCCATGCGCATTTCGAGATCGACGGCGGCGACCTCGAAGGCGGCGGCGTAGGCCGTGTCGCGCAACCGCTCGGGCAGTGCCTCGGCGACGCGCGCGAGCACGCCTTCCAGCCCGTCCTTGTCATGCAACGCCTTCTGGCAGGCTTGCGCGACATTGATCAGCCTGTCGTGGTTGAAATCGACGAACACCGGCCATGAGCGGACGACATCGCCGATCCGCGCCAGCTCGACATCCGTCATGTCGCGGTCAGAAGCCGAAGTGATGACCATCAGATAGATCAGGGCTTCGTGCGGCGTCAGTAAAGGCATTCAACACTCCTTGAAAGTGAGGCTCGAACGTAGGAGCGCGATTGTGGCGCCGCAAGGAAAACCGCCGCAAATCGTTGACGCTCCGGTCTCGCGCGCCTAGAGACCGGTCGACAAATCCTTATCCGCCGCGAAGACGGCCATGACTGGAACTTTGACATGACGGGATCAAACATCATCGATCTCAATCCCGAGATGCTTGCCGCGGCGGCCGAGAGCAAGGCCTGGCCGTTCGAGGAAGCCAAGAAGATCATCGCCCGCTACAAGGGCAAGGACTTTCCCGAAACCGTGCTGTTCGAGACCGGCTACGGCCCGTCCGGCCTGCCGCATATCGGCACAT
The DNA here is from genome assembly GCF_006439375.1 of Mesorhizobium sp. B4-1-1. NCBI lineage: Bacteria > Pseudomonadati > Pseudomonadota > Alphaproteobacteria > Hyphomicrobiales > Phyllobacteriaceae > Mesorhizobium > Mesorhizobium sp. B4-1-1. The sequence goes on from NZ_VFTH01000002.1 coordinate 219,299, forward strand.
TCGGTGAGGTGGCGCGCACGACCATGGTGCGCCACGCCTTCCGCGTGCTGACGCAGGACAAGGTCAAGACCAAGCTGTTGTGCTTCTCCGACGACATGGACGGCATGCGCAAGATCCCGGAGAACGTGCCGGACCGCGCCGCGTTGGAACCCTACCTGCATATGCCGCTGACCTCGGTGCCCAATCCGTTCGTCGGCGACTATGCGAGCTTCGCCGACCACAACAACGCGATGCTGTGCCGTTTCCTCGATACGTTCGGCTTCGACTACGAATTCGCCAGCGCGACGCAGTATTACAAGGCCGGCCGCTTCGACGAGGTGCTGCTGCGCGCCGCGGAGCGCTACGACGAGATCATGGGCGTGATGCTGCCGACGCTCGGGCCGGAGCGCCAGGCGACCTACAGCCCCTTCCTGCCGATCTCGCCGAAGAGCGGCCGCGTGCTCTACGTGCCGATGAAGCAGGTCGACGCCAAGGCCGGCACCATCACCTTCGACGACGAAGGCACCGAGACGACGCTGCCGGTCACCGGCGGCCATGTGAAGCTGCAGTGGAAGCCGGATTTCGGCATGCGCTGGGCGGCGCTCGGCGTCGATTTCGAGATGTTCGGCAAGGACCACCAGACCAATGCGGCAACCTACGACCGCATCTGCAACATCCTCGGCGGACGCGCGCCGGAGCATTTCGTCTACGAACTGTTCCTCGACGAGGAAGGCCAGAAGATTTCGAAGTCGAAGGGCAATGGGCTGACCATCGACGAATGGCTGACCTATGCGCCGACGGAGAGCCTCGGCCTCTATATGTACCAGCGGCCGCGGCAGGCGAAGAAGCTCTATTTCGACGTCATCCCGAAGGCGGTGGACGAGTATTACGCTTTCCTTGGCGCCTATCCGCGCCAGGACTGGAAGGAGCGGCTCGGCAACCCTGTATGGCACATGCATGACGGCAACCCGCCGGCCATCGACCTGCCAGTGCCGTTCGCGCTGCTGCTCAACCTGGTGAGCGCCTCCAACGCGCATGACAAGGCCGTGCTGTGGGGCTTCATCTCGCGGCATGCGCCGGGCGTGACGCCGAAGACGCATCCGGAACTCGACCGGCTGACCGGCTACGCGATCCGCTATTTCGACGATTTCGTGAAGCCGACCAAGGTTTTCCGCGCCGCCGACGAGGTGGAGCGCGAGGCGCTGGCCAAGCTTTCCGACGCGCTCGCCGCGCTGCCGCAGGGCGCCGACGGCGAGGCGATCCAGAACGCGGCGCTCAACGTCGCGCGCAAGATCGAGCGCTACCAGGATCATTCCAAGCTGAGCCCGGAGGGCGGGCCCGGCGTGTCGGTAGCCTTCTTCCAGATGATCTACCAGGTGCTGATCGGCCAGGAGCGCGGGCCGCGCTTCGGTTCCTTCGCGGCGCTCTACGGCATTGCCGAGACACGCGCGCTCATTGAGCGGGCGCTGGCTGGTCAGTTGGCGGCGTAACGTCGCCGCCATCGGCCGGCAGGATCGAATCCGGCGCAACCTGCGCCGGACCTGGCGCGGCCGGCAGCGCCGGCAGACCGTCGAGCTTCGGCGCCGACCCGAAAATACCCTTCCTGGCCGTGCGGGCCTTGTTCTCGGCATCGACATAGGGACCGCCTTGCGCGGCGCGTGCCCAGCCATTCTCGACCAGCCACTGGCCGATGTCCTGATTGCCGATATGGCATTCGGCGGAAATGGTGTCGCGCCCGCCCTCGGGCGGCACGGTGCAGGCGACCGCCCGGCCGCGCAGGAAGGCGCGGAAAGCTGTCCTGGCCCGCGCGCCGCAGGCCCAGGTCTTGCCCGCGTCGCTACAGGTTTCATCGGCTTTGACGACGTCCACGCCGGACACGGCGACCGCATAGCCCTTCGACTCGATCAGCCCGGCGGCGGTGGCGACCGGCTGGAACAATTTCGTGCCGTTCCAGTCGCCTGGCATCTTCGTTTTGGGCGGCTTGGGCGGCCCGGCCAGCGCCAGTTCGCTGAGCGGCGCGCGCGGTTCCACCCGTTCGAGCTCGTTGCCCGAGAGAGCAGGCGGCGCCACCACTTGGGGATCGATGGCCCTCGAATAAACAGGTGGCTGCGGAGCGGCGGGCGCGGGAATGGCCGAGGTCGCCGGCTCGTCCGGCGGCGTCTCAGTGCCTGGATCTGCAAGCGCGTCCGGATCGATCTGATCCACCGCGATCGTGCTCTCATGGCCTTTGATTGCACGCCCGCCGGTCACGACGAGCGCCGCCATGACCGGAAGCGCCAGAACCGCCAGGGCTGTTTGAAGAAGCCGCACCGGTCCGGACCTACTGGCTCGCCCAGACGATGCGCGCCACCCATTCGATATCGCGCGTCGGGATGTCACGGTCCGGGTGGGCGGGGTTGAGCGAAACCAGCACGATCGATTTCACCGTTTGCCGGTCGAGCACCTTGGCCATCACCTCGCCGGCGGTGGTCTTGACGACGACGCGGTCGCCTTTGCGGGTCGGTGCGCCAGGCTCGACGATCAGCACGTCGCCATTGCGGTAGAGCGGCAGCATGGAATCGCCCTGGACCTGCAACGCGTAGGACGTCTCGGTCGCCCGCGCCGGAAGCTCGACCAGATCCCAGCCCTGCCCCGCCGGATAGCCGGCATCGTCGAAGAAGCCCCCCGCGCCGGCCTGGGCGAAGCCGAGCAACGGGACCGCGCTGCGATATTGGGCGACGGAGGCCCCGCCGCGTCCTTCGACCAGTCCGGTGAATTCCTCCAGCGAAGCGCCGGTGGCCTCGATGATCTTGGCCAGCGATTCGGTCGAGGGCCAGCGCGGCCGGCCGTCGGAAGACAGGCGCTTCGACTTGTTGAAGGCCGTCGAATCGAGGCCCGCGCGCCGGGCAAGACCGGAAGCCGACAGCGAATAGCGCTCGGCGAGAGCGTCGATTGCGGCCCATACGCGGTCGTGTGAGAGCACGCGCGCTCTCCTTCAGAACAGGAAAAAATACCTCAGTGCTGTCTAGCGCGTGGCCATGTGATTGTCCACCGACACGACCGGCGGAACTCAAGAAAGTCTGACTGCCCGTGCCACGACGGAATGTCGTCGCAATTTCTCGACGTGACGCAGGTGGGCCGACTTGTTGACCCATGCCGCGGAATGACTCTATGGTTCGGTCGCGGTGCAAGCCGCATCCGGGTCCGCGGGAAGGGTTGAACCCACTTGCCTCGATGAACTGGTAGCCAAACCTTTGTGCAGCCGATTTGCGGACCTTCGGCGACAAGCGCACGGAGGTTTTCATGAGCCAACTCCCCAACCGTCCCAATCTCGACATGTTGAAGAAGCAGGCGAAGGAACTGCTCGCCGCTTGTAGACGCGGCGACGCAACAGCACTCGCCCGCTTTCGCGAAGCCTTGCCGGCGGCCATGGGCAAGGACGACGCCGCGATCGGCGCACTCGGCCTACGCCTCCATGATGCTCAATCCTGCCTGGCGCGCGAATACGGCTTCCCGTCCTGGACGGAGATGAGCCGCTTCGTCGCGGTGCGTCGCAGCTACGGCGCCGACCGCGCCGGTTCGATCCGCAACTGGGCAGGCCTCGTCTATGCCGGCGACATCAGCGGCAGCACCAACCGGGCGAGCCCGGCCGCTGCCGCCCGCATGGTCGAGGAGCAGCCCGATCTGGTTGGCGGCGACGCCTATCTCGCCTGCGCAATCGGCGACGCGGCCGGGCTGCGCGACATGACGATCCGGGATGCCGGATGGGTCAATCGGCCCGGCGGCCCGCTCAACCTGCCGCCGCTGGTCGCGGTGACGCATTCAAGCCTTGTGCGGCTGCCGCGCTTTCGCGACGCTCTCCACGCCTCGGCCAGGCTGCTGCTCGAAGCCGGTGCCGATCCCGATCAGGCGGCCGGCAGCCGGTGGCCGCCGGACAGTCTTGCAAGGCCGTCGGAGAGTTTCCTGCTTTCCGCGCTTTACGGCGCGGCCGGACAAAATCACGATCCCGCGCTGACGAACCTGTTGCTCGATGCCGGCGCCAACCCGAACGATGGCGAGTCGCTCTATCATTCGTTGGAGAACCCGGCCTGCACGCGGCTTCTTCTCCAGGCCGGCGCGCGCGTCACCGGCTCCAACGCGCTCTACCGGGTCCTCGATCTCGACAGCATCGAGGCGCTGCGTCTCCTGCTTGCCGCTCCCGATGCCAATCCGAACGAACCGGCCGGGAGTGAGCCCACATCCGATTGGGGGACGCCGCTGCTGTGGTCCATCCGGCGACGGCGGTCTCCCGCTCATATCGAAGCGCTGCTTGCGGCCGGCGCCGATCCCTCTGTCCGGACACCTGACGGGGTCAGCGCCTACCGGACGGCGCTGCGGTTTGGACTGACCGACGTTGCCGCCTTGCTGAGGCAATGGGACGACGGTCCTCTTCCCGACGACGAGCGCTTCATTGCAGCCTGCGCGGCGAGCGACGAAGCGATGGCGCGAGACATCAAAGCCAGGCGGCCCGGCCTGCCGGGCTCCCTGTCGGACCGGCAGTTGCGCCTGCTGCCGGAACTTGCCGCGCAAGGCTGCGCGCAAGCAGTCAAGGTCATGGTCACGCTGGGCTGGCCGATCGCCGTTCGCGGCGGCGACTGGGACGCCTCCGCGCTGAACCACGCCGTGTTTCGCGGTGATGCCAGCCTCACGCGGTTCCTGCTCGACCATGGCGCGGACTGGAGGGAGCGGCATGGCCATGGCGATAATTCGCGCGGAACGCTGGCCTGGGCGTCTGTCAACGAGCCCGAGCCGAATGGCGACTGGGTCGGCTGCGCCGAAGCGCTTGCGGCGCATGGGATGCCGACCGGACGCCCCGATCCCGAAGGCACGGGCTGTGTCGTCTTCGAAGACCGCAAGATGCGCTTTTCGGACGAAGTGACCGATTTCCTGCTCGGCGCTTCTGCCTGACGCGACCGACGGACCGTCTTGCACGATCAGGCCGCCTTGGCCTGTTCGCGCAGGTTGCGATGCGAGAGCATGAACGCCCGCTCGGCAGGCCCCGGAACGCCAGCCGGCTTCATTGCCGACCTGATAGGGGCCACGGCTGGACGCCGTGGCCATCGTGCGCGCCATACGCCCGGAACATAGTATTCGGGGCTGGTCAGGCCGCCTGCTTGACCTCACCCTTCTGGTAGGGGTCGAAGCGCTGGTAAAAGGTCTCGCCCTTCTCGGCCATGTCGAGCAACAGCTTCGGCGCCTTGAACTCGGCGCCGTATCTCTTGTGCAGGCCCTTGGCGATCTTGACGAAACGCTTGGCGCCGATGCCGTCGATGTAGGACAGCGCGCCGCCGGTGAAGGGCGCAAAGCCGAAAGCGAGGATCGAGCCGACATCCGCCTCGCGCGGATCGGTGACGATGCCCTCTTCCATCACGCGCGCCGCTTCCAGCGCGATGGCGACCAGCAGGCGCTGCTTCAGCTCCTCATAGTCAACCTTGTCGGGGTTGAGCTGCGGATAGAGGTCCTTGAGGCCCGGCCACAGCTTCTTCTTCGCCGGCTTGGCCGGATAGTCGTAGAAACCCTTGCCGTTCTTGCGGCCGAAGCGGCCATGCGTGTCGACCATGGTGTCGATCAGCGCCATCTGCCTGGGATCGACGGCCTTCTCGCCCAGATCCCGGATGGTCTGCTTCATGATCTTCTGGGCAAGGTCGACGGCCGTCTCGTCGGTCAGCGCCAGCGGGCCGACCGGCATGCCGGCAGCCTTTGCGGCGTTCTCGATCATTGGCGCGGGCACACCCTCGATCAGCATTTTGTAGGCTTCCGACATGTAGCGTAGCACGCAGCGGTTGACGTAGAAGCCGCGCGTGTCGTTGACGACGATCGGCGTCTTCTTGATGGCGCGCACGAAGTCGAAGGCGACGGCCAAGGCCTTGTCGCCTGTCTTCTTGCCAAGGATGATCTCGACCAGCATCATCTTGTCGACCGGCGAGAAGAAGTGGATGCCGATGAAGTTCTTCGGCCGCGCCGAGTTCTTCGCCAGAGCGGTGATCGGGATCGTCGACGTGTTCGAAGCGAAGATCGCCGACGACTTCAGCACCGCTTCCGCCTTCTCGGTGGCTTCCTTCTTGACGCTTGAATCCTCGAAGACCGCCTCGACGACGAGATCGCAGCCGGCAAGGTCGGCATAATCCGCCGTCGGCGTGATCAGCGACAGAAGCTTGTCCTTGTCTTCCGGCTTGGCGCGGCCCTTCTTGACCTGATCGGCCATCAGGCTGTCGGAATGCGCCTTGCCCTTCTCGGCCGAGGGCAGATCGCGGTCGAGCAGCACCACCGGAATACCGGCGCGTGCGGTGACATAGGCGATGCCGGCGCCCATGAAGCCGGCGCCGAGGATGCCGATCTTCTTGAACTTGGTGTCCGGCACGCCGGCCGGGCGGCGCGCGCCCTTGTTCAGTTCCTGCAGCGACAGGAAGAGCGAGCGGATCATCGCCGCCGCCTCCTCCGACTGCATGATCTCGGTGAAATAGCGCTGTTCGATCCTGAGCGCCGTGTCGAAGGGCACCAGCAGGCCTTCATAGACGCATTTCAGGATCGCGGCCGCGGCCGGATAATTGCCGTAGGTTTCGCGGCGCAGGATGGCGATCGCCGGCGGCCAGAGATTGGCGCCGGCGGCCGAATAGATCGGACCGCCGGGCAGCTTGAAACCCTTCTCGTCCCAGGGAGCGACCGGCTTCAGCCCGTTCTTGATCATCGCCTTGGCGGTCTCGACGAGTTTCGAAGGCTCGGCGATCTCGTGGATCAGGCCCATCGCCTTCGCCTTCTGCGGCGTCAGGTTCTGGCCGGTGGTCAGCATCTGCAGCGCCTGCTGCTGGTCGGTCAGCCGCGGCACGCGCTGGGTGCCGCCTGCACCGGGGAAAATACCGATCTTCACCTCGGGAAGCGCCATCTTCACCTTGTCGGAATCGGCGGCGACGCGGCCGTGGCAGGCAAGCGACATCTCGAAGGCGCCGCCCATGCAAGTGCCGTTGATCGCCGACACAAACGGCTTGCCGCAGGTCTCGATCTTGCGGAACAGGCCGGTCATGTAGCCGGCATTCTCGAACAGAGTCCTGGTCGCCTTGTCGAGATCATTCTCCTTCTCGGCAGCGAAGGTCGCCAGCATCTTCTGCAGCATGGTGATATCTGCACCGCCTGAGAAGCTGTCCTTGCCGGAGGTGATGACGGCGCCCTTGATGGCGGCATCGCCGGCCACATGATCGACGATGGCGTTGAGCTCGCGCATCACCTCCTCGGTGAACACGTTCATCGAGCGGTCCGGCATGTTCCAGGTGATCAGCGCAATGCCGTCGGCGTCGGTGTCGAGGGTGAAATTGGTATAGGTCATCTTCTTCTCTCCCCGTCAGACGCGTTCGATGATGGTGGCGGTGCCCATGCCGGCGCCGATGCACAGCGTGACCAGCGCGGTGTTGAGGTCGCGGCGCTCCAGCTCGTCCAGCACCGTGCCCAGGATCATGGCGCCGGTGGCGCCGAGCGGATGGCCCATGGCGATCGCCCCGCCATTGACGTTGATCTGGTCATGCGGGATGTCGAAGGCCTGCATGTAGCGCAGCACGACCGAAGCGAAAGCCTCGTTGAGCTCGAACAGGTCGATGTCCGACAGCTTCATCTTGGCACGCTTCAACAGTTTCTCGGTGACGTCGACCGGACCGGTCAGCATCAGCACCGGTTCCGAGCCGATGTTGGCGAAGGCGCGGATGCGGGCGCGGGGCTTCAGCCCCATCGCCTTGCCGGCCTTCTTGGAGCCGAGCAGCACGGCGGCGGCGCCGTCGACGATGCCGGAGGAATTGCCGGCGTGGTGGACGTGATTGACCTCCTCGACCTCAGGATGCTTCTGCACGGCGACCGCGTCGAAGCCGCCCATTTCGCCCGGCATGACGAAGGACGGGTTGAGCGAGGCCAGAGACTGCATGTCGGTCGAGGGCCGCATGTGCTCGTCATGGTCGAGAATGGTGAGGCCGTTCTGGTCCTTGATCGGGATCACCGAATACTTGAAACGGCCGTCGGCCCAGGCTTTGGCGGCGCGCTTCTGGCTCTCGACGGCATAGGCGTCGACGTCGTCGCGGGAAAAACCGTATTTGGTGGCGATCAGGTCGGCCGAGATGCCCTGTGGCACGAACCAGCCGGGCAGGCCGACGGAAGGGTCCATGAACCAGGCGCCGCCGGACATGCCCATGCCGACGCGCGACATGGATTCGACGCCGCCGGCAATGACGATCTCGTCCGCGCCTTGCGCGATCTTGGCGGCGCCGAAATTGATGGCGTCGAGGCCGGAGGCGCAGAAGCGCGAGATCTGCATGCCGGGCGCCTTTGTGTCGTAGCCGGCCTCGAAGGCGGCGGCGCGCGGAATGACGGAGCCGGCCTCGCCGACCGGGTCGACGCAGCCGAAGATGATGTCGTCGACAGTGCCGGTGTCGAGCCCGTTGCGGTCGCGCAGCGCCTCGAGCGTCCTGGCGGCGAGCCTGACCGCCGGCACCTCGTGCAGCGAGCCATCCTTCTTGCCCTTGCCGCGCGGCGTGCGCACGGCGTCATAGACGTAAGCCTCAGTCATTTTCGTGCTCCTTGGCTTTGCCGGCCGCCGCGCTCAGAGAGAGCGCCCGATCAGCAATTTCATGATCTCGTTGGTGCCGCCGTAGATGCGCTGGACGCGGGCGTCGCGGTACATGCGGGCGATCGGATATTCATTCATGTAGCCATAGCCGCCATGCAGTTGAAGGCATTCATCGACGACTTTGCCCTGCAGGTCGCTGAGCCAGTATTTGGCCATCGAAGCGGTCACCGGATCGAGCCCGCCATCGATGTGGCGGGCGACGCAGTCATTGTAGAAGACGCGGCCGATGGTCGCCTCGGTCTTCAATTCGGCCAGCTTGAACTGCGTGTTCTGGAAATCGATGACGGCCTTGCCGAAGGCCTTGCGTTCCTTGACGTAGTCGATGGTGAGCGCCAGCGCCCGCTCGATCATGGCGATCGCGCCGGTGCCGATCTGCAGCCGTTCCTGCGGCAGCTGCTGCATCAGTTGGACAAAACCCTTGCCCTCTTCGTGGCCGAGCAGATTCGAGGTCGGCACGCGCACGTCGTTGAAGAACAGCTCGGAGGTGTCGTTCGACTTCAGCCCGATCTTGTCGAGATTGCGGCCGCGCTCGAAGCCCTCGACCTCGCCGGTTTCGACGACGATCAGCGAGGTGCCCTTGGCGCCCTTGTCCGGGTCGGTCTTGGTGACGACGATGATCAGGTTGGCGAGCTGGCCATTGGTGATGAAGGTTTTCGAGCCGCTGATCTTGTAATGGTTGCCGTCCTTCTCGGCGCGGGTCTTGACGCCCTGCAGGTCGGAGCCGGCGCCGGGCTCCGTCATGGCGATGGCGCCGATCAGCTCGCCGGTCGCGAGCTTGGGCAGCCATTTCTGCTTCTGCTCCTCGGAGCCGTAATGCAGGATGTAGGGTGCCACGATCGAATTGTGCAGTCCGATGCCGAAGCCGTCGACGCCGACATGGCCGATCGCCTCGATGATGGCGCTCTCATGGGCGAAGGTGCCGCCCGAGCCACCGTATTTCTCCGGCATGGAAGCGCAGAGCAAGCCGGCGGCCCCAGCCTTCAGCCAGCTCTCGCGGTCGAACATCTCGTTCTTCTCGAACTCGTCATAGCGCGGCGCGATTTCTTCCGACATGAAGCGGGACGCCATGTCGTAGAGCATGCCGACTTCGTCCGCCGCCCAGGCGGGCTTCGGCAGGCCAAGAATTTCGGCTGGATTTGTCGCCACGATTTCCTCCGCGTTCCGATTTTGGTGGACCGGCGATCCCGGCCCGACAAACCTAGAACGCTTCCGCCGGCAACGCCATTAGCGTGTCCGCGCCACTCGAGATGCGGGCAAGACGCGTCGCCGTCTCCGGCATGACGCGCTCCATGAAGAAGCGTGCGGTCACCAGCTTGGTATCGTAGAACGCCGAAGCGCCATTGGCGCCTTCGGCGAGCTTCGCCTGCGCCGACTTCGCCATCTGCGCCCACATGTAGCCCAGCGCCACCAGGCCGAAGAGATGCATGTAATCGGTCGAGGCTGCACCGGCATTGTCGGGCTTGGCCATGGCGTTCTGCACCAGCCACATGGTGGCCGCCTGCAAATCGTTGAGACCCTTCTTCAGCGCCTTGGTGAAGGACGCCATCTTCTCGTCGGCGCGGTTTTCCTCGCAGAACTCGCCGACTTCCTTGAAGAAGGCTTGCACGGCGCGGCCGCCATTTTGCGCCAGCTTGCGGCCGACGAGGTCGAGCGCCTGGATGCCGTTGGCGCCTTCATAGATCATGGCGATGCGGGCGTCGCGCACGAACTGGCTCATGCCGTGCTCTTCGATGTAGCCGTGGCCGCCGAACACCTGCTGCGCCATCACCGCATGATCGAAACCCTTATCGGTGAGCACGCCCTTGACCACCGGCGTCATCAAGCCGGTGTAGTCGTCGGCCGCCTGGCGGTCCTTGTCGTCGCCGGAGCGATGCGCGACGTCGGACTTGATCGCCGTCCACAACGCCAGCGCGCGGCCGGCCTCGTTGAACGCCTTCATGGTCATCAGCGAACGGCGGATGTCGGGATGGACGATGATCGGGTCGGCCTTCTTGTCCGGCGCCTTGGCGCCCGACAGCGAGCGGCCCTGCAGGCGGTCCTTGGCGTAGGAGACCGCGTTCTGATAGGCGATCTCGGAGACCGAAAGCCCCTGCAGGCCGACGCCGAGGCGGGCCTCGTTCATCATCGTGAACATGGCCTTCAGGCCGCCGTTCAATTCGCCGAGCAGCGTGCCCTCCGCCTCGTCATAATTCATGACGCAGGTCGAGTTGCCGTGGATGCCCATCTTCTCCTCGATCGAGCCGCAGGAGAGCGTGTTGCGCTGGCCGGGATTGCCCGAGGCATCGAGCTTGAGCTTCGGCACGATGAACAGCGAGATGCCCTTCACGCCTTCCGGCGCGCCCTCGGCGCGGGCAAGCACCAGGTGGACGATGTTGTCCGACATGTCGTGCTCGCCGGCGGAGATGAATATCTTCTGGCCGGAAATCCTGTAGGTGCCGTCGCCGTTGGGAACGGCCTTGGTGCGCAGCAGGCCGAGGTCGGTGCCGCAATGCGGCTCGGTCAGGTTCATGGTGCCGGTCCAGGTGCCCTCGATCAGCCTGGGCAGCCATGTCGCCTTCTGCTCGTCCGTGCCGTGGGTGACGATGGCCGCGATCGCGCCTTGCGTCAGGCCGGGATACATCATCAACGCCATGTTGGCGGAGATCATATATTCAGAGACGGCGGTGTGGACGGCGTAAGGGAGGCCCTGGCCGCCGAACTCGGCAGGCGCTGCAAGCCCCATCCAGCCGCCTTCGCGATACTGGTCGTAAGCGTCCTTGAAACCCTTGGGCGTCGTCACCGAGCCGTCGTCATGGCGCACGCAGCCTTCCATGTCGCCGACGCGGTTCAACGGATGCATGACGTTTTCGGCAAGCTTGGCGCCCTCGGCGAGGATCGCCTCGAGCACGTCGGGCGTCGCATCCGAGAAGCCCGGAAGATTGGAATAGCGCTGATAGCCCAGCACGTCGTTGAGAACGAACAGCGTGTCCTGGACCGGCGCCCTGTAGATCATCATGCCTTCCTCCACCCTTATAGTGCCGGCCGGCCAGCAAGTTCCTTATCCACGTCCTGAACAGGGGGCCGGGCCAATGTCGATGCCTCGATAACAAATATTGACGTTTGCGTAAACGTCAACTTCGTCGCAGCCAAAAATTTACGTGAGCGGTCCGGCATTGTGGCGACAAAAAAGCCGCGCGACCATAGCCGCGCGGCTCTCTATTTCTGGGATCGTCGCTATCGAGGGCCTGCGTTAGCCGGCGGCGCTGGCCTGCGGCGCCGCGGTGCGCTCGACGAGCATCTGGCGCACCGCCGTCATCGACGTGCTCAACTCGTTGATGGCGTCGTCGATCAGCGCGCGCTGCTTCTGCAGGCGGGCGAGCTGCTTCTCCGACTTGTCGAGGGCCAGCCGCAGCTGCTTGGTGTTGGTGCCGGTCGGATCGTAGAGATCCATCATCTGCTTGACGTCGCGCAGCGAGAACCCGACCTTGCGGCCGAGCAGGATCAGCTTCAGCCGGGCCTTGTCGCGGCGCGTATAGAGACGGGTCGAGCCGTCGCGATGCGGATTGAGCAGGCCCTTGTCTTCATAGAAACGCAGCGTGCGCAGCGTCACACCGTATTTCTTGGCCATCTCGCCTATGCGGACGAATTCCTCGCCGGCTTCGACCGGTATGTCATTGGTATTGGCCGCGGCTTCGCCGGGCGAAACAAGTTTCATGGTCACTGGCTTTCCCCTGGTGGCGTCGCGGTCGCGGACCAAGCGTCGCCTGAATGGAAGCGGGGGCGTGCTTCCAATCGTGGTTGCAACAAGTCAATCGCAAGAGGCACGGCTTCGCACCTTTTACGTTTACGTCAATTCTATATCGACAGCCGCGAGGTGACGCAAGGGCGTTGTCAAAACGGCCCATTATGCCGCACCACCCAAAAGGCGGCACATGATTTATGCGCGTCTTCTTAAGCTTGGTTAACGCCTTGTTTACCACGTTGGGCGAAATGTGCGCATGTCGGCCACCCGTGTTTATCCTGTAGCGAATTTTTCACGGTTTTTCGAAGCGCGGGTGAAAACCCGGGAAGCCCGTCTTCCTCCGCGGCAAAACCGCCCGGCTCGCTTCGTTCCCGACAGGACTTTGGGAAACCGGCCTTTGGCCGGCCATTCTGAACACGGGCGCATCGATGAACAGCAAGCGGTCTTATCTCGATACACTCAACGCCGGCAGGCAACGCCGGCCGCAGCCCTCGCTCGAAGAACTGAACCGCTCGCTCGAAACGCTGGAGCAGCGCCTGGACCGGACGCGCGCCGACATGCCCGATCGCCCCGACCCGCGGCGGCCGCCGGTCGAGCCGCGTTATCCAAGCACGCAGCCTTACGGCCAGCCGCGCTGGTACGAGGATACCTATTCCGCGCAAAGGCCGCTGGACCGGCCGCAGCAGAATCCGGCACCGCAAAATCCTGGCCCGCAGAACCAATGGCCGCAAAATCGCGCCCCGCAAAATCCGACGCCCGCCGCACCCGCCTTCGGCCACAGCTACCAGGCGATCGCGCGTGACATCGACCGGGTGCGCGGCCAGGAAGACAGCGTCGCCATGGTCGGCAAGATCGCCGTCGAACTGCGCGGCCTGCGCGAGGAACTGCGCCACCAAATGACCGTCGGCCTGCAGCGCGAATTCGAAGCGTTCCGCCAGGACATCGATCGCGCCATGCAGGCCAACAGCCAGGGTGGCGCTCCGTCCAACGGCATGCCCGACAAGAGCAGCGCCGAGCTCGGCCTCGAATTCGAGCGGCTTTCGGGAGCCATCCAGACGCTCGCCGAAAAAAGCGACGACCGCAGCGTCAACCTGCTGCGGCTGGAACTGGAACAGGTGAAGGGCGCGCTGGACACGCTGGCGCGCGAGGAAAGCCTGCAGAAGGTCGACCGCCGCTGGGACGACTTCGATCGCCGCTGGAGCGCCTTCGAGGACCGCGTCGACGCCGACCAGCGCAAGCGCGCCGAAGGCCCGAGCCTTTCGGTGCTGACCGATCGGCTCGAACAGATCAGCAGCGCCGTCAGCAACCTGCCGGAATCGCTTTCGCTGCGCTCGCTGGAGGAGAAGGTGCGCACGCTTGCCGGCGCGGTCGACCGTTTCGCCGGCCAGCAGACCGCGCGCGGTGGCGAGACGCTCGCCATGATCGACGAGCGGCTGGATGAGATTTCGCGCGCCATCGTCGCGTCGACGGTGGCCGCGCAGGCCAATGCCTTCGATCCCGAAAGCTTCGGCCGGATCGAGAAGCGCATGGCCTCCCTGGCGGTTCAGATCGAAGAGGTCGCACAGTCGCGGCCTGGAGCGGAAGTTCTGGATCGCCTCAGTCTCCTGTCCAGCCGTGTGGATCAACTGGCCGGCAGGGCGGACCTGCCCGAGCAGGCCATGGAGCGGCTCGGCAAGCAGATCGCCTTGATCACCGACAAGATGGACCGCGCGCCGGCCATGCCAGATGCCGACCACATCTTCCAGGGCCTTGAGCAGCGCTTCGACGCGCTGTCAATATTGCTTGAGCGCCGCCAGGGCGATGCGATCGAACAGGGAAATATGCTGTTCCGCGATCTCGAGCGTCGGCTGGACGAGGTCGCGGACAGGCTCGACCAGCGCACGCGCCGGGACGAGAGCGCCGGCATCATGGAGGCGATCGACGCCCGCTTCACCGCTTTGGCCGAGCGCATCGAGACGCGCACGCCCGATCCCGCCAACGAGATGGCGATCCGCGGGCTGGAAAGCCGGCTCGAGGACATTTCCAGTCGGCTGGAAATGTCCTCGCAGCAGGTCGCGGGCATCGATCCGGCGCTGATCCGCAGCCTGGAAGCGCAGGTCGCCGGCCTGTCGGCGCATCTTTCCAAGCCCGGCACGCCGCTGCCCGAGTTCGAAGACATCAGCCCGCGCCTCAACCAGATCGAGAAGTCGCTGGCCGGCACGCGCGATTCCATCCTGAGCGTGGCGCGCGAGGCGGCCGAGAGCGCCGTCAAATCGCTTTCCGACTCGACGTCCAGCACGGCCCAGACGAACGCGACCGCCGTTGCCGGCCTCGCCCAGGACCTGAAGACGCTCGAGGCGCTCACCCGGCGCTCCGACGAGCGCAACTCGCGGACATTCGAGGCGATCCATGACACGCTGCTGAAGATCGTCGACAGGCTGGGCTCGCTGGAAACGAGCGAGGCCAGCGAAGCGGTCAGCGAGCTGGTCGATCCGCAACCGGCCGGCAAGCGCGGCGGCCGCGGCGGCAAGATCGCGGTGCAGGACGCGCCTTCGATGGACATCGACCAGCCGCTGCCGCTGCCGCTCACGGGAGACATGGCCAGCCTGGAAGGCCGCGCCGCGGCGATCATGCGCGATGAACGCGATGAGCCAGATGCACCGCGCACGCCCGCGGAAGCCGCGGCCGCAGCGGCCATGGCAGCGCTCGGACCGGACGTGATCGGCGACAAGAGCGAGACGGCAGGCCGCAGGAAATCGATGTTCAGCGGCCTGGCGCGCGCCTTCAAGGGCAAGAAGGATGCGGATACGCAGCCGCTTGCCGGCTCGGCGCCGGTGGGCGACGTGCCAAGCGTCGACATCGACGAGCCGCTTGACCCGAAGGCCGCCAACCGGCCATTGGAACCAGGTTCCGGCGCGCCGGACCTCAACGCCATCATGAAGCGCGTGCGCGACGAGCGTGGCGGCCAGCCGACCCGGCGCGCCGAGGGCGACGCCGCCAAGTCCGATTTCATCGCCGCGGCCCGCCGCGCGGCGCAGGCCGCCGCAGCGGAAGCCGATACGCTGAAGCGGCAATCGACCATGACCGGCCCGGTGAAGGCGCTGAGGATAGGCGACCTGCTCAAGGCGCGGCGCAAGCCGATCCTGATGGCGGCCGCCGCGATCATGATGGCGCTGGCGGGCCTGCAGCTGGGCAAGGCCTTCTTGGCCGATCCCGTCGAAACGGCCAACAACCAGCCCGCACCGATCGTCTCTACGCAGACGGTCGATACGGCTTCGCTCGATGCCACAGCCGCACCGAAGGCCGACACGGACACCGCGCAGGCCGAAAGCACCCCGGCCCACCCCGTCAGGCAGGCCGAGCCTGTCAAGGACGCGGCGCCGGCCGCTTCCATCCCCGCAAGTCCTGAAGCCGCCGCCATGCCGGCCGAACCGACGCCCGCGCCAGTGGCGCTTGCCGCGCCTGCCGAGCCCGCGCCGGCCCCGATGGGCTCGGCGACGCCGTCCGAACCTGCCGCAGCCGCCACCGCGACGGACACGGATGGCGACACGCAGCCGATGGCCAAGGCCCCAGAGACGGCCAGCCCCGCCGCCGAGAGCACCCCCGCCGGCGCACCGGCAGCCACCTCCGCCGACACGACAGGCGCCGTGCCGCCTGCGGCAAGCCAGACAGCCGCGGCCAAATTCGACATTCCCTCCGAAATCGGGCCGGTGGCGCTGCGCGACGCGGCCGCCGGCGGCGACGCCAAGGCGCTGTTCGAGATCGGCTCGCGCTACGCGGAATCGCGCGGCGTGAAGGAAGACATGAAGGCAGCCGCCAAATGGTATGAGCAGTCGGCCGAGCTCGGCTTCGCGCCGGCCGAATACCGTATCGGCAATTTCTACGAAAAAGGCATCGGCGTCGCGCGCGACATCAAGAAGGCCAAGACCTACTACCAACTCGCCGCCGAACAGGGCAATGCCAGCGCAATGCACAATCTGGCGGTGCTGTTCGCCATGGCGGCGGACGGCGTGACCGACAATGAATCGGCGACGCACTGGTTCCAGGAAGCCGCCGACCTCGGCGTCAAGGACAGCCAGTTCAACCTCGGCATCCTGGCCGCCAAGGGCGTCGGCATGAAGCAGAACCTGGAAGAATCCTACAAATGGTTCGCGCTGGTCGCCAAGACCGGCGACAAGGACGCCGCCGCCAAGCGCGACGAGATCGCCAACGCGCTGCGGCCCGAGCAGCTCGAGCGAGCGCGCGCGGCCGCCGAATTGTGGAAGGCCAAGCCGCTCAACGCGGCCGCCAACTCGGCCGACGTTCCGGAGTCCTGGCAGGACAGCGCGCCGCAGACCACCGCCAGCATCGACATGAAGAAGGCGGTGAAGAACATCCAGCTGATCCTCAACAAGAACGGCTACGATGCCGGCGGCGCCGACGGCGTGATGGGCGGCAAGACCAAGGACGCCATCATGGCCTTCCAGACCGACAACAAGATGAAGCCGACCGGCGAGATCGACGCGCCGCTCGTCAAGGCGCTCCTGGCGAAGAAATAACGGCACGCGCGTCGCATACACGACGCCTTGCCACACATTTGCCTGTTAACTGATTGAGATGGTTTTTGTTTCGGCGCGGCGGCGGGGGTTGAACCCGCCGCCGCGCCGTCGCAAGAAAAAATTGGCTTTTCGGTGCTTTATTGTCCGGGGACGGCACTATGCGCCGACAGACAAAATGATCGAGACAGACGGGTGGGCATCTATCTCCCGATCGCGGAAATTTCCGTCAACGTCTTCGTGCTGCTGGCGATGGGCGCGGCGGTGGGCTTCCTGTCGGGCATGTTCGGGGTCGGCGGCGGCTTCCTGATCACCCCGCTCCTGATCTTCTACAACATCCCGCCGGCGATCGCCGTCGCCACCGGCGCAAACCAGGTCATCGCCTCCTCCTTTTCCGGCGCGCTTTCGCATTTCAAGCGCGGCACGCTCGATTTCAAGCTGGGCGGCGTGCTTTTGGCCGGCGGCATCGTCGGCTCGACGGCCGGCATCTTCGTCTTTGCGCTGTTGCGCCGGCTTGGCCAGTTGGACCTGTTCATCTCGCTGCTTTACGTCGTGCTGCTCGGTACGGTCGGCGGGCTGATGCTGGTCGAAAGCGTCAATGCGCTGCGCGCCAGCCGCAGCGGCGCGGCGCCGGTGCTCAAGAAATCCGGACAGCACAACTGGATCCACCGGCTGCCGTTCAAGATGCGCTTCCGCGCCTCGAAGCTGTTCGTCAGCGTCATCCCGGTGCTCGGGCTCGGCGCCGGGATCGGCTTCCTGTCGTCGATCATGGGCGTCGGCGGCGGCTTCATCATGGTGCCGGCGCTGATCTACCTGCTTAAAGTGCCGACCAATGTCGTCATCGGCACCTCGCTGTTCCAGATCATCTTCACCTCGGCCTATACGACGCTGGTGCACGCCACGACCAACCAGACGGTCGACGTGATCCTGGCCTTCCTGCTGATGGCCGGCGGCGTCGCCGGCGCCCAATACGGCGCCAAGGCCGGCCAGAGGCTGCGCGGCGAACAGTTGCGGGCGCTGCTGGCGATGCTGGTGCTGGCCGTCGCCATCCGCCTTGCCGTCGATCTCTTCGTGACGCCGCCGAATCTTTATTCGCTTTCCGCCGCGGGCCTGAACTGATGGCGGGACTGAGAGCATTCGCAGCCGCCGCCTCGTTGTCGATGCTCTTTGCCCTTTCCCCGGCAACCGCGCAAACGCCGCCTACCGAAAGCATCCAGATCGGCCTGTCGACCGACGCCGTTTCGATCACGGCAGGTTTCTCCGGCGCCGACCTGACCATCTTCGGATCGCTGGAAAATCCCGATCCGCTGGTCGCGCGCCAGGGGCGCTATGACGTGATCGTCGTGCTCGAAGGCCCGCCACGCCCTGTTGTCGTCCGGCGCAAGGACCGGGTGCTCGGCGTCTGGATCAACCTGGACTCGGAGACGTTCGAGAACGTGCCGGTCTCCTATTCCGTCGCGACGACGCGGCCGCTGCAAGACATCGCCGAGCCTGCCAAATACAAGCAGCTCTCGCTCGGCGCGCAGAACCTCTACATGAAGCCCGCCGACGAGACCGACAGCCCGGCAACCATCGAGGAATTCACGGCCGCGCTCCGCGACCGCAAGGCGGCGACAGGCCTCTACAGCGAGAATGTCGGCGGCGTGCAGTTCCTGTCGCAGAACCTGTTTCGCGCCACCGTGCGGCTGGCGCCCAACGTGCCGGTTGGGACCCACAAAGCCCGCGCGTTCCTGTTCAAGAGCGGCATGTTCATCAAGGAAAGCTCGGCCCAGCTCGAAATCCGCAAGTCCGGTTTCGAGCAATCGATCTTCCGCGTCGCGCACGACTATGCCTTCCTCTACGGCGTGTTCGCGATATCGCTCGCCATGGTGACCGGCTGGCTGGGCCGCCTCATCTTCCGCAAGGATTGATACCCGCGGGAAAAATGGAACCCATTTTCCCTTGAAAAGAGGGTTTCCCTTTTCCCGGTTTTGCGATACATCGCCGCCTCCCAGCCCTAGGGACAAGCACACACATCTCGATTTTCGGCAGAGCGGTCCGGCTTTCCGGACGACGTGCGCTTCGCGTCGTCGACAACCCTGCCCAGGCAACGACAGGAGGCTGCGATGCGATCGGCATTCGGCGGCATCGATTTCGGCACGTCCAATTCCACTGTTGGCGTGATCCGCGACGGCCGGGCGCGACTGGTGGCGCTGGAAGGCGAGCAACCGACCTTGCCAAGCGCCGTGTTCTTCAACTTCGAGGACGGCTACACCTATTTCGGCCGCCGTGCGATCAGCGACTACACCGACAGCATCGAGGGGCGTCTGATGCGCTCGCTGAAGAGCGTGCTCGGCAGTTCGCTCGCCAGCGAGAAAACGCGCATCAAGGCGCGCCAGATCGGCTTCATCGACATCGTCGGCCTGTTTATCGACCATCTCAAGAAGCGACTGGAAGAGGACGCAGGCGGTCCGGTCGAAAGCGTCGTGCTTGGCCGGCCCGTGCAGTTCGTCGACGACGACACGGCCGCCGATGCGAAGGCGCAAGGCGAGCTCGAAAAGGCGGCGCGCGCGCAGGGCTTCAAGCACATCGCCTTCCAGTTCGAGCCGATCGCGGCGGCGCTCGATTACGAGCAGAAGGTCGCGCGCGAGGAACTGGCGCTGATCGTCGACATGGGTGGCGGCACATCCGACTTTTCGATCGTGCGGGTCTCGCCGGAGCGCGCGCTCTCGACCGACCGAAAGGCCGATATCCTGGCCAATCGCGGTGTCCATATCGGCGGCACCGATTTCGACCGGCTGCTCAGCATCGCCCATGTCATGCCCGAGCTCGGCTATCTGACACGGACCAAGGACCACAAGCGCAACCTGCCGGCGGCCTATTTCATCGACCTGGCGACCTGGCAGCGCATCAACCTCGTCTACACTACCAGGGCGATGAACGACCTGCGGCAGATCCGCTACGAGGCCGAGCGGGCCGACCTCGTCGACCGCTTCATCCACGTCGTCGAGCATCGCTACGGCCATGCGATGGCGGGCCTTGTAGAAAGGGCGAAGATCGCGCTGACCGACCAGTCTTCGGCCGAAGTGAAGGTGTCGCTGCCCGGCGCGCGCTTCGCGGCCGAGATCACGCGCGCCGGCCTCGAGGAGACCATTGCTGGCGACATCGAACGCGTAGCCGCGACGGTGAGACAAACGATCGCCGACGCCGGCGTTGCCGCCTCGGCCATCACCGCTGTGTTCCTCACCGGCGGTTCGACCGCCATCCCGCTGGCGAAGCGGCAGATTCTTTCCCTGGTGCCGCAGGCCTCCGTCATCGAGGGCGACATGTTCGGCTCGGTCGGCCTCGGCTTGGCGCTTGACGCGCAGCGGAAATACGCGTGACGGCTGGAGGTTGACTAAGACGCCGGTCGCTTCGTCATCCACGGGCGGAGCAAGGAGCGAAGCGACGCGCGCAGACCCGAGGATCCATTCCGTGACGTATAAGCGCCGCTGCGATGCAGAATTCTGCTCCGGTGCACTCCACGTCGAAGGTCACGGAATGGATCCTCGGGTCTACGCTCCGCTTCGCGTCGCTCCGCCCGTGGATGACGACGTTCGGAGGCCTCGGACAATCGCGAACGTTCGCGATGATCAGCATCCCAAGAACATGGTCCGGGTGCCTGGGTTCAGCTGACCCTTCCACCCAGATGCGCCTTCAGCGCCATCTGGGCGAGGCTCGCCTGGCGGTCGCGGTGCGTGATCATGGCGAAGTCGCGCTTCGGCAATTCGACCGGCACGGCCCTGAGGCTGCCCTCCGCCAGGGAGCGCGCGACGACGAGCTCCGAGATGATCGTGGCTCCCGCGCCGGCCTCCACGGCCTGACGCACGGCCTCGTTGCTGGGCAGGACGAGGAATATCTGCAATTCCGCCGGCGGCACCCCCCGACTGAGCGCGAAATCCTCCAACGATTCGCGCGTGCCCGACCCGCCTTCCCGGATGATCCAGCGCAACGCCCTGATGTCGAGGTTGCCCGCCCGCGTCATCGCAATCTCGGGATGCGAGCGCGCCACAACCAACATCGGACGGTCCTCATCGACCGTGGCGCGGCGCAGGATGTCGGACTCGGTGCGGCCTTCGACCAGGCCGAAATCGGCGCGGCCGTCCAGCACATTGGTCTCGACCTGCCTGGTGTTGCCGATCGTCACGCTCAGCTTCACGGCCGGATAGGCTTCGTGGAAGGCAGCCAGGCGACGCGGCAGCCAATAGCTGGCGATGGTCTGGCTCGCCGCGATCGACAGGCTGCCGGCGATGGTCTGCGAGACATCCGCCAGAACGCCGCGAGCAGCGGCGGCGCGATCCAGGACCGCCTTCGCCTCCGGCAGGAAGCGATGGCCGGTCTGGGCCAGTTCGATGTTGCGGCCGACCCGGTTGAACAGGCGCACGCCATGCTGGCTTTCGAGCGCGCGGATGGCGGCCGAGGCCGCCGACTGCGAGATGCCGAGCCGTTCAGCGGCCTTGGTCATGTGGCCGTGCTCGGCGACGGCGACGAAGATGCGCAACTGGTCGAGAGTCATGGTGCAACTAAGAAGCAAAATCGATCGGAATTACAAGAGCTGCTTGTTAGACGCATCAATGGCTTTGTTCTAAGTTTTTGCCCGAAGTTGGAAAAAATTGGTCGCCAGAGACCAAGAGTGGAAAATGGTAGCGCGCTTCAAATCCCTGTTCGCGCATTGGAGTCGCCGGCTGAAGCGGCAGCTCGCCGGTGAGCGTTATCATCCCGAGCTTCATTACATGCGCGGTCCGGGACCCAAGACGAAGGCCAAGACGGCGAACGGCAAGAGCGTTCGCGGATCATGAGCAAAGCCGCGCCGCGCGGCGCCAATTCCGCCCCCTCGCAGCGGCCGCTGGCCGACAGCCGGGCGCCGGACGAGGGCGACGGCGTCGAGACCTCGCCAAGCGTCTCCGACCGCACCGCCAAGACCACCTGCTACATGTGCGCCTGCCGCTGCGGTATCGACGTCCACATCAAGGACGGCAAGGTCCGCTACATCAACGGCAACAAGGACCATCCGGTGAACCGCGGCGTGATCTGCGGCAAAGGCAGCGCCGGCATCATGCAGCATTACAGCCCGGCGCGGCTGAAGAAGCCGCTGCTGAGAACCGGGCCGCGCGGCTCGGGCGAGTTCCGCGAGATCGAGTGGGACGAAGCGCTGACCATCGCCACCGAAAGGCTGTCGTCGATCCGGCGCACCGACCCGAAAAAACTCGCCTTCTTCACCGGACGCGACCAGTCGCAATCGCTGACCGGCTGGTGGGCGTCGAAATTCGGCACGCCCAATTTCGCCGCGCATGGCGGCTTCTGCTCCGTCAACATGGCGGCCGGCGGGCTCTACACGATCGGCGGCTCGTTCTGGGAATTCGGCGAGCCCGACTGGGACAACACGAAATACTTCATGCTGTTCGGCGTCGCCGAGGACCATGATTCCAACCCGATCAAGATCGGCCTCGGCAAACTCAAGGCGCGCGGCGCCAAGGTGGTTTCGATCAACCCCTGCCGCACCGGCTACAACGCCATCGCCGACGACTGGATCGGTATCCGACCGGGCGCGGATGGCCTGTTCGTGTTGGCGCTGGTCCATGAATTGCTCAAGGCCGGCCGCGTCGATCTCGACTATCTGCTGCGCTACACCAACGCGTCGGTGCTGGTCGTGCAGGAGCCGGGGGCCGCCGATGACGGGCTGTTCGTTCGCGACCTGGACGGCAACCCGCTTGCCTGGGACAGGGCGGCCAAGCAACCGGTCAATGCGGCCGCCCCCGAAGCAAAGCCGGCGCTGACCGGCTGCCATGAGGTCGGCGGACAGCGCTGCGTGCCTGTCTTCCAGCTCATCGCCGAACGCTATCTCGACGAGACGTATTCGCCGGACGCCGTGGCGGAGCGCTGCGGCGTCAGCGCGGAAACGATCCGGCGCATCGCGGCGGAGCTGGCGCATGTCGCCTTCGAGCAGACGATCGAACTGCCGATAGCCTGGACCGACTGGGCGGGCCGGCGGCACGAGACGATCAAGGGACGGCCTGTCTCGATGCATGGCATGCGCGGCATCTCGGCCCATTCCAACGGTTTTCATACCTGCCGCGCCATCCATCTGCTGCAGGTGCTGCTCGGCACCGTCGATGTCCCCGGCGGCTTCCGCTTCAAGCCGCCTTATCCGCGCCCGGCGCCGCCGGGGCCGAAGCCATGCGGAAAAAACGTTCGGCCGATGACGCCGCTCGACGGCATGCCGCTCGGCTTCGTCTGCGGACCGGACGATCTTCTCGTCGACGACGCCGGCCAGCCCACCCGCATCGACAAGGCCTATTCCTGGGAAGCTCCCCTGGCCGCGCATGGGCTGATGCACTCGGTCATCCGCAACGCCTGGGCCGGCGACCCTTATCCGATCGACACGCTGTTGATGTATATGTCGAACATGGCGTGGAACTCGTCGATGAACACGGTCGAGACGATTGCCATGCTGACCGACAAGGACGAGGCCGGCGCCTACAAGATCCCCTTCATCATCTATTCCGACGCCTATTACTCCGAGACCGTGCCCTTCGCCGATCTGGTGCTGCCCGACACCACCTATCTCGAGCGGCACGACTGCATCAGCCTGCTCGACCGGCCGATCAGCCATGCCGACGGGGCCGCCGACGCCATTCGCCATCCGGTGGTGCAGCCGGACCGCGACGTGCGGCCGTTCCAGTCGGTGCTGATCGAGCTCGGCGCGCGGCTTGGCCTGCCGGGCTTCGTCGACGAGGACGGTTCGGCCAAATACAGCTGTTATGCCGACTACATCGTCAACCATCAGCGCACGCCCGGCATCGGCCCTTTAGCCGGTTGGCGCGGCAAGAATGGCGGCGCGATCGGCAGGGGCGACGTCAACCCCGACCAGCTGCAGCGCTACATCGACAATGGCGGCTTCTGGCATCACGATTTCTCCGACGACCAGCGCTATTACAAAATGGGCAACCGCGCCTATCTCGACTTCGCCGTCGAGATGGGTTTCATCCCCAAGGCCGAGCCTATTGTCTTCCAGCTCTACTCGGAGCCGATGCAGCGGTTCAGGCTTGCCGCGCGCGGCCATGGAAAAGTGCAGCCGCCGGACGCCGAACGCGGCCGCATCGAAGCCTATATGGACCCGCTGCCATTCTGGTACGCGCCCTTCGAGGACGACGCCGTCGACCTCGAAAAATATCCGCTGCATGCGCTGACGCAGCGGCCGATGCACATGTACCATTCCTGGGGCTCGCAGAATGCGTGGCTGCGGCAGATCACCAGCCAGAACAGGCTGTTCGTCCATCACCGGACGGCCGCCGGTCTCGGCTTTGCCGACGATGACTGGGTGTGGATCGAGAGCATCAACGGCCGGGTGAAAGGCCAGATCAAGCTGATCGACGGCGTGAATCCGGACACGGTGTGGACCTGGAACGCGGTCGGCAAGCGGCGCGGCAGTTGGGGCCTGAAGGACGACGCGGCGGAGAGCAATCGCGGCTTCCTGCTCAACCACATCATCGGCGACCAGACATCGGCCGACGCCAGCGGCAGGCGCTATTCGAACTCCGATCCGGTCACCGGCCAGGCGGCGTGGTTCGACGTGCGCGTGCGCATCGTCAAATGCGCGGCGGACGAAGCCGGCTTCACCGAGCCGCAATTCGAGCGTTTCGCCCAGCCGCCGCATTTCGAACCTTCGCCCGAAGTGCTTCGCTTCGGCGCCGCGTTTCGCATGAACAGGGAAGCCGCCGAATGACCTGTCTCCCCGCCCATACCGAGAAAAGGCTCGGCCTGGTCATCGACCTCGACACCTGCGTGGGCTGCCAGGCCTGCGTCACCGCCTGCAAAGAGTGGAACACCGGCGGGCACATGGCGCCGCTGACCGACATCGACCCCTATGGCGGCCATGCCGACGGCGTCTGGTTCAACCGCGTGCACGCTTACGAGCACACGACCGAAATGGGCGGCCGCACGGTGAACTTTCCGCGTTCCTGCCTGCATTGCGAGCAGCCGGCCTGCGTCACCGTGTGCCCGACCGGCGCCTCCTACAAGCGCGCCTCGGACGGCATCGTGCTGGTCGACGAGGATAAATGCATCGGCTGCAAATTATGCAGCTGGGCCTGCCCCTACGGCGCGCGCGAGTTCGATACCGATGTCGGCGTCATGAAGAAATGCACGCTCTGCGTCGACCGCATCTACAACGACAATCTGGCCGAGGAGGATCGCGTGCCCGCCTGCGTTGCCGCTTGCCCGACCAGCGCCCGGCATTTCGGCGATCTCGGCGATCCGGCTTCGGCGATCTCGCAGCTTGTCGAGGAGCGTGGCGGCGTCGCGCTGATGCCGGAGCTTGGCTGCAAGCCAACCAACAGATATCTGCCGCCGCGTGCCCGCAGCGAGCGGGCGGCGAAGGTGGACGCACCGGCACTGGAGCCGATCAAGGTCGAGGGCGGCTTTCTCGGCTGGATCGACCGCATGCTTTCGAACTGACCGATCATGCATCCCGCCTTTTCCGTCGTGTTCTTCACCACCGCTACCGGCGCCGGTTACGGCCTGCTGGCGCTGCTCGGCGCGCTTGGCGGATTTGGGTTCATCCCAGCCGATTTCTGGCTGGGCTTTGTCGGCATGGGGTTGGCGCTTGGCCTAATCGCGGCCGGATTGCTGTCGTCGACCGGCCATCTCGGCCGGCCCGAGCGGGCATGGCGCGCCTTCTCGCAATGGCGCAGCTCGTGGCTGTCGCGCGAAGGCGTGGCCTCGGTCGCCACCTTCGTTCCGGCTGCCTTGTACGGCATCGGCTGGGTGCTTCTCGGCCGCAGCGGCGGCTGGGTGGCGATCGCCGGCCTGCTGGCGGCGGCCGGCGCGGTGACGACAGTCTGCACGACGGGCATGATCTACGCCTCGCTGAAGCCGATCGCCCAATGGCACAGCCGCTATACTTTGCCGGCTTATCTCATTTTCGCGGCGATGACCGGAAGCGTTCTCGCCAACGCTTTGCTTCAGGGGTTCAAGCTGGGTTCAATGGCGGTGCTGATCGCGGCTCTGCTTGCCACGCTCGCCGGCTGGGCCTGGAAGCTTGCGACCTGGCGCTACAATGACCGGTTGGAGATCCCGACCACGGCCAACACGGCGACTGGTTTGGCAGGCGGCACGGTGCGGTCGATCGAATGGCCGCACACCGAAGAAAACTATCTGCTGAAGGAAATGGGCTTCCGCATCGCGCGCAAGCACAGCGCCAAGCTGAGGCGGATCGCCCAAGGCCTGGCTTTCATCGCGCCGGCTGTCCTGCTTGCCGTCGCGTTCGCCTTGCCGTGGCCCTTCGTGGCGATTGCGTCGGCGCTCGCGGCTATGTCCCAGCTCGCCGGCATGCTCGTCGAGCGCTGGCTGTTCTTCGCCGAGGCGAAGCACACGGTCACGCTTTACTATGGCAGATAAGGCGTCCTATTGTTCCCCCCGGTAGGCTGCTGGATTATTTTTGAAAGATACCTTGAAACTGGATATCGGTAATGATCGTCATTCGCTTTAGCTTGACGAAGCATTTTGCTCGCGGAATTTTCTTGGCGGGCGTTTTGTGTTTTTCTTCTCAAAATTCCCTTGCAGGCGCGCAGGAAGCTGACGCTGCATTCCACGCTAAGAATTATGTGGACGCCTTCAATGAATGGGAGAAGGTTGCCAAGACCGGCGATCCCGTTGGCGAATACAATACCGGCTTTATGTATTCCGAGGGCCTGGGTGTGCCGTTGGACTATTCCAAGGCGGCCGAGTGGTGGGCCAAAGCAGCGGCGCAGGATTTTCCGACAGCCGAACTCGGTCTTGGCCTCTTGTACTCGTCCGGCAGAGGGGTTGCTCAAGACGATGCTCGGGCAGCTGAACTGTACCGCAAGGCTGCAGTTAAAGGCTTAGCCAAAGCTCAGCAATATCTTGGAGAGTTGTACTTTTTCGGCAAAGGACTACCTCAGAGCGGTACGGACGCGGTTTTTTGGTGGACCAAGGCCGCAGAGCAGGGTGAAGCTTCTGCGCAAGTAAATCTTGCGACCGCCTATCTCAATGGAGATGTGATTGAAAAGGATTTCAATTTGGCTTTTTTTTGGTGTGAAAAGGCGGCAAAGCAAAATAGCGGGAAAGCGCAGTTCAATTTGGGCATAATGTACTTGAAGGGGGTTGGCACCGAGAAAAACTTGGAGCTTGCCACCCAATGGCTCAAACGCTCGGCCGCGCAAGGATACGTTGGTGCGCAAGGGGCGCTCGATCGAATACAGACAGCCCTTAAGAAAACTTGAATCGTCGAACCAAGCGACCTCAGCCCGGCCGCAGCATCGAGCCGGAGATCGCGAAGATGCGCTCGGCGCCGAGCATATAGGCAACTAATGTTTCCAGGCGGAACAGGCCGGCATAGGCGCGGTCGAGCACGTTGAGCGAGCCGGTATAGGCGCCGAAGGCCGGCATGATCATGCGGCCGCCGTCGCCGGCGAAGCAGCGCCGCCTGACGGAGCGGCCGCGCTGGACGATGCGCGCGCAAGGGTGGAGATGGCCGGCGATTTCGCCCTCTACCCACGTCTTCGACGGCTCATGACGGAAGAGCAGCGAGCCGATGGCGAGTTCCTTGACGGTCTCGCCCGGCAGGTCGGCGGGAGCATCCGGGTCGTGGTTGCCGGCGACCCAGAACCAATCGCGGCCGGCCATCATCGCTTCCAGGCGCTCGCGGAAGCTCTGGTGCATGCGCCCGGCACCGCCGCCGTCGTGGAAGGAATCGCCCAGGCTGAGGACGATCCGCGGCTGGTAGTCGGCGATGACCGCCTGCAACCGCAGCAAGGTGGCGCCCGTGTCGTAAGGCGGGATCAGCGCGCCACGCTTCGCGAAAGAAGAGCCTTTTTCGAGATGCAGGTCGGAGACGGCGAGCAGCCGCAGGTCGGGGAAATAGAGCACGCCGCGCCGATCGCAGACCGCGCGCTCGCCGGCGATGCCGACAAGGTCGGCCTCGGCGATCAGCGTTGCGCGCGACAGCGAAAAATTCATCCCCTCCAGGCCTTCTTTCAGTCCGCCATTTCCGGCCCCATGGCCTCTTCAACGAGGGTGGCGGCATCCATTAGCAGTGTTTCGTCCGCCTCGCCATTCACCGGCATCTTGCCGATTTCAAGCATGATCGGCACGGCCAACGGCGATATCTGCTCGAGATTCTTATGCATGATTCGACCGCGGATGCGCGAGAGCATCTCGGCAAGTCTGCTGACATCGAGCAACCCGGTCGCGGCATCGGTACGGGTGGCCTGCAGCAGAATATGGTCAGGTTCATGGCTGCGCAGCACGTCATAGATCAGGTCTGTCGACACAGTGACCTGGCGACCGCTTTTTTCCTTGCCTGGGTGGCGCTTTTCGATCAGGCCGGAAATCAGCGCGCAGTTCCGGAAGGTGCGCTTCAGCAGCCAGCTGTCTGCGAACCAGGCCTCGAGGTCATCCCCAAGCATGTCCTGATCGAACAGCGTGGCCAGCGACGGTTTCCTGTTCTCGAACATCCAGCCCATGTCGGCCAGCGACCAGATGGCCAGCGCATAATCGGTGGCGACGAAGCCGACCGGCTTGGCTCCCACACGATCGAGCCGTCGCGTGAGCAGCATGCCGAGCGTCTGATGCGCAAGCCTGCCTTCGAACGGATAGGCGACGAGGTAATATCGGTTGCCGCGTGGAAAAGTCTCGATCAACAGATCGTCGCGTTTCGGCAGCACCGACTTGTCCGCCTGGAACCGCAGCCAATCCGCAACCTGCTCGGGCAGCTTCTTCCAACGTTGCGGGTCGTCGAGCATGGCCCGCACCTGCTCGGCCAGGTAAGTCGAAAGCGGGAATTTGCCGCCGCCGTAATAGGGAACTTTCGCATCGCTGCCGGGCGCGTTCGAGACGAAGCACTCGTTCTCGCGGATGCCTTCGAAGCGCAAGATCTTGCCGGCGAACATGAAGGTGTCACCGTGGGTCAAGGTCTCCAGAAACGCTTCCTCGATCTTTCCCAACACCCTGCCGCCGCGCGAGGCCGCTCCCCTGCTGCCGGCCTGGACGTAGCGAACGTTGAGCGCCGGCACTTCGATGATGGTGCCGACATTCAGCCTGTATTGCTGGGCGACACCCGGATTTGAAACCCGCCACAGGCCTTCCTTCGTCTGCCGGATGCGGGCATAGCGCTCGTAATTTCTCAGCGCGTAGCCGCCGGTGGCGACGAAGTCGATGACCCGGTCGAAAGTCGGCCTGTCCAGGCTGGCGTATGGTGCGGCCGTCCTCACTTCCTCGAACAGCGTATCGGCATGGAACGGCGCCCCGCAGGCGCAGCCCAGCACATGCTGGGCCAGCACATCGAGCCCGCCATTGACCAGCGGCGGCGTGTCCTGCGCGCCGAGATAATTGGCGTCGAGCGCCGCGCGGCATTCCAGCACCTCGAAGCGGTTGGCAGGAATAAGGATCGCTTTCGACGGCTCATCCATGCGATGGTTGGCGCGACCGATGCGCTGCGCCAGGCGGCTCGCTCCTTTCGGCGCACCGACATGCACGACCAGATCGACATCGCCCCAGTCGATGCCGAGATCGAGCGTCGAGGTGGCGACGATGGCGCGCAACGCGTTTTCGCCCATGGCCTTCTCGACGCGGCGGCGCTGAGCGACGTCCAGCGAACCGTGATGGAGCGCGATGGGCAGCGTATCTTCATTGACCCGCCATAGCTCCTGGAACAGCAGTTCAGCCTGGCTGCGCGTGTTGACGAAGAGCAGCGTGGTCTTGTGCCGCTTGATCTCGCGGTAGATCTCAGGCGTGGCGTAGCGGGCGGAGTGCCCGGCCCAGGGCACCCGCTCTTCCGAGTCGAGGATTGATATCTCAGGCTTGGCGCCGCCCGTGACGACGATGAGCTCGGACATGGCACCGGGAGAAGCCTGACTGACCAGCCAACGCCGCAACTCGTCCGGCTCGGCCACGGTGGCCGACAGGCCTATGGTCTGCAACCCGGGGACAAAGGCGCGCAGCCGCGCCAGGCCAAGTGCCAGCAGATGGCCGCGCTTGGAAGTGACCAACGAATGCAGTTCATCGAGCACGACATAACGCAAATCCTCGAAGAAGCGCCTGGCGTCGTTCGAGGCGATCAGCAGCGCGAGTTGCTCGGGCGTGGTGAGCAGGATGTCGGGCGGTACAAGCTTTTGCCGCTGGCGCTTGTGTGAAGGCGTGTCGCCGGTGCGCGTTTCGATGGTGACGGGCAGTCCGATCTCCTCGACCGGCTTGCCGAGATTGCGCTCGATGTCGACGGCCAAAGCCTTGAGCGGCGAGATGTAGAGCGTGTGGATGCCGCGATGCGCCTGGCCCGGCTTTCGCTTGGGACGGTTGGCGAGCTCGGTCAGCGAAGGCAGGAAGCCGGCCAGCGTCTTGCCGGCGCCGGTCGGCGCGATCAGCAGCACCGATTGGCCGCTTTGAGCCTTCGCCAGCAACTCGAGCTGATGGGCGCGCGGCGACCAGCCCTTTTCGCCGAACCATCTGACGAATGGCTCAGGCAGCAGGACAGCGGCATTCTGCTCGGCAAGGCGCGGCTGCTCGGTCACGCGCAAGAGGTAGCGCGGCGGCGCGCAATCGCCAAGGAAAATCGGAACAAAAGGGGATCATGGTTCCTCGCCCCGTTTACGGAGAGAGGATGCCGGCAGGCAGGTGAGGGGCTGCACCAACGTTCAGAGGTTGGCTTGGTCAGCGCGAGCAATCGCAGGTTCGCGCTGCCCCTCATCCGCCCTTCGGGCACCTTCTCCCCGTGAACGGGGAGAAGGAAAAGATCAGGGCCTTCGAAACCCCGACGGGCCGCCATAGAGGTAGCCGATGCGATCGACCGCCTCTCTCAGCCCCTCGCGCGAGACCAGCATGGTGTGGCCGTTGGCGTGGATCATGTCCTTTTCGTCGGTCATGATCGCGACGTGGCCTTTCCAGAAGACGAGGTCGCCGCGTTGAAGTCCGGCAAAGTCCGGACCCGGCTCGAACGGCGTGCCGATGCTCGCCGCCTGCATGTCGGAATCGCGCAGCACATTCTCGCCGGTCATGCGCATTGCCAACTGCACGAGGCCGGAGCAGTCGATGCCGAAGCCGGAGGCGCCGCCCCAGAGATAGGGGGTCCCCAGGAAGGTTTCTGCGACGGTGACGTAGTCCTCGGCCCGCTCGGCGATCGGCCGCAGATGCACGGCGATGATCGCCTGGCCTGATGGCAGCAGCGCATAGTGCGTGCCGCGCGTTTGGGCCGAGCCGGTCACCGTGACGGTCGAGCCCATCGACAGCTGTCCGCTTATCGGAAAGCGCAGATCCGGTCCGGGGTAGAGGAAAGTGCGCGGCGTAGAGACGACGTGCGTAGGCGCATGTTCACGCGCGCCAAGAAGATTATCGGCCACATAGCCGACATAGCCGTCGCGTTCGGCCTGCACCCAGGCCCAGCCTTCGGCATCCTCGAACACCAGCACCTCGTCGCCGAACAGCGCCTGGGTGTTCACGCCGGCATCGGGGCGCGGCGCCTTGCGCAGATCTGCGACCGAGGCCGTGATCCGCGCCGGGCGGCCGGTGACGAAGCGGTCGGCGGAGACCTCGCCCTTCAGCCTCGCATCGGCAAGGTCGGAGCGGAAGGCATGAAGGCGGGCATCCCTGGCGGTCAAATCGATAAATCCAGTCAAATTCTTTGTTGGAGCATGATCTTATCCGAAAACCGGTTCCCACTTTTCGGGATCATGCTCTAGATGGGCAGTTCGTGCGCCCTGGCGACGATACCATCGCCGAAGCGCTCTACAAAGAGCGCGCCTTCCACCGTGCGCCGGATCAGCACGTTGCGCTTGTCGAGTTCATCGCGATGGCGCGAGACCAGCTTCAGCGCTCCCATCGTATCAAGGGCGCGGGTGATGACCGGTTTGGTGACGTGGAGCTTGGCGGCCAGCCCGCGCACCGTATGGGGCGGCGGATCGAGATAGATGGTGAACAGGATCGCCGTCTGGCGCATGGTGAGATCCGGCACGCCGTCGCGTACCTGGACCAGCATCACCTGCTGCCACAGTCGCAAGGCCTGGCTCGGGCGCATCGAGATCGACATCGCCCAAGCATGCCGGCAAATTGTTTCGGTTCCGTTTCAGTGACGGCGTTTTGCCGCTTACGCTCCAAAACGCCCGGCGATGACCCGCTCCAGCGCGCGAATCCCTTGCGCCTCGCCGCCGGTCAGGCCGTAGGGGCGGTCGGCCGGGTTCCAGGCGAAGATGTCGAAATGCGCCCAACTGTGGGTCTTCTCGACGAAGCGCTTGAGGAAAAGGGCCGCGGTGATCGATCCGGCAAAACCGTCCGTCGTCACATTGTTGATGTCGGCGATCCTCGAGGAAAGCTTTGCATCGTAGGGGCGCCACAAAGGCATGCGCCACAGCGGATCCTCGACCGCGACCGATGCCGCGGCCAGATCGGCGGCAAGCGTCTCGTCAGCGGTGTAGAAAGGCGGCAAATCGGGCCCCAGAGCGACGCGGGCGGCACCGGTCAGCGTCGCCATGTCGATCAGCAACGCGGGCTCCTCCTCATCGGCCAGCGCCAGCGCGTCGGCCAGGATCAGCCTGCCTTCGGCGTCCGTGTTGCCGATCTCGACCGTGATGCCCTTGCGGCTGCGCAACACGTCGCCGGGCCGGAAGGCATTGCCGGCGATCGAATTCTCGACGGCGGGGATCAGCACGCGCAGCCGGACATTGAGTTTCGCCGCCATGATCATGGAGGCGAGGCCCAGCACGTTGGCGGCGCCGCCCATGTCCTTCTTCATCAGAAGCATGCCCGACGACGGCTTGATGTCGAGGCCGCCGGTATCGAAGCAGACGCCCTTGCCGACCAGCGTCACCTTCGGCGCGTCGCCCGGCCCCCAGCTCATGTCGATCAGCCGCGGCGCGCCGGTCGAGGCCCGGCCCACGGCGTGGATCATCGGGAAGTTCCGCGCCAGGAGATCGTCGCCATGGATCACGGCGATATCGGCGCCATGGGCGGCCGCCAGCTGTCGGGCGGCTTCTTCCAGCTCGACCGGACCGAGGTCGCTGGTCGGCGTGTTGACGAGGTCGCGCGCCAGGAACACGCTGTCGGCGACGCGGCGGACATGCGCGGCGTCGACGCCCTCGGGAAGCGCAAAGCGCTGAGCCTTGCCGGGCTTCTTGCCGTAGCGTGTAAAGACATAGCCGCCCAGGACAAGCGCGAGCGCCGCGAGTTCAGACTGCGCCGGGTCCGACGCGAAATGCCAGTCGCCTTCCGGCAGCGCCCTTGCGAGCGCCCCGAGGGCAAGGGCGCTATCGCCGTCGCCGATACCGAACAGCGCCCCGGCAAGACCGCCGCCCTCGCCCGGCAGGGCCAGCGTGCGCCCTGCCTCGCCGGAAAAACCGTTGGCCTTCGCCCACGCGATAGCGGGCAGCGGCAACGCCGAGGCTTCAAGGGCGTCCTTTGCCACCAGATAGACAGGCAAGGCGGCTTGCGGCTTCTGCTCGACGAGTTCGACAGGCATGCAATGATCTCCGGCCGAACTGCTGAGTCGGCGCTTCTTAACGGTCCGTTAGGGTTAACAGAATATTTCTGCGGGAGGGAAGACGGCCAGCCAATGGCCGCACAGGAATGGAGACCGGGCGCCGATGCCTACCAAAGCGTTGAACCTTACAGCCAAGCGTCTGATCACCACGGCCTTCATGGCGGCGCTGGCGGCCAGCGTGGCCGGTTGCGGCAGCACCAGCAAGTTCACCACGGGCTCCATCTCCCGCTCCGACAGCAGGCCGCTGGAAACGATGTCGTCCAGCGAATTGCGTACCGCCACGTCCAGGCTCGGCCAGTCCTACGCCCGCAGTCCGAACGACAAGCGCATCGCGATGAACTTCGCGGCGGCGCTGCAGATGGACGGCGACGCCGACCAGTCGCTGGCGGTGATGCGCAAGCTGGCGATCGCCTATCCCAAGGATCGCGAGGTGCTTGCGGCGTATGGCAAGGCGCTTGCCGCCAGCGGCCAGTTCGAGCCGGCCCTCGATGCCGTGCGGCGCGCGCAGACGCCCGAATATCCGGACTGGAAGCTCGTCTCGGCGGAAGCCGCCATTCTCGACCAGATGGGACAGAAGGACGAAGCGCGGCAGGACTATCGCAAGGCGCTGGAACTGAAGCCGAACGAGCCCTCGGTGCTGTCCAATCTCGGCATGTCCTATGTGCTCGAAGGCGACCTGCGCACGGCGGAAACCTATATGCGCTCGGCCGCGCAGCAGCCCGGCGCCGACAGCAGGGTGCGGCAGAACCTCGCGCTGGTCGTCGGACTGCAGGGCCGCTTCGACGAGGCCGAGAAGATCGCCTCGCAGGAACTGTCGCCCGAACAGGCGCAGGCCAACGTCGCCTATCTGCGGCAGATGCTCGCCCAGCAGAATGCCTGGAGCCAGTTGAAGGATCAGGACAAGGACAAGGCGAAAGTCGCCACGAACTAACGGACGCTGCCAAGCGCCGACCGCTTCGACAATGAAAAGCCGCGCGGGGTCCGCGCGGCTTTTTTCATTGATGCGAACGGCCCGCCTACTGGCTGGAGGAGCTGTGCTGGTCGCCGAAGATGCCGCGCTGGCTGACCTGGATGCCGGCCGGACCCAGGATGATGGCGAACAGAACCGGCAGGAAGAACAGGATCATCGGCACGGTGAGCTTTGGCGGAAGTGCGGCGGCCTTCTTCTCGGCGGCGTTCATGCGCATGTCGCGGCTTTCCGAGGCGAGCACGCGCAGCGCGTGCGCCACCGGCGTGCCGTAGCGTTCGGCCTGGACCAGGGCCTGCGACACCGACTTCACCGATTCCAGGCCGGTGCGGCTTGCCAGGTTTTCATAGGCGATCTTGCGATCCTGCAGATAGGACAGCTCTGCATTGGTGAGCACGAATTCCTCGGCAAGCGCCACCGACTGCGTGCCGATTTCGTCGGCAACCCTGCGCAAGGCCGCTTCCACCGACATACCGGATTCCACGCAGATCAGCATCAGGTCGAGCGCGTCCGGCCAGGCCAGCTGGATCGACTGCTTGCGCTTGGTCGCGCGGTTGTTGACGTAGAGGATCGGCGTGTAGAAGCCGCCATAGGCGACAACGACACAGACGAACAGCTTGATGAAAGCCGGTTGCTGCGGCAGGCCGCCGAGCACGAACAGATAGATGGCCGCCAAGGCAAAACCGACGAATGGCAGGACCAGGCGAAAGAAGAGAAAACGCGTCAGCGGGTTCTGGCCGCGGAAGCCCGCGACCTTGAGCTTCTGGATCGTGCTTTCATCGGCAAGCGCGCGCCTCAGATCCAGGCGGTCGACGATGTTGCGCATGCCGATGGACTGTTCCTCGCGCAGGCCCTTGCGGCGGCGGTCGGCCTCGTTGGCCAGTCGCGTACGCTGCTCGGCGCGCAATTTGTCGCGTTCGAGCGCCACGCTCTTCATGCGCGACTTGAGCGACGTGCCGCCGAACGCCGGCATGAGCGTGAAGACGGTCGCGAACACGGCAATGCCGACCAGCATCGCGATCAGGAAGGAAGGGTCGGTGAGTGTTTTGACGACCTGCTCTGTCACTGGATCCGCACCCCTAGACTTCGAAGTTCATCATCTTGCGCATCACCAGGATGCCGATCGACATCCACACACCCGAGCAGCCGAGGATCAGGTTGCCGACGTTGGTGGTGAACAGCGGCATGATGTAGTTCGGGCTCGACAGATAGACGAGGAAGGCGACGACGAAGGGCAAGGCGCCGATGATGACGGCCGATGCCTTGGCTTCCATCGACAGCGCCTGGACCTTGGCCTTCATCTTCTTGCGGTCGCGCAGGACGCGCGAAAGATTGCCCAGCGCCTCGGACAGATTGCCGCCGGCCTGCGACTGGATCTGGATGACGATGCCGAAGAAGCCGGCCTCGCTGCACGGCATGGTCTCGGACATGCGCATGGCGGCGTCGGGCACCGACATGCCCATCTGCTGGGAATCGACGATGCGGCGGAATTCGGACCGGACCGGTTCGGGCGATTCGTTGGCGATCAGGCGGATCGCATCGTTGAGCGGCAGGCCGGACTTGACCGCGCGCACGATGATGTCGAGCGCGTTCGGAAATTCTTCCAGGAAGGCCTTGACGCGACGTGTGCGGCGAAACGACACGAACCAGCGCGGCAGGCCGAGGCCGCCCACCAGCAGGGCACCGGGCAGAGCCCATAGAGGCGCGCCGAGGAAAAAGAGAACGGCCGTCAGGATGATCCCGCAGACAGCGGAATAGATATAGAAACGCTCGATCGGAACCTGCATGCCGGCTTGGCGGATCTGAGCCTTCAGCGGCGGTTTCTTGACGTTGCGATCGTTGGTCTTCTGTTTCTCGTCGAGCTGCTTCAGCGAGTCCTGGACGTTTTTTCGCCGCTTGACCGCTTCCGCTGCGCGGTCGCGCGTCGCTTTCACCACCGACCGGTCGGTTTCGGCTGTCTTGACGGTCTGAAGCCGCTTGCCGGCCTGCTTCTCGTTGTCGATGCGCGTGAACAGAAAAGCATAGGCCACCGCGCCGGCGCTGAAGCCGGCAAGCGCGATGAAAGCCAGTACGGTGGTGTCAATTCCGAACATCGACCTGGATCCCCAGGGCATTTCGCCGTTTCAAAGAAACGGCGAACCGACCTATCTCTTTGTTTAGACGCAATTCCGGGCGGAAAACCGCTTCACACTTTTCCTGGAATTGCTTCAGACCTCCAGCTGCATCAGTCAGCGCGTTTCTCCATCGCCTCGAGCGCGTTGGCGAGGCGCTGTTCCTCGCCATAGTAACGGGCGCGGTCCCAGAAATGCGGACGGCCGATGCCTGTCGACACATGCTCGCCGACCAGCCGGCCGCCGGCGTCTTCACCCTTGATGTTGTAGAGCACAAGATCCTGGGTGATGATGACGTCGCCTTCCATGCCGACCACCTCGGTGATGTGGGTGATGCGGCGCGAGCCGTCGCGCAGGCGGGCCGCCTGGATGATCACGTCGATCGAGCCGACGATGATCTCGCGCACCGTGCGCTGCGGCAGTGAATAACCGCCCATGGCGATCATCGATTCCATACGGTTGAGGCATTCGCGCGGGCTGTTCGAGTGGATCGTTCCCATCGAGCCGTCGTGACCGGTGTTCATCGCCTGCAGCAGGTCGAACACTTCCGGTCCGCGCACCTCGCCGACGATGATCCGCTCCGGCCGCATGCGCAGGCAGTTCTTGACCAGATCGCGCATGGTCACCTCGCCCTCGCCCTCGAGATTGGGCGGCCGGGTTTCGAGACGGACCACATGCGGCTGCTGCAGCTGCAGTTCCGCCGAATCCTCGCAGGTGATGACACGCTCCTCGCGGTCGATATAGTTGGTCAGGCAGTTGAGCAGCGTTGTCTTGCCGGAGCCTGTGCCGCCCGAGATGACGATGTTGCAGCGGACACGCCCGATAATCTTGAGAACCTCCGCGCCTTGCGGCGAGATGGCGCCGAACTTGACCAACTGGTCCAGCGTCAGCTTGTCCTTCTTGAATTTGCGGATGGTGAGCGCAGTGCCGTCGATCGAGAGCGGCGGCGCGATGACGTTGACGCGCGAGCCGTCGGGAAGGCGCGCGTCGCAGATCGGGCTCGATTCATCGACCCGGCGGCCGACCTGGCTGACGATGCGCTGGCAGATGTTGAGCAGCTGCTGGTTGTCGCGGAAGCGGACGCCGGTCTGCTCGACCCTGCCGTTGACTTCGATGTAGACGTTCTTGGAGCCGTTGACCATGATGTCGGCTATGTCGTCGCGGGCAAGCAGCGGCTCCAGCGGTCCATAGCCCAGAACGTCGTTGCAGATGTCCTCGAGCAGCTCTTCCTGCTCCGAAATCGACATTGCGAAGTTCTTGATCGCGATGATGTCGTTGACGATGTCGCGGATTTCCTCGCGTGCGCTCTCGGGATCGAGCTTGGCGAGTTGCGACAGGTCGATCGTGTCGATGAGAGCGGAGAAAACCTGGCTCTTGGTGTCGTAATAGGTTTCCGAGCGCTCGCGCTGGACTTTTCTTGGCGGCTCCAGCGCCATAGGCGGCGCCTCGACGGGACGGCGCGCCGGCGCGGTGGCGGGCGGGCTGGAGGTCGGCGCAGCCGGCCGCTCGGCCGTCATCGTCCCCGCCGAAGCGGGCGCGGCGGAAGCAGCTGCAGGCGGACGGAATTCGGGCGTTGCCCGGCTGCCGTCGTCTTTGCCTCTTTTACCAAACATGATCGACTACCCGATGCCGCTCAATCAGCGTCACTTCTTGTTGCGCGAGAGCTTGCCGAGGATCGAGCCCAGGCCTGCCTTCTTCTTTGCCTTGATTTCGCTGCGCCCGGTCAGCACATGCGCTATTTCATTGATGGTGGTGACGACCGGGCTCTTTGCGTCCATCTCGCTCAGCATACGGCCGTTGTTGGCGGCATTGCCGAACAGCAGCGGTTCGAAGTTGATCACGGCCATCGGCGTGATGCCGAGCGGTTCGGCGAAATCGGACGCCGCGATCTCGGGCCGTTTCGGTACCCCCGCCTGGTTGATGATCAGCTTCGGCGGCGGATCGTTCGGACGCAACCGCTTCAGCATGTCAACCATGTTCTTGGTGTTGCGCAGATTTGCGAGCTCGGGCGTGGCCGTGATGACGATCTCGTCCGCCTTGATCAGCGTGCTCTTCGTCCACCCGCTCCAGACGTGAGGGACATCAAGGACCAGCAGAGGCGCGCTGCGCTGCGCTGTCTCTATGATCTGGGAGAAGGCCTCTGAATCGAAATCGTAGACGCGCTCGAGCGTGGAGGGAGCCGCGAGCAGCGACAGATGCTCGGCGCATTGCGCAAGCAGACGGTCGAGATAGACCTCGTCGACCCGCTCGGGCGAAAACACCGCCTCGGCGATGCCTTGCGCCGGATCCTGATCGAAATTGATGTTGGCGGTGCCGAAGGCCAGATCGAGATCGGCAATGACGACTTCGGACTTGAACAGCGAAGACATGGCCCAGGCGACATTGTGAGCGATGGTCGACGAGCCGACGCCGCCCTTGGCGCCGATGAACGCGATCGACCGGCCGATCGGCTCCGATTCCGGATCGACGAAGATCGACGACACGACGCTGACGATGTCGGTCATCGAGACCGGCGCGATGACATATTCGGAAATGCCGGACCGGATAAGCTCGCGATAGAGCCCGACATCATTGTAGTGGCCGATGACCACGACCTTGGAGGACGGATCGCAATATTCCGCGAGCTGGCCGAGTTGTTCGAGCAACTGCTGCGGTTCGCTGCGCGATTCCAGCAGGATGAGGTTCGGTGTCGGCGCGGACTGGTAGAACTCGATCGCCGTCGGGATGCCGCCCATATGGACCTTGAGATGAGCCTTGGCCATCCGGCGATCCTCGCCGGCGCGCTCGACGGGATTGGCGACCCCCTCGGTCTCGCAGAAAGCCTGGATCGAAATGCGCGGCACGGGACGCAGCGCCTGCATGGCGGCGATGTCCTGCTGCGAAAGGTCGCCGGTTTCCGCGGGCGTGTCGTAGGCAAGATTGCTCATCGTCATGCTCTTTCCGAGACTGTTTTCTTCGTCGTCCGGGCGCGACTCAGTAGGTTACTTCCGAATTGCCGAGGAACTCGTCCGAGATGCCCCTCTCGCGGTATTTGTCGATCACCGCGCCGCGATTTTCAGCGTCGATGTCGGACTGCTTGCGCGGCCCGATCAGATCGTTGGGGTTGGCCACCTGGGCCGCGAGGTTGTTCTGATAGGAGCAGCCGAAGTCGGCATAGTGCTTGTTCTCCGACGTCTCCAGAATGTCGTCGGGCCAACGCCCGCATTTGTCGGTCTGGGCCCGCACCGCGACGAAGGCGACGCGCACCGGGGCGGACGCCTCGGGCACTGCCGACTGATAGGACGTCATGACGATGCGGTTGCGCTTGACGCCTGCCGCCATGGCGAGCCTGGCAAAATCGCGGCCGGCCGATCGGGCGGCGACCTCGTTGGCCGACCCGGCCGGCATCGCGATCGTCAGCGCCGGCGCGGCGCTCTTGTCGTAGCCGCCGAGAAAGCCGAGCAGCGTATCGCGCTGCGCGCCGGTCATGCCGCGATCGCCGGCGCCGACCGGCAGGTCGATCTTCTGGTTCTTCTCTGCGATGACGATCGGATGGGTCGTGCGATAATCGTCCGGTATCGACCCGACCGTAACGCTGTCGCGGTGCCAGTTGGCGCAGCCGGTGAGCGACGCTGCAAGCATGACCGCCAGCGCCGGGACCACCTGCCGACGGATCCTTGCGATACCGGATGCTGTCCGGACCGTCATGACCTTCGATGCTGACTTGGACATATCCGCATTCCCACTCATTTGTAGATGAAGCCCACGACACCGTGATAGCGGCCGGCTGGCCTGTCGGTCTGCATGGTGCCGTAGACGCGGTTGACGCGGCCGAGGAACATACCGGCGCCGTCGCTCGCAGGATTGAAATTGTCATCCGGCTTCGCCAGATCGTTGCGTGCAACAGGCTTGACCAGGTAAGGCGTGATGATGATGACGAGCTCGCTTTCGTTGCGCACGAAATCGCGGCTGCGAAATAGAGCGCCGAGGACCGGTATCTTTGTCAGGCCGGGCATGCCGTTGAGGGCCTGGCGCACATCATCGCGAACAAGTCCGGCGATCATCATCGATCCTCCGGAAGGCAGCTCCACGGTCGTATCCGCCAAGCGCTTGCGCAGCGATATGATGTTGGTATCGCCAAATGCAACGGAGCCTTCCGTCGTCGGCTCCGACACCGCGGTTCTTACTTTCAGGCTGATACGGCCAGCCGACAGGACCACCGGTTGGAATTCCAGTCCGATGCCATAGTCGACCTTCGATGACGTCCAGGTTCTGTCGGCATTCTGATTGTCTGCCGATTTGTTGTTGGTGACGGCGGTCACTATGTTGTATTCGCCGCCGACCTTGAACGTCGCCTTCTCACCGGAGACCGCCGTTAACGTTGGTTCCGCCAGTGTCTTCATGGCACCAGACTGCTCCATGGCGTTGATGGTGCCTTGCAGGGATGAAGTGGCGAAGCTCAAGCCTGAGGTGGATAGTGGCTTGCCCAGACCCGGGAAAGTATCGCTGATCGCACCATAGCTGATGCCATTGCTGCCACCGCGGCCAACCATGTTAACGCCGAGTTGCTTCATCACCGAGCGGCTGACTTCAGCGACGGTCACCTTGAGCGTCACCTGATCGTCGCCGATGATCTGCAGGAGGTTGACGATCTTGGAGGTCCGGCGCTCCTGGTCGGGATTGTTGATATCGACGCCGCCATTAACCGAGCCGCCGGCGGCGGTCTGCGAATATTGACCCGTCGTCGCTTCACCGCCGGACACGAAAATGGTTGCCAGGTCGACGGCGCGCTTGGAATCGAGCGGCGTGTCGACCATGCCCGTCAGGACGACGTTGTCGTTGAGAAGCTCGACCTTGATCTGCGAGGACGGGATGAAGCGCTTGAGATAGTCTTCCAGCCCTGCGACGTCGCGCTCGACGGCCAGATCCAGGCTGACGATCTGCTCGCCATTGGGGCCGAAAACGAAGATGTTGGTTTCGCCGACCGCCTTGCCGAACAGGTAGATGCGCCGCGCCGTGCGGGTCACGGCATCGGCAACCGCCGGATTGGCGACGAGGATATCGTAGGCGTCGCTCGGCAAGTCGATGACCACGGATTTGTTGAGGCCGAGCTTGACGCGCTGCGTGGCGACGGAAGCCGAGACGCCGGCGCCCGCGGCTTTGGCTTCGGCCAGTCCCGGGGCGCCGGTGCCGAGTAGGAGAAAACCGATCGCCGCGGCGGCCAGGAAGGGCAGCATTCTACCGTTTGGCCTCATTTCCTTGCTCCCACCTCGGAAACCTCGCCGGACTTGATCAGCCGCACGGTTCCGCGTCGGCCGTTGCCGTTGACCAGATAGTCGGCTTCGTCCGTATTCTTTTCATGGATGTCGGTGATCGGGCGCAGCGCCAGCGTCAGGCGGTCCGCCATCTGCTGCGCCACGGTGATGATCTCGGCCTGCTGCGGCGTCAGCTCAAGCGTCGCGGTCTGGCCGACCCTGGTCTTCTTTCCTTCCTCATCTTCCTGGATGGTCTGGTCGATGGCCAGCACGCGGATGTTCTTGAGGATGGTCTCGGTGTTGAAGCCGCTGCCGCCGTTGCCGGTGTCGGCGCGGCGGGTCATGATGACGTCGACGAAGTCGTTGGGCAGGATGAAGCCGCCGGCGGACGTGTCGGCCGATATCGCGGTCGCGACGGCGCGCGTGCCGGAAGGCAGGATCGACGACATGAAGCTCTGCCCCTCGCCGACCAGCTTGGAGCGGCGCAACGGCTCGCCGGTATACATGGCCACGCGGGCGACCGAGCCCTTGAGCTTTTCGACCGCGTCAGGCTCGGCGGCGCGCGTGATGAAGTTGGCGTTGACGCCATCGGCCGGCCATTCTTCCCAGCTGATGTTGGTGCCGAGCTGGCTGCCCATCGACACGTCACCGGAAAGCACCAGCACATCCTGCAATGCGATCGCCGGCTGTCTGGGCGCATCGATAACGACCTGAGGCGGCGGCGCCACGACCATGTTCTTCGCCACGTAGCCCGCGCCACCCGCCGCGACCGCAGCCACGCCCAGAATAATCAATCGGGATGCTGGCATTCGTCCGAAACCCTTCGCCTCGTGGCAAACCACCTCGCCAGGCCGGACTTTGCAGCTGCAATCGTCAAAACAAGGTTAATGTAATACTTACGATCGTGATTAATTTAAGGTTTACTCAAATTGGATGGAACGGCCCGCCGTTAACAAAAAAGGCGGCTGGGCCGCCTCGGGATCGCCGACATCTATATCGCCAGAGGCCTAAGGCGCGTGGCGGAATTCAGACCGCGCGCGTCAAACCTTTGCTTGATGCACGTCGTTGTCGCTGAACCGCTGCGCACTTCTGGGCGACATGCATTCAGGTCGTGAGCCTCTCCAGCGCCCAGACCATCAGCGGCGAATCCGGGAAAGTGATCAGTCCACCCGCGCCAAGCGCGATGCCATAGGGGATGCCAACGCTCTCGTCCGCGAAATGGCGAAGAAATCGGCTGTGGCCGGTGTACATGACGAGCGGCGATTTCCGGTAAGCAAGGATTGCGAGGGTAAGCAGGCCGCCGATGAAAGCCGACGTCATCAGATAGCCGATCAGGTTGATGTTGAGGCCCATCCATAGCGCGGTCGCGGCCAGAAGCTTGGCGTCGCCGCCGCCCATGCCGCCGAGCGCAAAAAGGCCGAAGGTCGTGGCAAGTACGAGGGCGCCGGCAGCGAAG
Organism: Mesorhizobium sp. B4-1-1; assembly: GCF_006439375.1. Lineage (NCBI taxonomy): Bacteria > Pseudomonadati > Pseudomonadota > Alphaproteobacteria > Hyphomicrobiales > Phyllobacteriaceae > Mesorhizobium > Mesorhizobium sp. B4-1-1. The sequence goes on from NZ_VFTH01000002.1 coordinate 262,408, forward strand.
TGCCAGCCATAGGTTGCCCAGTCCATGCCGGTGAGCGGCGCGACAACCGCGAATGTCGCCACCAACAACACGGGAACACGGTTGGCGATCGTCATCGACAAGGCATCCGAGACCGCAGCGAACAGCATGCAGAAAGGAAAGACGACGAAGATCACGGCTTCAAGCATGGATGCGGCGTGCCTGTGGCATGTTTTCAGCGTCATCCTAGGCGCGCTGGATTAACGATCGATGAGGCCGGACGATCAAAATCGGCCGACTGCATGACAAAAGGGCCGCCAGTTGGCGGCCCTTTCCTTTCTGTCGAAAAGGCGCGATACGCGGCCTTGTTACGGAGCCGTGGCGCCGTTGAGGGTGGCGGCGATGTTGGCGAACTTGGCGTTCAGCGCGCCGCCGAGCTGGGTAGCGCCAACCATGATGGCGAGCGCGATGAGAGCGGCGATCAAACCGTATTCGATGGCGGTCGCGCCGGATTCGTCCTTCACGAAACGTGCAATGAGATTAGACATTCGAGAGCTCCTACTCCACGTGTTACAGCACTTCCGTCAACTTTTCTCTTGCGGTTGATCGGATGCTGCAAATCTAGGGAGAAGCCGTTTCGATCGGCTTAATAAACAGCCTTACCGATTCCTTTCCGGTGGCGGACGCGCTGTGTGGTTAACCGTGGCCTAAGCATCGCCAGCCAGCTCGGCCTCCCAGAAACCGGCGCTTGTGCAATATTCCTAAAACAGTAAGCACCACCGACGCATGACGCGCCAGGCGAGCCGATCCTTAGTCATGGCCGGGCCCGGCTTAACCGTTGGTTCACCAATCTCGTTCATGTTCCGTTGAAGAATCTGCCCGCCGGGAGCGCTTCAATGACGTTGTCGAGATCGCTGTTTCCAGTCGCCGCGCTGCTGGCAACTGCCGCCTTGGTCATGCCGGCCAGGGCCGGCGCGGGTATAGAAGTCACCATGAACCAGGCCAAGATCGTCAAATTGTCACGCGCGGCCGACACGGTCGTCATCGGCAATCCGGCGATCGCCGACGCCTCCGTGCAGGATGCCTCGACCATCGTCCTCACTGGCAAGGGCTTCGGTGTCACCAATATGGTCGTGCTCGATTCGGATGGCAGCCCGATCATCGATGAACAGGTGACCGTCGTGCGACAAGCCGCCTCCTCGGTGCGCATCTACAGACGCGCTGAAGTGCAGACCATGTCCTGCACGCCCTATTGCGAGAGCGCGTTCAAGAGCGAGGCCGAGAAGGCTTCCGAAGCCGAAATGAGCGCCGGGCACTGAGCGCTGCGAGCGCGAATCCACGGGCATTAAAGACAGCTTAAAGCTTGCCCGACGAATTTAACGATCATCCAAACTGGAACTCAATGGGTTATCGCTAACCTTGCCACCGGTACCGCAAAAGGGATCGGCAGGAACTTCAAGATGAGCAAGGATGCCACATCCGGCAACGGCATGGACGGCAAGGCGCGCGCCAGAGCCCGCCCCGGTTTCTTCAGCGACAGGCGCGGCAGCACGGCGATAGAATTCGCGATGCTGGCTATCCCGTTCGCGCTTCTCGTCTTCGCCATTCTCGAAAGCTGCATTTCGTTCGCCGGCCAGGAGGTGATGGCCAACGTCACCGACGATGTCGCCCGCCAGTTGCGGACCGGGCAGCTTCAGCAGAACAACGTCACCGAAGCCTCGATCAAGCAACTGATCTGCAATCGCCTGCAGATCATGGTTTCCAACAACTGCACCGATACCGGGCCAAATGCTCCACTGCTGGTCGATCTGCGCGAATATTCGAGCTTCGCGGACGCCGCGACGGCGGGTTTCAAGATCGTGAGCGGCGATATCGTGCTGACGCAGGGCGCGAACACGATGTCTCCTACCGTCTCGCCCGGACTGGCGGAATCCATCAACATGCTGCGGGTGTTCTACAAATGGCCGGTGATGACCGATTTCCTGGCCAAATCGATGGCAAATCTGAAGGACAGCAAAACGCTGCATTTCGCGTCCGTGACCTGGCAGAACGAACCGTTCGACGACAATTGAGACTGCTCGACAGCTAAGCCGCGGGCGTGGAGGACGATATGCATAGTGCGGGGGCACTCCGGAGGATTTTGGCGAGTATGGAGCGGTTTTGCCGCGATCGCCGCGGCGTCGCGGCGATCGAGTTCGCGTTCATCGTGCCGGTGCTCCTCATCATGTATTTCATCACGATGGAAGCCTCGCAGGCCATCGAGACCAGCAAGAAGGTCAGCCGCATCGGCAGCATGGTCGCGGACCTCGTCACCCAGCAGCAGACCGTCGTGAAGGCGAATCTCGATGCAATGATGAAGATCGGCACATCGACGCTGCAGCCTTACAACCGTTCATTGCCGACGATCATCATCACAGGCATACAGATCACAGACGAAGCAGCACCGAGGGTGCAGGTTGCATGGTCGCGCAAAGTGGTGGGCACCACCTACAGCGCCGATGCGGCCGTCAACGCGACCACCACGGTGCCGGCGACGCTGATAATCCGCAACACCTTCCTGGTCCGCGTGGAGAGCGACCTCGGCTACAAGCCGATCATCACCTGGTCCGCAAGCAATTCGCAGACGCTCGGGCTGACCTCTGCCTTCAACAACATATCGATGAGCGAAACCTATTATCTAAGGCCGCGCCGGAGTCCGACGATTCCCTGCAGCGACTGCTGACACGCTATTCCTGCCCTGCCGTTTCCTGCCGCACGATCGCCACGGCCATCGCGTAGTCTTTCCGCGCGGCCGGCCTGAAACCGCCGGAATGCACGCCCTCCAGCAGGTCGTACACATCGGGCGTCTGAGACTTGAGATTGGTCAGGAAGACCGTCAGTCGCCGCTTTGCCTCCGGATCGAGATCGCTGCGGACGGCGTGCGGGCCATAGCGCAACAGGCCCGAGGTCCATAACACCCGAAGCGACGCCTCGGGGATGCCGGCAGCCTCCAGCCGCGCGACGGTGCCCTCGGAACGGGCGGACCGGCCATCGGCATCGGCCGGTTCCCAGCCGAACAGCGCGTCCGCTTCGCCGCCGCTCAGCATCGTTTCGGCCGCGGTGGCCGAAGCCGCACGCGCCAGGAAGGGCGAATCCCGCGCGATCTTGATGCCTTCGGCCGACAGCGCCGCCGTCGGCAGCAGCGCGCCGCCGACATTCTCGACCGGCGCGATCGCGATCCGGTGCGAAGCGATCGCCGCAAGGTCCGGAAGCCTGCCGTCGCGTGTCACCAGAACGGAACGGATGCCGACGGCGCCGTCGGCATCGACCGGCGCCACCAGCGGTTCGACGCAGCCGCAGCGTTCCGAGGCCGTGGCATAGGCAAGAGCCGAATAGACCGCATATTGCACGCGCCCGCTCGCCTGCGCCTCGATCAGCGCCGCGTAGTCGCGCGCAACGACGAACTCGACCTTCATGCCGAGCGCATTGGCATAGGCGTCGGTCAGGCGCGCGAGCCCGGGGACGGTGTTGCCGCCGCCCGGTTCGGCAACGACGCCGATGCGGAACGTGCCGATGTCGTCACGCCAGTCGGCGCGTGCCGGCCCGGCGGCGGCGCCGAACGCCGCGAGAGCGGCCGCGCACATTCTCACGGCCTGCCTTGCCGCGGTTCCGCCGCGCCTTGCCATACCTGTTTCGCTCCCGCCGCATCCGCGTCTCGCCGCAACTATGGCGCCAAGCCGTTGCGGTTTGGTTTCCGATTTGCCAAGGCCGCCGGGGAACCTTATGTCTGGCAGCCAGGACTGACAACAAAGATACCCATGGCGCGCGCGTTCCTGTTCGTTCTCGATTCTTTCGGCATCGGCGGCGCGGCCGACGCAGAACGTTATGGCGATGCCGGGGCCGACACGTTCGGACATATTTTTCAGGCCTGCGCCGATGGTCGCGCCGATCGGGAAGGTTTGCGCAACGGGCCGCTGGCCGTGCCCAACATGATGTCGCTCGGTCTTGGCCGAGCGGCACAGACGGCGACCGGGCTCACGTTCGACGTCGATACGCCGTTGCTTGCCTCGTCCTTCCACGGGGCCGCCCAGGAAGTGTCGAGCGGCAAGGATACGCCCTCCGGCCACTGGGAAATCGCTGGCCTGCCGGTGCGCTTCGACTGGGGCTATTTCCCCGACACCGTGCCTGCCTTTCCGGCCGAACTGACGGAAGCGATCATGCGCGAAGGCAAGGTTCCGGGAATCCTCGGCAATTGCCATGCACCCGGAACCGAGATCATCGAACGGCTCGGCGAAGAACATATCCGCACCGGCAAACCGATCTGCTACACGTCGGTCGATTCCGTGCTGCAGATCGCCGCGCATGAAACGCATTTCGGCCTGGAGCGGCTTTATGAGCTTTGCCTCACCGTGCGTCGGCTGGTCGATCCGCTCAAGATCGGGCGCGTGATCGCGCGGCCTTTCGTGGGCGAGACGCCCGTCACATTCCAGCGCACCCACAACCGCCGCGACTATGCGGTGCCGCCGCCGGAGCCGACCCTGCTCGACAGGCTGACCGGCCGCGGCAGCAAGGTCACCGCCGTCGGCAAGATCGGCGACATCTTCGCCCATCGCGGCATTTCGGACGTGCGCAAGGCCGGCGGCAACATGGCGATGTTCGACGAGGCGCTCGGCGCGATGGACGATGCCGGCGACGGCGACCTGGTCTTTGCCAATTTCGTCGATTTCGACACCGACTTCGGTCACCGGCGCGACGTCGCCGGCTATGCCGGAGCGCTCGAGGCGTTCGACTGTCGGCTGCCGGAGGCGCTGTCGCGCATCAGGCCGGGCGACCTTCTGATCCTTACCGCCGACCATGGCAACGACCCGACCTGGCGCGGCACAGATCATACGCGTGAACGCGTTCCGGTGATCGGCATGGGGCCGGGACTGACGGGCGGCGACATCGGGCTCAGGCCGACCTTCGCCGATATCGGTGAAACCGTCGCGGACCACCTCGGCCTGGCGGCCGGTCGTCACGGAACATCCTTCCTCGCAACGATAGGCGGCCATGCCTGAACTGCCCGAAGTCGAAACCGTCCGGCGCGGGCTGCAGCCGGTCTTGGAAGGGGCGCGGCTCGTCAAGGTCGAGGCGCGCAGGCCCGACCTTCGCTTTCCTTTTCCCGAGCGCTTTTCGGAACGGCTTACCGGCAAGACCGTGACGGCGCTTGGCCGGCGCGCCAAATACCTGACGATGCATATCGAGAACGGCCCGGTTCTGATCTGTCACCTCGGCATGTCGGGATCGTTCCGGGTCGAAGCCGCCGCGGGCAGCGACATCCCCGGCGTCTTCCACCGCGAGCGCTCGAAAAGCGCCACGCACGACCATGTCGTCTTCGACGTCGTCTCGCCGAAGCACGAGCGCTCCCGCGTCATCTTCAACGACCCGCGCCGCTTCGGCTTCATGCTGTTTGCCGAAGGGGCGCCGGACACGCATCCGATGCTGGCGGGGCTCGGCATCGAGCCGACCGGCAACGCGCTCGATGGCCCCCTGCTCGCCTCGCTGCTGAAGGATCGCAGATCGCCGCTCAAGGCAGCACTGCTCGATCAGCGTCTGATCGCCGGACTCGGCAATATATATGTGGCGGAGGCCTTGTGGCGCGCCGGCCTCTCGCCGCTGCGCGAAGCCGGCACCATCGCCGGGTCGGCCAAGAAGGCGAAAGAGCAAAGCGCGCGCCTTGCCGAGGCGATCCGCTCGGTCATCGCCGACGCGATCGCCGCCGGCGGCTCCTCGCTGCGCGACTATGTCCAGGCCGACGGATCGCTCGGCTATTTCCAGCATTCCTTCGCGGTCTACGATCGCGAGGGCGAGCCATGTCCGAAGCCTGGCTGTCGCGGCCACATCGAGCGCATCGTGCAAAGCGGCCGCTCGACCTTCTATTGCCGGACCTGTCAGCGGTGAGCTAGGAACGGTATCGATCATCCCAATGCCGCGGAAGGAAGCGAACCATGGCCTATGAAACCATTATCGTCGAGACGCGCGGCAAGGTCGGGCTGATCACGCTGAACCGGTCCAAGGCGCTCAATGCGCTGAATTCGCAAGTCCTTGCGGAGGTCGTGGCGGCGGCGAGCGCGTTCAATGCCGATCCCGGGATCGGCGCGATGGTGCTTACCGGCTCGGAAAAGGCGTTTGCCGCCGGCGCCGACATCAAGGAAATGCAGGCGATATCCTTCGCCGACGCCTACACGCAGGACTTCTTCGTCGGCTGGGAGGAATTCACGCGCACGCGCAAGCCAATCATCGCGGCGGTTGCGGGCTATGCGCTCGGCGGCGGCTGCGAATTGGCCATGATGTGCGACTTCATCATCGCCGGCGACAACGCCAAGTTCGGCCAACCCGAAATCACGCTTGGCGTCATGCCGGGCATGGGCGGATCGCAGCGGCTTACTCGTTTCGTCGGCAAGTCGAAGGCGATGGACATGTGCCTGACCGGGCGGATGATGGATGCGGCCGAAGCCGAGCGCAGCGGGCTCGTATCGCGCGTGGTGCCGGTCGCCGAACTGCTCGACGAGGCGCTGAAGGCGGCGGCCAAGATCGCCGAGTTCTCGCTGCCGTCGGTCATGATGACCAAGGAGGCCGTCAACCGCGCCTACGAGACGACGCTCGCCGAAGGGCTGCGCTTCGAGCGCCGCCTGTTCCATTCGCTGTTCGCGCTCGATGATCAGAAGGAAGGCATGGCCGCCTTCGTCGAGAAGCGGAAGCCGAATTTCACCAACCGCTAGGGCTCGTTGCCGAATGACTGAAGGCGGGTCGTGGCGTGATGCGCTTTCAGTCTCCAAAAAGACCGCCAAGTGGCGTTGACGCGCCGGAAAAGCTGAACTATAAGCCGCACCAACCGAGGCGGCCTGTGGCTGCCCGTTTGTTTTTTGCGCCCTGCGGCACCCCGCTGGCGCCCACCAGATCGGAAGAGAGGCATCATGGCCAATACGTCTTCGGCCAAAAAGGCAACGCGCAAGATCGCCCGCCGCGCGGCGGTCAACAAGAACCGTCGCTCGCGTGTCCGCACCTATGTGCGCCAGGTCGAAGAGGCGCTGGCCGCCGGCGACAAGGCCGCGGCGGTGGCAGCCTTCAAGGCGGCGGAGCCGGAATTGATGCGCGCCGCCACCAAGGGTGTCGTCCATAAGAACACAGCTTCCCGCAAGGTTTCGCGGCTTGCCCAGCGGGTCAAGACGCTGTCGGCCTGACCGACTTAATCCTTAGTCCATCGATGTTGAACCCGGTCGCACAGGCCGGGTTTTTTCGTTTGCCGGCAAGTACTTAAAAAAATTGCTCGCAAGCAACGCTTGCGACGCGATTCCAATGCCAGTAATGTTTTGCCGGCATATTCAACGTCGCTGATACCGGCACGCCCTCCCTGCGGCAACTGCCCAAATTTGCCTGGCAAAAAACTTGTAGTTTTTTCAAAGACTTACAGCCGGTCATCCACAGCTTGTTCAACTCAAGATCGAGCGACGGGGGAGAAGTAGCTGTCAAGAGAATTATTTCAGAATATTTCGTTTCGGGCGGCCTTTTTCATATTCGCCGGAAAAGGGTTTGAATCACAATGGCTTTGTCAAAATGTGCCGTCGCAGCACCCGATTTCAAGCCCCGTCCGGTAACCAGATTCGTTAAAAAACCGTTAGATGTGGCCTTGCCCTATCCACAGCGATTTCGGTAATGTCCATCCATCGAAGGGACGGGCTGTAGCCCCCGACCCAGCCTGAATCGGCCAGCACAAAATGGCAGAATTCATGACGTGGAGCAATTCCGCGTGCGGCTTGGTTTGCCTCTTCGGTGCGGGTAGGGGACTGGCGTAATTGTACATGGCAGTCGATGTCTCGCCGGCGTTTTCGCCGGAGGGCGATGTATTGCCTTGTCGTTGTCGGCGGCCGGCGTGCGGAGCCGGCAGCTGGTCCCTTGCGCGAGTTGCGACGATCGTTGCCGGCGGCGGCAGCGGCATCGCGGCGAAATAAGGTCGCTGGACCAAGGATGCAGGAGGCGCATCCCCGGCGGGAAAAGGGTACGAGAAGACAAGGAACTTTGATCATGCAAAGCGGCATCGAGAGGGAGCTAGCGGGCGAGCTTCCATTTCCAGCAACTTTTGTCGGAGGGGGCGACGTGGCGGCATCCAGCGACGCGGAACAGAAGTTCGAACGGGTCAAGACCCAGCTGAAGGCGCGTCTTGGGGCCGAGGTCTATTCGAGCTGGTTCGGCCGCATGAAGGTCGCCGAGGCCTCCCGCGGCATTATCCGCATCTCGGTGCCCACGGCCTTCCTGAGGTCCTGGATCAACGGCCATTATCTCGAGCTTATCACAGAGCTGTGGCGGCATGAGGATCCGGACATCCTCAAGATCGAGATCGTCGTGCGCACCGCGACGCGGCAGGGGCGCAACCATGTCGAGCCCGAAATCGCGCCGGCGCGCAAGATGACCAAGCAAACGCATACCGCGCTCGCCAACGGCACCGCGAGCGCCGGGCGCGTGGAACAACGGGTGCCGGCGCCCCGCCAGGGCGCGTCCGCGGAACCGGAGTTCCGCCACAATGTGCTGGGATCGCCGCTTGACCCGCGTTACACGTTCGGCTCCTTCATCGAAGGGCCGTCGAACAGGGTGGCCTTCGCCGCGGCCAGGGCGGTGGCGGAATCGCAGTCGAGCGCGGTGCGTTTCAACCCGCTTTTCCTGCATGCGACCGTCGGGCTCGGCAAGACGCACCTCCTGCAAGCGATCGCCGCGGAATCGCTGCGGCACAACCCGAAGTCGCGCGTCGTCTATCTAACGGCCGAATATTTCATGTGGCGCTTCGCCACCGCGATCCGCGACAACAACGCGCTGACGCTGAAGGAGCAGCTGCGCGACATCGATCTCTTGATCATCGACGACATGCAGTTCCTGCAGGGCAAGTCGATCCAGCACGAATTCTGCCACCTCATCAACATGCTGCTCGACAGCGCCAAGCAGGTGGTGGTCGCGGCCGACCGGCCACCCTCGGAACTGGAATCGCTGGAGCCTCGCGTGCGTTCGCGCCTCAATGGCGGCGTGGCGCTGGAAATGTCGGCGCCGGATTTCGCGATGCGGCTCGGCATGCTGAAACTGCGCCGCGCCGCCACCAAGACCGATGACACCTCGCTCGACATCTCGGACGAGATCCTGGAGCATGTCGCGCGCACGGTGACCGGCAGCGGGCGCGAGCTCGAAGGCGCCTTCAACCAGCTTCTGTTCCGCCAGTCCTTCGAGCCGCAGATCACCATCGACCGCATCGACGAGATCCTCGGCCACATCTACCGCTCCGGCGAGCCGAAGCGGGTGCGCATCGAGGACATCCAGCGCATCGTGGCGCGCCACTACAACGTGTCGAAGACGGAGCTTCTGTCCAACCGGCGCACGCGCACGATCGTCAAGCCGAGGCAGGTGGCGATGTATCTGTCGAAAGTGATGACGCCGCGCTCATTGCCGGAGATCGGGCGCCGCTTCGGCGGCCGCGACCACACGACCGTGCTGCATGCCGTGCGCAAGATCGAGGACCTTTCGGGCGGGGACAACACGTTGGCGCAGGAACTCGAACTGCTCAGAAGGCTGATCAACGACCAGGCCTGAAGGGGCGCAGAAATAATCGGCGACGCGCTTCGCCGGCTTTATCCCCAGAAAGCCCGCGCTACCGGCCGGAACCGGTAGCGCGGGCTTGCGTTCGCAGGCTTTTTACTGTCAGCTTACGCAGATTCTGAAAGCCTTTCAGGGCTTTCGCGGGATGCTGCCTGCCGGTGACCCGTTCATTCATTGAAGCGAGCCTGTTTCGTCATGCGTGTTATCCTGGAACGGTCAAATCTCTTGAAGTCCCTCAACCACGTCCACCGCGTGGTCGAGCGGCGCAACACCATACCGATCCTGTCCAACGTGCTGCTCAGCGCCGAGGGCGCCAGCCTCGAGATGAAGGCCACCGACCTCGACCTTGAGGTGACGGAAGCGACGCCCGCCAAGGTCGAGCGCGGCGGCGCAACGACGGTGCCGGCGCATCTGCTCTACGACATCGTGCGCAAGCTTTCCGACGGCGCCGAGGTGATGCTGAAGACGGACGAGGACGGCAACGCGATGACGATCACCTCCGGTCGTTCGAGCTTCCGTCTGCAGTGCCTGCCGCAATCCGACTTCCCGGAGCTTTCGGCCGGTTCGTTCTCGCATATCTTCCGGCTGGAATCGGCGGCGCTCAAGGGCCTGATCGACAAGACTCAATTCGCCATCTCCACCGAGGAGACGCGCTATTATCTCAACGGCATCTTCCTGCACACGCACGAGATGGGCGGCAAATTGAAACTGCGCTCGGTGGCGACCGACGGGCATCGCCTGGCGCGGGCGGAGATCGACGCGCCGGCAGGCTCGGAAGGCATGCCCGGCATCATCATTCCGCGCAAGACGGTGAGCGAGCTGCAGAAGCTGGTCGACGACCCCGACGTGGCTGTGACCACGGAGCTGTCGGACACCAAGATCCGCTTCACCATCGGCAGCGTCGTTTTGACCTCGAAGCTGATCGACGGCACTTTCCCCGACTATCAGCGCGTCATTCCGACCGGCAACGACAAGAAGCTGATCATCGACCGGCAGAGCTTCGCCGCGGCGGTAGACCGCGTTTCGACCATTTCCTCTGAACGCGGCCGAGCGGTGAAGCTTTCGATCAATGACGGCCAGGTGACGCTCGCGGTCAACAATCCGGATTCGGGCAGCGCCACGGAAGAATTGGCGGCGGACTACTCGTCGGACCCGATCGAGATCGGCTTCAACGCCAAATACCTGCTCGACGTCGCGGCCCAGCTCACGGGTTCGGAAGCCAAGTTCATGCTGGCCGATGCCGGCTCGCCGACGCTGATCCACGATATGGCCGACGAAACGGCGCTCTACGTGCTGATGCCGATGCGGGTCTAGGTTCGGCACGGACATATATGTCGTCGTGACCGCGGATGCGAAACAGCTTCGGCAACAGAGCCATTTAAGTAAGCTAACACTTACAAATTTCCGTAACTACGCAGCGCTCTCGCTTGAACTTGCGCCCGGCGCGGTGGTTCTGTCGGGCGACAATGGCGCCGGCAAGACCAATCTGCTGGAAGCGATCTCGTTCCTAACGCCGGGCCGTGGCCTGCGCCGCGCGCCCTATGGCGATGTGGCGCGCGAAGGCGGCGACGGTGGCTTCGCCTTGCATGCTCGCATCGAGGGACCCGAGGGACAGGTGGAGATCGGCACCGGAATTTCGGGCGGCGACGCCGCCGGTGAAGGCGGCAGGAAGGTGCGGATCAACGGCGCGCCGGCGCGATCGGCCGAGGATATGCTGGAATGGCTGCGGGTCGTGTGGCTGACGCCGGCGATGGACGGGCTGTTTCCCGGACCGGCGGCCGACCGCCGCCGCTTCCTCGACCGGCTGGTGCTGGCGATCGACCCCGGCCATGGCCAGCGCGCGCTCGACTATGAGAAAGCCATGCGCAGCCGTAACCGGTTGCTTACCGAAGGTTCCCGCGACAGCGCCTGGTTCGACGCGATCGAGACGCAGATGGCCGAGACCGGGGTGGCAATCGCCGCCGCGCGGGCCGAGCTGGTGCGTCTGCTTGCCGCCATGATCGACAGGTTGCCTGGCAGCGGGCCGTTTCCGCAGGCCGACATCAGCCTTGCCGGTGATCTGGAGAGCGAAGTCGCCGTCGCGCCGGCCGTCGATGTCGAAGAGCACTTCCGCCGGGCGCTTGCCAATGGCCGCGAGCGCGACCGCGCCGCTGGCCGCACGCTGGATGGCCCGCATCGTTCCGACCTCGTGGTCCGGCATCGGCCGAAGTCGATGCCGGCAGAGCTCTGTTCGACCGGCGAGCAGAAGGCGCTGCTGGTCGGCATCGTGCTGTCGCATGCCAGGCTGACCGGCGAGATGTCGGGCTTGACGCCAATCCTTCTCCTGGACGAGATCGCCGCGCATCTCGACGCGGGCCGGCGTGCGGCGCTGTTCTCCATCCTCGAGGAATTGAACTGCCAGGCCTTCATGACAGGCACGGATGCCGCGCTGTTTTCCAGCCTTGAGGGCCGAGCGCAGTTCCTGACGGTCGATCACGGCAGCGTCGGCGTGACCGGGTGATCTCTCGAAGACCCTGGCGGGTGCTTGCGCTTGCGTTACGGGACAAGGCTTCGCCTTGCCGTAAATGCCCGCGGGACAAGGCTTCGCCTTGCCCGTACATGACAAGGCTCTGCGCCGACGATATGGTTCGATCATGACCGATGCCGCGCTAACCGACGAAGAGCTCGAACGCTACGCCCGCCACATCGTGCTGCCCGAGATCGGCGGCCCCGGCCAGCAGAAGCTGAAACGGGCGCGGGTGCTGGTGATCGGCGCCGGCGGGCTTGGCGCGCCGGTGCTCGAATATCTTGCCGCCGCCGGCGTCGGCACGCTCGGCATCGTCGATGACGACACGGTCTCGCTGTCCAACCTGCAGCGGCAGGTGATCCACGGGACAAACGCGATCGGCATGGCCAAGACCGACAGCGCACGGGAAGCGATCATGCGCATCAACCCCAACGTCGCGGTGGTATCGCATCGCCTCAGGCTGACGGAGGCGAACGCCCCTGCCCTCGTCGCCCGCTACGATATCGTCGTCGACGGCTCCGACAATTTCGAAACGCGATACGCGGTCGCCGATGCCTGCGCCAGCGAGAAGAAGCCCCTCGTCACCGCCGCCGTCGGGCGCTTCGACGGCTCGGTGACGGTGCTGAAGCCGTTCGAGGCCGGCGCCGACGGCAAGCGCAATCCGAGCTACCGCGACCTGTTCCCGGAAGCGCCGCCCGAAGGGCTGGTGCCGTCCTGCGCCGTTGCCGGCATCGTCGGCGCGCTGACGGGCGTTATCGGCACGCTGGAGGCGATGGAGGCAGTCAAGCTGATCACCGGCATAGGCGAGCCGCTGATCGGCCGGCTGCTGCTCTATGACGGGCTTACAGCCCGCTTCGACACCATCCGCTACAAGGCCGTGTGAGCGCATGGACCAGAGCGTCGGCATCTCCATAGTCGGCCTTCCAGCGGATTTCGACCAATGGGGCGACTTGCTCGCGCTGATCCGGCGCGCTTTTGCCTATATGGACGGGGTCATCGACCCGCCGTCATCCGCGCACCGGCTGACGGCGGAAAACCTGCGGCACAAGGCAAGGCAGGAGACGGCGTTCCTGGCTGTGGAGAACGGCCGGATCGTCGGCTGCGTGTTCGCGCTGGAGAGGGCGAATGACTTCTATGTCGGCAAGCTTGCCGTCGAGCCCGGTATTCAGGGGCGCGGCATCGGCGGCCTGCTGATGCTGGCCGTGGAGGATTTTGCCCGCAAGCGCGGCAAGGACGCGATCGAGCTTCAGACCCGTATCGAACTGACCGCAAACCATGCGGCCTTCGCCCGGTTCGGCTTTCGCGAGACCGAGCGCACGGCGCACGAGGGCTATGACAGGCCAACTTCCGTCACCATGCGCAAGGTGCTGTCTTGAGCCTCGCCCTTAGCCCGCAAGAACAGGCGATTGCCGCCGGCCAGGATGGCGCGGCAATTGCGATGCGCATCGTCGCCGAAAGCGCCCGCCTGCTCGGCGCGCCGCGACTCGTCCCGATAGCTTCCACCCATATCGACGGGGCGCTTTACCACGGCGATTCCGGTACCTTGTTCGCCGAGAGACTGGTCGAAGGCGGCGCGAAGGTTGTGGTGCGCTCGACGCTCAATGTCGGAGCGCTCGACCTGATGGGATGCTCGCGCATCCGCCTCGAAGAGCCGCGGCGCGGCATGGCGCGGCGGATGATGGAGGCCTATCGCAAGCTCGGCTGCGAGCAGAGCTGGACCTGCGCCCCCTACCAGGCCGGGCACAGGCCGGCACAGGGCAGCGACGTGGCCTGGGGCGAGTCCAACGCGGTCGTCTTCTGCAATTCGGTGCTGGGCGCGCGCACCAACCGCTATGGCGACTTTCTGGACATTGCCTGCGCGATTGTCGGCCGCGCGCCGGATTATGGCCTGCACCGGCCTGATAACCGCCGGGCGCGGCTCATTTTCGACGTTTCGGGCCTATCGCCTTCTTTCCTGGGCTCGGAGATCGCCTGGCCTGTCCTGGGCAGCCTCTATGGCCGCGAGATAGGCAACGCGATCGCTGTCGTCAGAGGCGTGACCGTTCATCCCGGCGAGGACGCGTTGAAGGCCTTCGGCGCGGCGGCCGCGTCGTCCGGCGCGGTCGGCCTGTTCCACATTGCCGGCGTGACGCCCGAGGCTCCCGACGTCGAAACCATCCTGGCCGGGCCGGAGCCGGAAGCGGTGATCCGCGTGACGCCCGACATGGTGGCGAAGGCGCGCGCCGGCCTGTCGACCGCGGCAGCGCCAAAAACCATCGACGCGGTGGCGATCGGCAGCCCGCATCTGTCGCATGCCGAGTTCGACAGCCTGGAACGGCTGATCGCCGGGCGGCGGCTCGCGGTGCCGATCTACGCCTGCACCGGCCGCCATGCGCTTGCCCTGCTGGAGCAGAATGGCCGGCGGAAGCGGCTCGAAGCCAGCGGCGTCGTCATCGTCGCCGACACCTGCGTGGTGGTGACGCCGATCATGCCGGAGCTCGGCAACGGCGTTTTGATGACCAATTCGGGCAAGTTCGCGCATTACGCGCCGGGCAACACCGGCTATGCGGTGCTCTACGCCTCGCTTGCCGACTGCGTCGAAAGCGCGGTCCTCGGCAAGCCGGTCTTCACGGAGATCGCCGCATGAGCATAGCAGCCGAAATCCTCGTGCCGGGCAAGGCGGGCGAAGGCGACGCGCTGGTGCTGACGGCGCCGATCAGCTTCTGGGGCGGCGTCGATCCGAAGACAGGCCGCATCGCCGATGTCCGCCACCCGCAGCATGGCGAAGTCATTGCCGGCCGGGTGCTGTTCCTGCCGGGCACGATCGGCTCGTCATCCGCTTCGGCGGTGCTGATGGAACTCGTCCACAACGGCCGCGCGCCGGCCGCCCTGGTGCTGCACGAGCCGGACGCCATCCTGCTGCTCGGCCTGATCGTCGCCCGGGAAATGGGCTGGGAAACGCCGATCGCGGTGCGGCTCGAACGCGGCGCGTTCGACAGCTACCGCGGAGCCACCGTCACGGTTGCTTCGGACGGCGCAGTGACCGCCGCTGTTTGAACCTTTTCAGGTCCTGAGCGGCAGGACACGATCCGGCGGACGGTGGCCGTCGAAGAAGGCGCGGATGTTGATAATTACCTTCTCGCCCATGTCGATGCGGCCCTCGAGCGTGGCCGAGCCCATGTGCGGCAAAAGCACCACCTTGCCCTTGGCGGCAAGCTTCATGAGCTTGGTGTTCAGCGCCGGCTCGTGCTCGTAGACATCGAGGCCGGCGCCGGCGATCTTGCCGTCATGGATGAGCTTGACCAGCGATTCCTCGTCGATGATATCGCCGCGCGCGGTGTTGACGAGGTAGGCCGAAGGCTGCATCAGCGCGAGGCGACGACCCGACAGCAGGTGGAACGTCGCCGGCGTCGACGGGCAGTTGACCGAGATGATGTCCATGCGGGCCAGCATCTGGTCGAGGCTTTCCCAGTAGGTCGCCTCCAGTTCCTCCTCGACCGCCGGCAGCACGCGGTGCCGGTTGTGGTAGTGGATCGAAAGGCCGAAGGCCTTGGCCCGCCTGGCGACGGCCGTGCCGATGCGGCCCATGCCGACGATGCCGAGACGTTTGCCCCAGATGCGCCGGCCGAGCATCCAGGTCGGCGACCAGCCAGCCCATTTCTTCTCGCCGGTCAGCACATTGGCGCCCTCGGCGAGCCTGCGCGGCACGGCGAGCATCAGCGCCATGGTCATGTCGGCGGTGTCTTCGGTCAGCACGTTCGGCGTGTTGGTGACGGTGATGCCTTTCTTGGCGGCGGCGGCGACGTCGATCTTGTCGACGCCGTTGCCGAAATTGGCGATCAGCTTGAGGTTCTCGCCGGCCTGGGCGATCAGCGCGGCATCGATCTGGTCGGTGATGGTGGGGACCAGCACATCGGCTTCCTTGACCGCCGCGACCAACTCCGGCTGCGTCATCGGCCGGTCCTCGACATTCAGGCGCGCGTCGAACAACTCGCGCATGCGGGTTTCGACCGGGTCTGGCAGCTTGCGCGTGATGACGACGAGGGGCCGTTTTTTGCCTGCCATTTTATCCCCAAAGCTTCCTCGAAACCGATCTCGTTGAGACCTCTTTAACCAAGACCGGCGAAACTTGCAGCCAATCGCGGCACCAGCCCACTCCTGTAACAAGCGGTGCCGCCGAAGACAAAGAAAAAGGGGCGCCCGTCCCGACGGGCCGGCGCCGAAAGGAACGAAAGTGTCTGGTTTCGCGTCGCTTCGCCTGGCCTTCAGCGCAGCTCTTCTTGGCGCCCTGCTTTGCGCGCCGCAGGCGTTCGCCCAGAGTGCCGCCGCTCCCGCGCAGGCCATAACGCTCGGCCCAAGCGGCCTGCCGCTGCCGCGCTTCGTCAGCCTGAAGCCGGCCCGCGTCAACTCGCGCGTCGGGCCCGGCGCCAATTATTCCGTCAACTGGATGTATCTGAAGGCCGGCCTGCCGATGGAAGTCATCCAGGAATTCGACACCTGGCGCCGCGTGCGCGATGCCGACGGCTCGGAAGGTTGGATCAACCAGTCGCTGCTCTCCGGCCGCCGCACCGCCATCGTCGCGCCCTGGCAGCGCGGCAAGGGCGGGCGAATCAACCTGCTCAACGAGCCCGACAAGGACGCCGGTGTCGTCGCCATCATCGAGCCGGGCGTGATCGGCTCGATCAAGAAATGCGACGGCCAGTGGTGCGAGATGACCTTCGACGGCCATACCGGCTGGATGGGCCAGTCACAGGTGTGGGGCGCTTATCCGGGCGAGAAGGTCAAGAACTAGGGCGTGCCGATATTCAGGTGACGCCGGCCTGACCTGAATCTCGGCACGCCCCTATTGGGCCGCGCCAGGACGCTCGCGGCCGATGCGGCCGAGATGCGTATCCTGAAAACCGGTAGGCAGCTTGAGGCCGTAGCCGAGGGCACGGTCGATGGCGATGTGCGCGATCCAGATGAGCGCCACGGCGGTCGTGATCGAGCCGGCGAGCAACGCGCCCGCAAGCAGAAGGACGAGCGGGGCAATCAGGATATGCAAGGCGTTGTAGATGACGGCGCCGACGCCTGGCCCGGCGAGGTAGCCCAGCATCGACAGGTCCGGCGCAAGGATGAGCAGCGCAAACAGCCACCAGGAAAAGCCGGACATTGCGTAGCAAACGATAGCCAACGCGGCGACGGCGATCCATTCAAACCGGACAATCAGGTCGACGGGCCGCATCGCCACGGGATCAATCGCAGCGTTTGGGACGCAGTCTCACCACGATGTCGACATTGGCGATCTCCATGCCTTCCGGCGGCGCCGGCAGGTTGGAGACGGTGACCGGTCCGCTCTCGATGTCGAAAATCCGGTTCTCGCCCTCGACGTAGAAGTGATGATGGTCGGAGGTATTGGTATCGAAATAGGTCTTCGAGCCTTCCACCGCCAGGATGCGCAACAGGCCGGCCTGGGTGAATTGGTGGAGCGCGTTGTACACCGTCGCCAGCGAAACCGGCACGCCGGCGGCAATCGCCTCTTCGTGCAGTTCCTCGGCGGAAAGGTGACGGTCGCCCTTGGCGAACAGCAGGTCTGCCAGCGCAATGCGCTGACGCGTCGGCCTCAGGCCGGCTTCGCGAACCCGCTTGTCCACAGCGACATTTTCCTTCCGATAGCCCGAATCCATCTTCACGTCGAAGCTTTGTTGCCCAGCCCATCAACAGGTCCAGCATGGCAAAAAGACGTCAAAAGCCAAAACCGGACATCAGCCGACATATATTCTGTAGTCCGAATGCGATCAATAGCGCGCATTGACCCGGGCAGGCGCACGGGTTAAGCGCAAACGCCGGTTTCCGGCCGCAAACAGAGTGTGTTAGGAAACCGACGACAAGGGCGCCCTGCCGCCCGCGAAGAACACGGGGACAGAAATTTGATGGCGGGTCAAAAGTCCAGCTACGATTACGAGGAACTGCTCGCCTGCGCCCGCGGCGACCTGTTCGGGCCGGGCAATGCCCAGTTGCCCTACCCGCCCATGCTGATGTTCGACCGCATCACCGAGATCAGCGAGACCGGCGGCGCTTTCGACAAGGGCTTCATCCGCGCCGAATTCGATATCAAGCCGGACCTGTGGTTCTTCGCCTGCCACTTCATCGGCAACCCGATCATGCCGGGCTGCCTCGGCCTCGACGCCATGTGGCAGCTGACCGGTTTCTATCTCGGCTGGCTGGGCGAACCCGGCAAGGGCATGGCGCTGTCGACCGGCGAGGTGAAGTTCAAGGGCATGGTGACGCCATCGGTGAAGAAGGTCGAATACGGCATCGACTTCAAGCGCGTGATGCGCGGCCGTTTGGTGCTTGGCATCGCCGATGGCTGGCTCAAGGCGGATGGCGAACCCATATATGCGGCTACGGATCTGAAGGTCGGCCTGTCCAAGCAGTCGGCCGCCTGACCGTTTTCCGCCACGGCGCCCGCATAGCCAATGGACGCCACGTCAGTTTATTTGCGTATGATCAAGGGGAAAACCGGCTAGGTCTTTCGCCCGAATACGCGGGAAGGAGTTGCGAATGAGACGGGTCGTAGTGACAGGGCTCGGCATTGTGTCGTCGATCGGCAACAATGCCAATGAGGTGCAGAGCTCGCTTTACGATGCCAAATCAGGCATCAGCTTTTCCAATTCCTTCGCCGAACACGGCTTCCGCTGCCAGGTCTGGGGCGCGCCGACGCTCGATCCCACTCCGATGATCGACCGCCGCGCCATGCGCTTCCTGAGCCAAGGCGCTGCCTGGAACCACGTCGCCATGGACCAGGCGATCGCTGATGCCGGCTTAAGCGAAGGCGACGTCACCAATGAGCGGACCGGCATCGTGATGGGTTCCGGCGGGCCGTCGACCCGCACCATCGTCGAAGCGGCCGAAACCACGCTCAAGAACAACAGCCCCAAGCGCATCGGCCCGTTCGCCGTGCCGAAGGCCATGTCGTCGACGGCGTCGGCCACCCTGGCCACATGGTTCAAGATCCACGGCGTCAATTATTCGATCTCGTCGGCCTGCTCGACCTCAGCGCACTGCATCGGCAATGCGTATGAGCTGATCCAGTGGGGCAAGCAGGACGTGATGTTCGCCGGCGGCCATGAGGATCTCGACTGGACCATGTCGGACCTTTTCGACGCCATGGGCGCCATGTCGTCGAAGTTCAACGACAACGCATCGACCGCTTCCCGCGCCTATGACGTCAACCGCGACGGTTTCGTCATCGCCGGCGGCGCCGGCGTGCTGGTGCTGGAGGAGCTGGAACACGCCAAGGCGCGCGGCGCCAAGATCTACGCCGAGATCGTCGGCTACGGCGCGACTTCCGACGGCTACGACATGGTTGCGCCTTCGGGGGAAGGTGCCATGCGCTGCATGCGCCAGGCCCTTGCCACGGTGTCTTCGCCGGTCGACTACATCAACACCCACGGCACCTCGACGCCGGTCGGCGATTCCAAGGAAATGGGCGCCATTCGCGAGGTGTTCGGCGACAAGATGCCTTACATCACCTCGACCAAGTCGCTCACCGGCCATTCGCTGGGGGCGGCCGGCGTGCAGGAATCGATCTATTCGATCCTGATGATGCAGGGCGGTTTCATCGGCGAGAGCGCCCATATCGAGGAGCTCGATCCGGAATTCGAGGGCATGCCGATCGTGCGCAAGCGTATCGACGACGCCAGGATCGACACCGTTCTGTCCAACTCTTTCGGTTTCGGCGGCACCAACGCAACGCTGATTTTCCAGCGCTATTCCGCGTAAGACCAGCGTTTTTCATAAGGATTGCCAAGGCATGGAAGGGTTGATGAAGGGCAAGCGCGGGCTTGTCATGGGTGTCGCCAACGACCATTCGATTGCCTGGGGCATCGCCAAGAAGCTGTCGGAACACGGGGCCGAACTCGCTTTTACCTACCAGGGCGACGCCTTCGGGCGGCGGGTCAAGCCGCTCGCCGAGAAGGTAGGGGCTTCGCTGATCGTGCCCTGCGATGTCGAGGACAGCGCCTCGGTCACCGCGACCTTCGAGACCCTCGGCAAGGCCTGGGGCGGGCTGGATTTCGTGGTGCACGCCATCGGTTTTTCCGACAAGAACGAGCTGAAGGGCCTTTACGCCGACACCAGCCGCGACAATTTCGTGCGCACAATGGTGATCTCCTGCTATTCCTTCACCGAGATCGCCCGCAACGCCGCCGCGCTGATGGGCAATGGCGGCTCGATGATCACGCTCACCTATGCCGGCTCGGTCAGGGTGATGCCGAACTACAACGTCATGGGCGTCGCTAAGGCCGGGCTGGAGGCCAGCGTGCGCTACCTTGCCAACGACTACGGCCCACGCGGTATCAGGGTGAACGGCATCTCGGCCGGGCCGGTGCGTACGCTGGCCGGCTCCGGCGTGTCCGATGCCCGCCACATGTTCTCCTACCAGCAGCGCAACTCGCCTTTGCGGCGCACCGTGACCATCGACGAAGTCGGCGGCTCGGCGCTCTACCTGCTCTCCGACTTGTCGTCGGGCGTCACCGGTGAAATCCACTACGTCGATTCCGGCTATCACATCGTTTCGATGCCGGCACTGGAGGAACTGAAGCAGAACGACGGCGCGCGCGAATAGTTTGCAGTCGCGACAGTAGCGTTCCAGTAAAATTGGATGCATTGGCGGAAACTCATTTTAAGGAGATATCCGCTATAAGGTCCCCTAATCTAGGGACAATGCATGCCTGCAGTCAGCAATCCGAAACGGACTCCGCTGTTCCGGCTGATCACCATCGCCAGCTCGGGCATGGGCAGTTTCATCCTTGGACTATGGGGCCTGCGGTTCGGCTTCGGCGACGGCATGGCCGGCATGCCAGCCGAAACGATGGCCGGCGTCATCGCCGCGCTCTGCGCTTTGGCCGCCGGCGGTGCCGCCCTGTCGTTCTTCGCGGGCGTCGATGAATCGGCGGCCTATGTTTTCAAGGAAACCCATTTCGACAAGCTGACCGGCCTTTTGTCGCGCCAGGCCATGGTCGGCAAGATCGCCGAGGCCGCCTCCGGGACGATCCGAACCGGCGAGCCGGTGTTCCTCATCGACATCGATATCGACCGCTTCAAGCAGATCAACGACGCCATCGGCTACAGCCAGGGCGACGAACTGATCCGCGCCTTCACCAGCAGGCTGAAGGACAACATGCCGAAGAACGCGGTGATCGGGCGCACCGGCGCCGGCGAATTCGGCGTGCTGCTGCCGGATCGCGACATCAGGGGCTCGATCGAGCGGCTCATCGAGAAGCTCATCAACGAGATGATGGAACCCTATCAGCTGCAGAGCCATCTGCAGTCGGTCAGCCTGTCGGTCGGCATCGTGGCGATGCCGAAGGACGGCGTCGACCCAGTGCTCATCCTGCGCCGCTCGAACCTGGCGTTGCAGAATGCGCGCGCCAGCGGCGTCGGCAACTGGTCTGTCTTCCACGCCGACATGGGCCGCGTGGCCGACTACCGGCAATGGATCGAGTCTGAGTTGAAGACCGCCTTCGACCGCGGCGACTTCAGCCTTCACTATCAGCCGCAGCTCAACCTGCCGAGCGGCCGCATCGTCGGCTATGAGGCGCTGATCCGCTGGAAGCATCCGGAGCGCGGCATGATCCCGCCGATGGAGTTCATTCCGATCGCCGAGGAAACCGGCATGATCAATCCGATCGGCGAGTGGGTGCTGCGCAAGGCCTGCAGCGACGCCCGCTACCTGCCGGAGGACTGCTTCGTCGCCGTCAACATCTCCCCGGTCCAGTTCATGACCAGGGATTTCGTCGGCATCGTGCGGGAAGTGATGGAATCGACCGGCATCAAGCCGTCGCGGCTGGAGCTCGAGGTCACCGAGACGGCGATGATGCAGGACCGCGACCGCGCTGCGGCGATCCTGGAGCAGCTTGCCGAGATGGGCATCTCCGTGGCCGTCGACGATTTCGGCACCGGCTATTCCAATTTGAGCTACCTGATCGATTTCTCCTTCGGCAAGCTGAAGATCGACCGTTCCTTCGTCAGCCGCATCGACACCGACTCCAACTCCGGCGCGATCGTTTCGACCATTGTCGGCCTGTCCCGGGCGCTGGGCGTCGGCATCATCGCCGAAGGCGTGGAGACCGAGAACCAGGCCACCCTGCTCCGAGCGGCCGGCTGCGAGGTCGTGCAGGGCTATCTGTTCGGCCGGCCGGCGCCGCTCAAGGTCGAGTTCGGCGAGGCGCGGCCCGCCTTCGGTACGCACGAACCCGCCCGCATCGTCAGCGTGCAATAAGGCACGTCGCAGTTTTCCTGTCGCAATTCCGGACGGAAACCGCTCCACACTTTTCCTGGAATTGCTTTTTCCTGACGACGCAATTCCGGACGGAAAACCGCTTCACACTTTTCCTGGAATTGCTTTCTCCTGACGACGCAATTCCGGACGGAAAACCGCTCCACACTTTTCCTGGAATTGCTTTCAGCGGCGCGCCGAAAACACCTTGAACATCCCGTCGCGGGCAATCTCGGCATGGCTGGCAAAGGCCGCCGAAAGCACGTGTTCGTAAGGAAGCTGGCGGTTGGCGACCATGAAGAGGCGGCCGCCCGGTCTCAACGCCTTCGACGCGGCGCGGATCATGCCGGCACCGATCTCCGGCTCGGACGCGCGGCCGCGGTGGAAGGGTGGATTCATGACAATCGCGTCGTAGCGCCGTTCGACCGCCTCGGTGAGCAGATCGGTCCAGAAGAAACGCGGCTCGATGGCGCCGCCGTGGACGTTCAACCTGGCTGCTTCCAGGGCCTCAAAGTCCGCTTCGTAGAGATCGAGTGCGGTGAGGCCTTGCGGGCGCAGCAGGATTTCCGCCGCCAGATAACCCCAGCCGGCGCAGAAATCAGCGACATTGCCTTTGAGATCGTCAGGCAGGTTCGCGGCCAGCAGTTTCGAACCGGCATCGATCCGATCGAAGGAGAACATGCCAGGCTTGGTCCTGAAACCGCCTTCGATGATCAAATCGGGGTTGCCGGCGCGCAGCGTCGCGGCCGTCTCCGCGCCGGCTCGCTTGAACCAGAAGACAACGCCGTGATGCTTCGGCAAATGGCCTTCGAGCGGCACCAGGACGTTGATCCGCTTGCGCAGGCTGTCGATGCCGTCCTCCTTGCCACCCGCGACCGCGATCAGCCCGCCCGGCACGGTGCGTTCGATGGCGTCGGCGATGCGCAACTCATTTTGCCCACGATAACGGCCCGCAAGCACCAGCGCCAGGTCGAAGCCGGTACCCTCGGCGCGCGGCGTGACCGCGCAGCCAGACGCCTGCAGCGTTCGAAAATGTGGGCGAAAGCCTTGCACGAGATGCAGCGGCGCCTCGAAGCCGGCGGGCAAGCGGAAGCCGGGCTCGGCGCCGAGAAACAGGACGCGGGCATCCTTTCGCGGCAGAGGCAGCGCCTCGGCCTCGAACGGATAGAACAGCGTCTTAAGCGGCTCCGCGGCCATTCACCTGCTCCGTAGGACTCTTTGTCCGACGCAATTCCGGACGGAAACAGTTGCCGCTTTCCTGGAACTGCCCTGAAACAAAACGGGCGCGACCTCGCGGCGCGCCCGTCTCAAATTATCCGGTCAAACCGATCAGGCGGCGTCTTCCTCGCCGTCCGACTTCTTCTTGTCCTGGACGATTTCCTTGCCGGTCGCCTGGTCGACGACCTTCATCGACAGGCGGACCTTGCCGCGCTCGTCGAAGCCCATCAACTTGACCCAAACCTTGTCGCCTTCCTTGACGACGTCGGAGGTCTTGGCGACGCGCTCATTGGCGAGCTGCGAGATGTGGACGAGGCCATCGCGCGGGCCGAAGAAGTTGACGAACGCGCCGAAATCGGCCGTCTTGACGACGGTGCCTTCGTAGATCTCGCCGACTTCCGGCTCAGCGACGATGGTGTGGATCCACTTCTTCGCCGCCTCGATCTCCTTGGCGTTCGCGGAAGCGATCTTGACCGTGCCGTCGTCCTCGATGTTGATCTTGGCGCCGGTCTTCTCGACGATCTCGCGGATCACCTTGCCGCCGGAGCCGATGACGTCGCGGATCTTGTCGGTCGGGATATGCATGACCTCGATGCGCGGCGCGAATTCGCCGAGCTCGGCGCGGGCGCCCGACAGCGCATGCGCCATCTCGCCGAGGATATGCAGGCGGCCGTCCTTTGCCTGGGCCAGGGCGATACCCATGATCTCCTCGGTGATGCCATCGATCTTGATGTCCATCTGCAGCGAGGTGACGCCATTGGCGGTGCCGGCGACCTTGAAGTCCATGTCGCCGAGGTGGTCCTCGTCGCCGAGGATGTCGGAGAGCACCGCGAAGCGCTCGCCTTCCTTGATCAGGCCCATGGCGATGCCGGCGACCGGCTTTGCCAGCGGCACGCCGGCATCCATCAGCGCCAGCGAGGTGCCGCACACGGTCGCCATCGAGGACGAGCCGTTGGACTCGGTGATCTCCGAAACGACGCGCAGCGTGTAGGGGAACTGGTCCGCGCTCGGCAGCATCGGGCGGATGGCGCGCCAGGCGAGCTTGCCGTGGCCGATTTCGCGGCGACCCGGCGAACCCATGCGGCCGGTTTCGCCGACGGAATAGGGCGGGAAGTTGTAGTGAAGGAGGAACTTCTCCTTGTACATGCCGGTCAGCGAATCGACATACTGCTCGTCCTCGCCGGTGCCGAGCGTGGCAACGACCAGCGCCTGGGTCTCGCCGCGCGTGAACAGCGCCGAACCATGGGTGCGCGCCAGGACGCCGACTTCGGAGACGATCTTGCGGACCGTCTTCAGGTCGCGGCCATCAATGCGCGAGCCGGTGTCGAGGATGTTCCAGCGCACGACCTTGGCCTGGAGTTCCTTGAACACCGAGCCGATCTGCTCGGAGGTGTGTTTGGCCTCTTCGCCTTCGGCCGGCGCAAACGCCGCCTTGACCTTCGCCTTGACGGCGTCGACGGCGGCATAGCGCTTCTGCTTGTCGGTGATCTTGTAGGCTTCGCGAAGCTCGTCGCCGACGATCTTCAGCATCTCGCCTTCGAGCGCGGAATGATCCGGGGCGGTGAAGTCGCGCGGCTCCTTGGCGGCGACCTCGGCCAGCTTGATGATCGCGTCGATCACAGGCTGGAAGCCCTTGTGGCCGAACACTACGGCGCCGAGCATCAGGTCCTCGGAGAGTTCCTTGGCCTCGGATTCGACCATAAGCACAGCGTCGCCGGTGCCGGCAACCACGAGGTCGAGCTTGGATTCCTGCATTTCGTCGATATGCGGGTTGAGCACATATTCGCCGTTGATGTAGCCGACGCGGGCGCCGCCGATCGGGCCCATGAAGGGCACGCCCGAAAGGGTCAGCGCGGCGGAGGTGGCGACGATCGACAGGATGTCCGGATCGTTCTCGAGATCATGCTGGACGACGGTGACGACGATCTGGGTGTCGTTCTTGTAGCCGTCGGCGAAAAGCGGGCGGATCGGGCGGTCGATCAGGCGAGAAACCAGCGTTTCCTTTTCGCTCGGACGGCCCTCACGCTTGAAGTAGCCGCCCGGGATCTTGCCGGCGGCATAGGTCTTTTCCTGGTAGTTGACGGTAAGCGGGAAGAAATCGAGGCCGGGCTTCGGCTCCTTCATCGAAACGACGGTGGCGAGAACGACCGTCTCGCCATAGGTGGCGAGCACCGCGCCGTCAGCCTGGCGCGCGATCTTGCCGGTCTCGAGGATGAGCGGACGGCCGCCCCATTCGATTTCCACTTTGTGTTGATTGAACATGTCTTGTCCTTCATATGCGGAAAGGGCCGCGCCGTCCTAACGGTCACGGATTCTCCCTTTCCTGGCTTCCTTCGGGCAGCCACGGGCAAGACAACGGGAGGCTCGTAGGTTCGGCTCATAAGCCAAGCGAGCATCCTGCAATCCTGCCCCATGACCGTCCATGGGCGGTTCCGAATGGCCCTCTGCGCGTCCGGAACCGTGTTTGGCCGGCCGATCGGCCGGCTTGCGCATGACGCCGGAAACCGCTGTTTCCGGAACCCGCCCTGCGCGAATGCGAATTTCAAGAGCGCGTCGCGCTCCGCCATTATCGCACCGTATCGACCGATGCGCCAATGCGCGACCGGCGGGCCCTCCGGGGAGGGCCCGCCGGTCAATTCGTCAGCGACGGAGACCGAGCTTGTCGATCAGCGTCTGATAGCGCGCGTCATCCTTGCGCTTGAGGTAGTCAAGCAGGCTGCGGCGCTGGGAGACCAGAGCAAGCAGGCCACGGCGGGAATGGTTATCCTTCTTGTGGTCCTTGAAGTGCTCGGTCAGGTTCTTGATGCGCTCGGAAAGAATGGCAACCTGGACTTCCGGAGATCCGGTGTCGCCCTTGGTGGTTGCGAATTCGGTCATCAATTCGTTCTTGCGGTCGGCAGTAATCGACATCGTGCTTTTCCTTATCTGTTGGAGGAAACGGGACGCCCACAGCCGGGATGTCGTCCAGCAGGGGCCAGTGCAAGCGACGCGTCAGGGCGCGAAGCTGCGGCGCATATAGTGCAATTCCGGAAAAAACACCAGCCCAAATATCAAGCCGGCTTGTCGCAGGTCTTGCCATGAAAACAAAGGCTTCAGCGGCTATAGCCACTTCTTCCATTTGAAGAAGAAGATCAGTCCGGCAGCGACAAGCGCCATGAACAGAATTGCCGCCGGATAACCGTAATAGGTTTTCAGTTCCGGCATGTTCCAGGGCGAGCTTTCCGGATCGAAATTCATTCCCCAAACGCCGACCAGGAAGGTCAGCGGCATGAAGATCACCGAGACGATCGTCAGGTAGGAGATGACGTCGTTGGTGCGGGCCTGGGTCAGCGAGACATGCATCTCGATCAGGCCGGTGAGCATGTCGCGCTGGTTCTCGACCAGCTCGATCAGGCGCAGCGAATGGTCGAGCGTGTCGTTGAAGAAGATCTTGGTCTCCGCCTTCACGAAGGCCACGTCGTTGCGGATCAGCGTCGCCAGCGCGTCGCGCATCGGCCACAGCACGCCTTTGAGCACGTTGGCGTCGCGCCTGAGTTCATGCAGCTGCTGCATCTGGTGCTTGTGCGGCTTGTTCAGCATCTCGTCCTCGATGCCGTCGACCGCTTCGCTCGCCGCCTCGATCGGCGGGAAATAGCTGTCGACGATGGCATCGATCAGCGCATAGGCCAGATAATCGGCGCCGCGCGAGCGCAGGCGGTTGGGCATCGCGCCCGCAATGCGCTTGCGCACCGGATCGAACGGGTCGCCCTCGCGCTCCTGGAAGGTGACGACGAAATTCCCGCCGAAGAACAGCGACATCTGCTCGTAACGATGCGAGGTGACATCGTCGATCATGCGCATGACGACGAAGGCGTGGTCCTCGAAGAAATCCACCTTGGGCCGCTGGCCGGTGTTGACGACATCTTCCAGCGCCAGCGGGTGCAAATTGAAGATGCGGCCGATCTCCTCGATCAGCGGGATATTGGCAAGTCCGGTGCAATCCAGCCAGACGACGGGCCATTTCTCGCAATGGGCGTTGAGATCGTCTATCGAGGCATTGTCGATGGTTTTGTATTTCTCGGGCGAGATCAGCGTCAGCCGAAGCTCGCTGCGTCGCGCCGCCGGGTCGGCGATAAGCGTGCCGGGCGACGCCCCGACCGGTGGCCGGCGGGTTTTCAGCGATGCCCGCTTCTTGCCTGCATCAGCCTTGGCCATGAGATACCCTCGGGACTCAGCATTCGGCCGAGATTAGAGCAATTTCAGGAAAAGTGCGCAGCGGTTTTCTGTCCGGAATTGCGTAAATAACAAACACTTAGTGCATGTCGCCCACAAGTGCGCAGCGGTTCTGGGACAACGACATGCATCAAAACAAAGACTTAAAGCGCGTCGCCTGAATCCGTTTCAGCGCGTCGCACTTTAGACCGGATTCACCCGACAAAGACCCGCTTGGGCTTGAACATGCCCTGCTCGATGGCGCCGATGGCGACGAGCTTGCCGCGCGCTGTGGCGCAGGCCTCCTCGGCTTCGACCGGTGCGTCGCGGCCGCGAATGATGACGGGATTGCCGAGGCGGATCTTCGTCGCCGCATCGTCGCTGACCGCGACCTGCGGCAAGCAGTCGAGCGCCACCGCCGTTTCGACGAGCAGCGCATCGATGGCACTGAAATCGATCGGGGCATCCATTTCGTCCGATTTGTCGTCATTCCTTTCGCCAAGGCGGGCCGCTTCCAGCTCGGCGACCGTGACGAAATCATCCGGCGTGAACGGCTCGACTTCGACGCGGCGCAATTCGGCGATGTGGCCGAAGCAGCCGAGGTCGCGGCCCATGTCGCGGGCCAGCGAGCGCACATAGGTGCCCTTGCCGCATTCGACCTCGAAAACAGTCTTGTCGGCACCGTGCTCGATGATGTCGAGGCGACCGATCTCGATCTCGCGCGCTGGTATCTCGACCGTCTCGCCTTCACGGGCAAGGTCATAGGCGCGTTCACCGGCGATCTTGATGGCCGAGAATTGCGGCGGTGTCTGCATGATGACGCCGGTGTATTTCGCCAGCAGCGCCCTCACCTCCGCCTCGTCCGGTCGACGGTCGGAACTGTTGGTCACCGGGCCTTCGAGGTCGTCGGTCGAGCGCTCCTCGCCCCAGGCGACGCTAAAGCGGTAGACTTTGGCGCCGTCCTGCACATAGGGCACGGTCTTGGTCGCCTCGCCGAGCGCGATCGGCAGCATGCCGGAGGCCAGTGGATCGAGCGTGCCGGCATGGCCCGCCTTGTCGGCCTGGAACAGCCATTTGATCTTGGAGACCGCTTCGGTCGAACCCATGCCGACCGGCTTGTCCAGCACCACCCAGCCGGAGATCGGCCGCCCCTTCTTCTTGCCGCGACGCGCCACCTATTCCTCGTCCTTATCGTTGTTCTTGCCGTCACCGAGATCGCGCGCGACTTCGGGCGATTTCAGCAGTTCATTGATCTTCGCGAAATTGTCGAACGAAGTGTCGAGCCTAAAACGAAACTCCGGCATGTACTTCATCTGCCTGAGCGCGCCGGAGACACGGCCGCGGATGAACTTCGCGTGCCTGTTGAGCGCCTCGATCACGGCGCCGTCGTCGCCCGCGCCAAGCGGCGAGACGAAGGCGGTGGCGATCTTGAGGTCGGGCGACATGCGCACCTCGGACACCGAGACAACGCTGTTCTCGATCACCGGATCGATGATTTCGCCGCGCTGCAAGGTCTCGGAAAGGGCATGGCGCACCTGCTCGCCGACGCGCAGCATGCGCTGGGAGGGTCCTGACGGTGTCGAACGGGGCATTTTTCTCTGGTCCTGAAATCGTGAAGCGCGGGATGGGACCGCGCCACATGTCTCAACATGCATAGGGGTCTGAGCGGCAGCCTTTCGGCTGCCGCCCGTTATTATTCGGCAAGTATACCTGAATTAGAGCGTTCTGGTTACCATCTCGATGCGGAAGCACTCGATGACGTCGCCGACACGCATGTCCTCGTAGTTCTGGAAGGCCATGCCGCATTCCTGGCCGCCCGGCACTTCCGAAACCTCGTCCTTGAAGCGCTTCAGCGTCTTCAGCGTGCCTTCGTGGATCACGACGTTGTCGCGGATCAGGCGAACACCCGCGCCACGCTCGACCTTGCCTTCGGTGACACGGCAGCCGGCGATCTTGCCGATCTTGGAGATGTCGAAGATCTCGAGGATCTCGGCATTGCCGATGAAGGTCTCGCGCCGCTCCGGCGAAAGCATGCCGGAAAGCGCTGCCTTCACGTCATCGACGAGGTTGTAGATGATCGAGTAGTAACGGATCTCGATGCCGGCCGCGGCCGCGGCCGCACGCGCCTGCGCATTGGCACGGACGTTGAAGCCGATGATCGCCGCTCCGGACGTCTCGGCGAGCGAGACGTCGCTTTCGGTGATGCCGCCGGCACCGGCATGGACGATGCGCGCGCGCACCTCGTCATTGCCGAGCTTTTCAAGTGCGGCATTGATCGCCTCGATCGAACCCTGCACGTCGCCCTTGATGACCAGCGGGAATTCCTTCAATCCGCTCGTCTGCAGCTGCGACATCATCTGCTCGAGCGAGCCGCGCTGGCCGGCATGCCTGGCCACCGCCTTGTCGCGCGCCAGGCGCTGGCGGTATTCGGTGATCTCACGAGCGCGCGCCTCGTTGTTGACGACGGCGAAGCGGTCGCCCGCCTGCGGCGTGCCCTGGAGGCCGAGCACCTCGACCGGCATTGCCGGCGGCGCTTCCGGAACGTGCTCGCCGCGGTCGTTGACGAGCGCGCGCACACGGCCCCACTCGTTGCCGGCGACGATGATGTCGCCCGGCATCAGCGTGCCGGTCTGCACCAGCACGGTGGCGACAGGCCCGCGTCCCTTGTCCAGCTGCGCCTCGATGACCGCGCCTTCGGCGGTGCGGTCGGGATTGGCCTTGAGGTCGAGGACTTCGGCCTGGAGCAGGATCGCTTCCAGCAGCTTGTCGAGATTGGTGCCCTTGGTCGCCGAAACCTCGACGTCCAACACCTCACCGCCCATCGATTCCACGAACACTTCATGGCGCAGCAGTTCGGTCCGCACCTTCTGCGGGTCGGCGTCATGCTTGTCGATCTTGTTGATGGCCACGATGATCGGCACGCCGGCCGCCTTGGCGTGGCTGATCGATTCGATCGTCTGCGGCATTACGCTGTCGTCGGCCGCCACCACCAGCACGGCGATGTCGGTGACCTGCGCGCCACGGGCGCGCATGGCCGTGAAGGCCGCGTGGCCGGGCGTGTCGATGAAGGTGATCTTCTGACCGTTCTTCTCGATCTGGTAGGCACCGATATGCTGGGTGATGCCGCCGGCCTCGCCGGAGACGAC
The DNA here is from genome assembly GCF_006439375.1 of Mesorhizobium sp. B4-1-1. Taxonomy (NCBI): domain Bacteria; kingdom Pseudomonadati; phylum Pseudomonadota; class Alphaproteobacteria; order Hyphomicrobiales; family Phyllobacteriaceae; genus Mesorhizobium; species Mesorhizobium sp. B4-1-1. Next base: position 293,264 of record NZ_VFTH01000002.1, read on the forward strand.
ATTGGCGTTGCGGATGGCGTCGAGCAGCGAGGTCTTGCCGTGGTCGACATGGCCCATGATGGTCACGACCGGCGGACGCGACACAAGGTCTTCCGGGCGGTCGGCGATGTTGAACAGGCCTTCCTCGATGTCGGACTCGGCGACGCGGCGGACCGTGTGGCCGAATTCGGAGGCGACCAGTTCGGCCGTGTCGGCGTCGATGACGTCGCCCGGCTTGAGGATCTGGCCCTGCTTCATGAAGAACTTGACCACGTCCACGGCGCGCTCGGACATACGCTGCGCCAATTCCTGGATGGTAATGGTTTCGGGCAGGATCACTTCGCGCATGACTTTCTCGCGCGGCTCGTTATGCATCGCGCGTTTGAATTTTTCCTGGCGGCGACGCATCGACGACAGCGAGCGGGCGCGCGCGTCGTCATCCGACAGAGCCGAGTTCAGCGTCAGCTTGCCACGGCGGCGATCTTCCTCGCCCTTTGTCGGCTTGGCCGGCCGCGCCACTTCCGGCGTCGCAAGACGGCGCGGCGGCGCACTCGCCCCGGCGCCGGCACCGGTACGCCTCGGCTTGGCCTCTTCCTCGTCCTCGGCGGTGACGACATCCGCCGCCAGCGGCGCGCGGCGGCGAGCCTCTTCCTCGGCGCGCCGGCGGGCCTCGGCCTCAGTCTGCAGGCGTGCCTCCTCCTCGGCCTGACGGCGCGCGGATTCGTCACGCTCGCGCTTGCGGCGTTCTTCTTCCTCGGTGCGGCGCTTGGCATCTTCCTGAGCGCGCTGGCGATCCTCAGCCTCACGGACCTTGGAACCTTCCAGCGCCTTGCGACGCGCTTCCATCTCGCCGCGCGAGAGTTCGTTCAGAACCATGCCGGAACGCTCCGGTGGCGGAGGCGGCGCCTTCGGCGCTTCCTGCACGACAGGGGCGGCGGCAACAGGGGCAGGGGCGGGCTTCGGCGTGAAGACGGACGCAGCCACCGGCTCCGGCTTGTCGCCGGGCAGCGAGAACTTGCGCTTCTTGGTCTCGACCACGACCGACTTGGTGCGGCCGTGCGAGAAATTCTGGCGCACGGTGCCCTGCTCGAGGCCGGGGCGCTTCAGCGTCAAGGTCTTCTTCGGCGTAACGCTCAACGTCTTGTCGTCGCCCGATTTCGTATCGTTCATTCCATATCCTCTGCGGCATCATCTTCGTCAGCAACGACCGCAAGCATTGCCAGATCGTTCGGGGTACCGCCCCGATATCGGTCGAGCGCAACAACGCGCTTCTCAACCGCCTGTCCCGCGTCCTGCGCGAGGACGGCAGCATGTATCACATTTGTACCCCCCAATGCCAAGCTCAACTCGGCCTCGGAGAAAAGTTTGTAGGCAAGGGTGGCGGGACCGCCGAGATGGACGGTCGCCCGCCGCGCCTGACTGATCTTGCGGACACCGTCGTCCGAAGCCTCGGTCGCATGCAGCACAAGCAACGCCTGCCCGTCGCGTACCGCGCCCTCGACCTTGGCGGCTCCAAGAACGACAGCGCCAGCCTTGCGGGCAAGGCCAAGCATACCCAGAGCGGATCTGGAGAGCAGCCCGTCAACCATGCCGCCAAGATCGGTCGGCACGGTCACCTGCGCCTTGAAGGCGCGGGCAAACAGGTTCTTCGCCGCTGCCTTCTCGATATGTAGGCGGTCAGCGCTCACCCAACAACCACGGCCGGGCAGGTTTCTCTTGATGTCCGGGACGACGGCCGAATCCGGGCCGACGACGAAGCGGATCAGTTCATCCGGTTCGGCCTGCCTGCGCGTAACGATGCAAGTGCGATCGTTCATCTCGTCCTGGGGCGGGTTGTGTGCGATGCGGGTTCACCTCACGCACCAACGGCTTCGTCAGCCGATGCTTCTTCGGCCGCAAGCTCGTCTTCGGTGATCCAGCCGGCCTTCTTGCGCGCCGCGAGCACCATCTGCTCTGCATCGGCGCGCGAGACGCCGTGGCTGGCGAGCACACCAGGATAAACCTTGGTCTCGCCGTCCTTGCGCTCTTTCCAGCCGGTCAGGTCGTCGGCGGCATAGCCGGCGAAGTCCTCGATCGACTTCACGCCGTCCTCGCCGAGCGTCACCATCATGGCGGTGGTCACGCCGGGGATCTCGCGCAGCTCGTCCTGGACGCCGAGCGCCTTGCGCTTCTCGTCGTGCTCGGCCTCGATCTTCTCCAGATATTCGCGGGCGCGGGTCTGGATTTCCGAAGCGGTGTCCTCGTCGAAGCCGTCGATCGAGGCGATCTCGCCCGAGTCGACATAAGCGACTTCCTCTACGCTGGTGAAGCCTTCGGAAGCGAGCACCTGGCCGACCATCTCGTCGACGTCGAGAGCTTCCATGAAGAGTGCGGAACGCTCGACGAATTCCTTCTGGCGACGCTCGCTCTCTTCCTGCTCGGTCAGGATGTCGATATCCCAGCCGGTCAGCTGCGAGGCAAGCCGCACGTTCTGGCCGCGGCGACCGATGGCCAGCGACAATTGATCGTCCGGCACCACCACCTCGATGCGCTCGGCATCCTCGTCGAGCACCACCTTGGCGACTTCGGCCGGCTGCAGCGCGTTGACGATGAAGGACGCCGCCGATGGCGACCACGGAATGATGTCGATCTTCTCGCCCTGCAATTCGCCGACCACCGCCTGGACGCGGCTGCCGCGCATACCGACGCAGGCGCCGACCGGATCGATCGAGCTGTCGCGCGAGATGACGGCGATCTTGGCGCGCGAGCCCGGATCGCGGGCGACCGACTTGATCTCGATGATGCCGTCGTAGATTTCCGGCACTTCCATGGTGAAGAGCTTGGCCATGAACTGCGGATGCGTGCGCGACAGGAAAATCTGCGGCCCGCGCTGCTCGCGGCGCACGTCATAGACATAGGCCCTCACGCGGTCGCCATATTTGTAGTTCTCGCGCGGGATCAGTTCGTCGCGGCGGATGATCGCCTCGCCACGGCCGAGATCGACGATGACGTTGCCGTATTCGACGCGCTTGACGGTGCCGTTGACGATCTCGCCGATGCGATCCTTGTATTCGTCATACTGGCGATCGCGCTCAGCCTCACGCACCTTCTGCACGATGACCTGCTTGGCCGACTGGGCGGCGATGCGGCCGAAATCCATCGGCGGCAGCTGCTCGGCGATGAAGTCGCCGACCTGTGCGTCGGGATTGCGCTCGCGGGCCGTGGAAAGCGCGATCTGCGTCGCGTAGTCCTCGACCGCCTCGACCACCTCCATCAGCCGCTGCAGCTTCATCTCGCCGGTGTTCGGGTTGATGTCGGCGCGGATGTTGGTCTCCTGGCCGTAACGGGAGCGCGCCGCCTTCTGGATCGCATCGGCCATGGCGGCGATGACGATCTGCTTGTCGATCGACTTTTCACGCGCGACCGCATCGGCGATCTGCAGCAGTTCAAGCCTGTTGGCGCTTACAACCATTGTCTTTCTCCCGATTTCGCGCCGGGCATGCAGCCCGGCTACTCAATCAACTTTCCTGTTCGGTTTCATTTTCCTCGCCGGCGGCGGCGTCTTCCGCTTCGCCGCGGCGCTTCCTGGCTTCCTTGCGCGCCCGGTTGTCCTTCGACAGGGCATCGCGGATGAGATCGTCGGTCAGCACCAGCCGGGCCTCTGCGATCGCGTCGTAAGGCACGCGCACCGTCGGCTCTTCGCCATAGGCCGCCTTGTCGCGCTCGATCAGGATGCCGTCGGCATCCGCCTCGGCGATCTTGCCCTTGAAGCGCTTGCGATCGCTGACAAGAACCGATGTCTCCAGCTTGACCAGATGGCCGGTCCAGGCGGTGAAATCCGACTTGCGCACCAGCGGCCGGTCGATGCCTGGCGACGAAACTTCCAGATGATACGCTTTTTCGATCGGATCATCGACATCGAGCGCCGGCGACACGGCGCGGCTGACCTCTTCGCAATCCTCGACGGTCATGGTGCCGTCTTCGCGTTCTGCCATGATCTGCACCGTCAGCCCGTTCTGGCCGGTCAGTTGCACCCGCACGAGACGGAAGCCGATGGCCTTGAGCACCGGCTGCACGATCAGCGCAATGCGCGCATCGATACCGCTTTCGCGGATGATACGGTCGTCGGCCTCGCTTGCCGCTGCAGTCATCAGATCCCTGTCGCTTTTCACTTCCGGCCGGCAGGTAATAAAAAAGAGCGGGACCGGGTGGACCCACTCTTCGTCATACCGACCAAGAATTTGAGGTTGATATAGACGATCCCGAATTGTGTTTCAAGTCTGCAGGCAAAGGCTTGAGGCACGCAGCGTGGCGGCACGATCGATCATCGCCACGTCCGCTTCCGGCAGGCGCATCGAGATCGGGTATCCTTACGCTCCACCGAGGCGGCCATAGCTGTCTCCGGCCTGCAATGCAGCGATCTGTAGCTCTATATGCAATACAGATCGCCCGATTACTTCCGGATGAACGTCAGATAGGCGGGCCGCCGCCCCTCGCGGATGGCCTTGGCCTCATAGCGCGTGCCGGGCCAACCTTCATAGGGCCGGTGCCAATCGGCGACATCCCGCACCTGCCATTCAAAGGCGCCACTGGCGCGGCAGGCAAGCAGCGTCCAGTTCACATAGCTGTCGATGTCGGAGGCGAAGCGGAACCTGCCGCCCGATTTCAGCACCCGGGCGAAGCGACCGAGATTGGCGGCGCCGACGAAGCGTCGCTTCCAATGCTTCTTCTTGGGCCATGGATCGGGATAGAGCAGATCGATGCCGCCGAGCGAGGCTTCCGGCAGCCAGTCGAGCAGGCGCGTGGCGTCGTCGTCATAGACTCTCAGATTGGCAAGCGGCGTCTTGCCAAGCGCCGTCATCATCTTGGCCATGCCGTTGACGAAGGGTTCGACGCCGATGAAGCCGGTTGCCGGCGCTTCCGCGGCGCGATGCAACAGATGCTCACCGCCGCCGAAGCCGATTTCCAGCTGGAGCGCCGAAACCTGTGCCTTGAACAAGGTCCTGAGGTCAGCCGGCGCTTCCGCCGTCAGGTCGACCCGATATTCGCGCAGACCGCCTTCGAGGGCGATCGCCTGCTGCGGGCGTATAGTCTTGCCGTGCCGGCGACCGAAGAAGCCTTCGGTCGCCCGGCTCGGCCTGTCCTTTGCGTCCGCTGTCGTCAGGCTGCGACGGCGTCCTTGAGCGCCTTGGCGAGATCGGTCTTCTCCCAAGAGAAGGAGCCGTCGCGACCGGCCTTGCGGCCAAAATGGCCGTAGGACGAGGTTTTTGCATAGATCGGCTTGTTGAGATCGAGATGACGGCGAATGCCCGACGGCGACAGGTCCATGACCTTGCGCAGCGCATCCTCGAGCTTCGATTCGTCCACCTTGCCGGTGCCGTGCAGGTCGACATAGACCGACAGCGGTTGGGCGACGCCGATGGCGTAGGAGAGCTGGATGGTGCAGCGGTCGGCAAGCTTGGCCGCCACCACGTTCTTGGCAAGGTAGCGCGCCGCATAGGCGGCCGAGCGGTCGACCTTGGTGGTGTCCTTGCCCGAGAAGGCGCCGCCGCCGTGGGGCGCCGCGCCACCATAGGTGTCGACGATGATCTTGCGGCCGGTGAGGCCGGCATCGCCGTCAGGCCCGCCGATGACGAACTTGCCGGTCGGGTTGATGTACCAGTTGCAGTCCTCGGCGATCCTCAGGTCGCCAAGCGCCTCGCGGATATAGGGCTCGACCACCTTGCGGACCTTCCTGGAGTCCCAGCTCGCATCGAGATGCTGGGTGGAGAGCACGATCTGCGTGACTTCCGCCGCCTTGCCGTCGGCATAGCGCACGGTGACCTGGCTCTTGGCGTCCGGGCCGAGCTTGCCGGCATCGCCGTTGCCTTCATGGCGCGCGGCCGCCAGCAATTCGAGAATCTTGTGGCTGTAGTAGATCGGCGCCGGCATGAGGTCGGGCGTCTCGCGGCAGGCGTAACCGAACATGATGCCCTGGTCGCCCGCGCCTTCCTCGCCCTGGCGGTCGGCGGCATTGTCGACGCCCTGGCCGATGTCGGGCGACTGGCCATGCAGCAGCACGTCGATCTTGGCGGTCTTCCAATGGAAGCCGGACTGCTCGTAGCCGATCTCGCGGATCGCCTTGCGGGCAACCGACTTGAACTTGGCCGGGTTGACCACAGGGTGGCCGGACGCATCCTTGAGGACGTTGCCCGCCTTGTCCTTCTTCAAAAGCGTGTCGGGGACGCGGACCTCGCCGGCGATGACGACGCGGTTGGTGGTGGCCAGCGTTTCGCAGGCAACGCGCACCTTCCACGGATCCATGCCCGTCTTCTTGGCTTCGCGATAGACCAGATCGACGATCTCGTCGGAGATGCGGTCACAGACTTTGTCGGGATGACCCTCGGAGACGGATTCCGAGGTGAAGAGATAATTCTGCCGCGTCACGGGTGTCCCCTCTTGAAAAGATCGGCAGGCTGCCGATTTTGGCGCGCCACGTGTTAGCGGTGCCGGGCGCCGCTCGTCAAGCGGCGCGACGGATCTGGCATGAATGTAGGTAAGGCCGGCTATGCCACCGGCGGCAGAGCGCCGCCAGTGGCATAGGTAAAATCAATCGGCGTCGTCGGCGGAGAGCGCCTTGACCAGATCGATGATCCGGCGGCGCACCTTGACGTCGCCGATCTTGACGAAAGCCCGGTTGAGCTGAAGCCCTTCGGGACTGCCGCAGAATTCGATGGCGAACGCCATCGAGGAGTCTTCCGCAAATCCTCGATTGCCGCCGCCGGTCTCCTCGCCCGGGGCATCCTCGAAGAAGAAGGCGACAGGAACGCTCAGGATGGAGGCGATCGCCTGCAGACGGCTGGCGCCAACCCTGTTCGTGCCCTTTTCGTACTTCTGGATCTGCTGAAAGGTGATGCCGAGATTTTCACCCAGCTTTTCCTGGCTCATTCCAAGCATGTTGCGTCGCAGCCGGATGCGACTCCCGACATGGATGTCGATCGGATTCGGCTTCTTCTTGTTCTCTTCTGTCATTTTTTCCTCGCCGAATTTTTCCGGCTTTTTCTATTTTGTTCCGCCCATATGAAGCCGGAGCCACCTGCCCCAACAGAACCCTCCAACCGACTTCGAGAAAATTTTAGGCGTTACAGTATGAGTTTCTAATGTGCTGACTGTCAATTCACCCGTAGCCGCTGCCTTACATTCAATGTGAAGGCAATCAGCGCAAACAGCAACATGATCAGCAATCCGTTAATGCGCCGCTGTTTCGCAGACAGGAGGGCTCGCCCAGAAACCGGCACATGCGCGTCGATGGCGCCGCGCGCGTCGACGGCAAGCGCGTCGATAATGCGCCCGCGCGAATCGACGACTGCGGAGATGCCATTGTTGGCCGCGCGCAGCAGCGGCAACCCATTTTCCACCGCCCGAATCTGCGCCTGCCTGAAGTGCTGATACGGGCCTGGCGTGTCGCCAAACCAGGCATCGTTGGTGACGTTCACAATTACGTCAGATGACGCAGAGTCGGCGGCGACGAGATCGGGAAAGATAACCTCGTAGCAGATGAACGGCGCGGCGCGCAGGCCGCCCGGCACGGCGATCGGATGGCGCTCGTTGCCGGCGGCGAAATTCATCGGCCCGGCGACGAGCTGGCCTATGCCGAAGCGTTCGAACAGATCGGCGAAGGGCAGATATTCGCCGAAGGGCACCAGATGCACCTTGTCGACGGCATCGACGATCTCGCCCTTGTCGTTGATCGCCACCACGGAATTGTAATAACGGCTGCCGGCATTCGCCGATCCGCCCTCCTCGCGCACGACACCGGCAATCAGCATCTGGCCGTCGGCCAGCATGTCGCCCAATGCCGTCAGCGCGTCCGGACGCTCGGTGAAGAGAAACGGCACCGATGTCTCCGGCCACAGAATGAGCTGGGGCTTGGCGTGACTTTCTTCGGGTGCTTTCCCCGATATCCCCAGCAAAGTCGCGAAGATGCGGTCGCGCACCGAGGCATCCCATTTTTCGCTGAGGTCGACCGCGGGCTGGACGATGCGGACGTCGATGGATCGTTTCGCCGGCTCGACGGGCATGGCGAGCCTGAAATAGCCGAAGCCGACATGGGCGGCGGCGAGGACGACGAACAGGGCAACGCCCAGCCTCAGATGCCGGCGCGCCGCCACCAGCGCGGGCAGCGAAAACAGGAAGACCGCGAGCGTGTTCATGCCGATCATGCCGGTCACCGACACGCTCTGCATCAGAAGCGGCACAGGCATCGCCGCGTAGCCGACGGCGTTCCAGGGAAAGCCGGTGAAGAGGAAGTCGCGCAACCATTCGGCAAGGCCGAACCCGAAGGCGAGGGCGGCGATGCGGCCGATATCGCTGCTCCAGAACAGCCGCGCCACCACGGCGGCAAAGCCATAGAAGAAGGCCAACGCGAAGGGGATGCCGACAACGGCGAAGGGCAAGGCCCAGGCGAAATTGTCGGCCTCGACCAGCAAGGCCTGGCCGATCCACCAGAGACCGGCGAGGAAGTAGCCGAAGCCGAACCACCAGCCTGTTGCGAAAGCCGGCCGCAGGCGCCGGAACCAGCCATCGGAAGCCTCGCCAGTGGCGCCGTCGAGCAGCCAGACGAGGACCGGGAACGAAACGAAGCAGACGGCGAAGAAATCGTAAGGCGCCTGGGCAAGCACCGCCAGCGCTCCGGCGGCAAACGCCACCAGCGCCCGCCGCCACCCCCACAGCAGAATTATCCGGCCGGCAAAGCGCAGCATCCAGCTTCCCAAGTCGCGCGAATCAGGGAGCTAGAGGTTTAACAGGCTGGGCCCGGCGTTCCAAACCCAGATAAGCGCGGCCTGACACACGGTCGCGCCATCGCGGGAATCCCGCGATAGCTCATTGTTTAGCCGCGTTTCCGCAACGCCAAGCGGTTCCGCCTGGTTGCAAAAAGCTCAGCGGTGCCAGCCCTCGATGCGCAGGCCACTCAATCGCTCAGCCTCGTCCTTGGATACAACGCGCACGGTGCGGGTGAATGTCCAGATATGGCCTTCGAGGTCACGGGCGCGGTATTGGCGCTCGCCGTAGAAATGGTCGGCGGGCTCCTCGACGATCTTCGCGCCCGCCGCGCGCGCTTGCTCGCAATGCGCGTCGATATCTTGCTGCAGACGGACATAAACGGCTTGCGTGTTCTTGCCGCCGACGGAGGCCGGGCTGGCGATATGCTCATCCCATTCGGAATCCACGATGATGTAGCCGTCGCCAAAACGCATTTCGGCATGCACCAGCCGACCGTCGGCATCGCTGACCAGCATGCTCGGCTGGAAGCCGAAGGCCGCCTGCAGCCAGGCCAGGGCCGCGCGCGGATCGCGATAGAAGACGCCTGAACCAAAGGTGGCGTGCTTGAACGGATCGTCGATCGGCATGCCGCTCCAAGTCTTTGCCTTTGCCCAATTCCGGACGGAAAACCGCTGCCTACTTTTCCTGGAATTGCTGCAGATCAGGCCTGTTCGGTGCGGGCCGCGCGGCGGCGCTGGCGCTCGCCCTTCGGGCTCTGCACGATGCGTACGCGCTTGACGCGGCGCGGGTCGGCGTCGAGCACGTGGAACTCGAAGCCGGGAATGGCCTGTACGACTTCGCCCCTGGCCGGGACGCGGCCGAGCGTGTTGAAGATCATGCCGCCGATCGTATCGACATATTCGCCATGCTCGCCGGCGGTGAAATCCTCGCCGATCATCTTGGCGACCTCGTCGATCTCGGCCTTGCCGTCGACGACGAAGACGCCGTCGCCGGTCTGCGTGATCATCGGCTCGTCGTCGTCATGCTCGTCCTCGATGTCGCCGACCACCATCTCGACGATATCCTCCAGCGAGGCGAGGCCATCGGTGCCACCATATTCGTCGATGACCAGCGCCATCTGCGTGCGGTTCGTCTGCATGCGCCCCATCAGGTCGGAGGCAAGCATGGAGGGCGGCACGAACAGCACCGGGCGGATCAGGCTGAGATCACCGATGGTACGCGCAAGGTCGACCTGGGCAAGGTCGAGCGCGGTCGACGCCGGCGTCTTCGCTCTGCTGCGGCCCTTCTTGACGCGAGCGAGTTTGGTGATGTGGGCGAGCACGTCGCGGATGTGGACCATGCCGCGCGGATCGTCCAGCGTCTCGGAATATACCGGCATGCGCGAATGGCCGGACTGCTCGAACAGGCCGAGCAGGTCGCCAAGCGTCGTGTTGATCTCGACCGCCTCGATATCGGCGCGCGGCACCATGACATCCTCGACCCGCACTTCGCGCAGGCGAAGGATGTTGTTGAGCATGGCGCGTTCGCCGGGCGAGAAGGCGCCGGCGTCGGTCGCCGTTTCGGCGAGCGCGCCGGCAATCTCCTCGCGCAGGCTGGTGCCGTTGCGGTGCCGGAACAGGCCGAGCACGCGGTCGAAGAGCGAAGGACCGGCATGCGTGGACTCCGCGGCCGCGCTGCCGGCGGGAATACTCGGACTGGAGCCCTCTTCCGTTTTTTCGGAAGGCTTGGCAGCACTGCCGGCGTCCGGACGGGCGGCAGTTTCTGGTGTGTCGTTCATCGCCATCGGGTCAATTGAGCTTTTTTGTTACGCGTAGGGATCGGGAATGGCAAGCCTCGCAAGCGCCGCGCGCTCGATCGCTTCCATCTCCTCCGCCTCGGCGTCGGTCTCGTGATCATGGCCCAAAAGATGCAGCAGGCCATGGATAACGAGATGGGTGATATGGTTTCCAATCGGCTTGTCTTCCAGAGCGGCCTCGCGCGCCACCGTCTCGGAAGCCAGCACGATGTCGCCCAGCATCGGCGGCAGCGCGCCGCCTTTCGGAAAGGAAAAAGCCGGGAAAGACAAGATGTTGGTTGGCTTGTCCTTGCCGCGCCACTCGGCGTTGAGCGTTCGGATATGGGCATCGTCGGAAAAGACGACGCTGAGCTCGGAAGCGCCGCCCGCGCCGGTCTCGGCAAAAGCGGCCGCAACGGCGCGATCGACGAGGCGTGTCAATTCGGCTTCCGCGGGCCAAGCACCTGCCTCGACGAAAATATCGATATCGACCGGCGCTTCGCCGCCAAATTCCGGATTTTGAGCCATAGGGCCTATAATCAGCTTTCGGCGCCCAAGCCTCGCGCCAGCTTGCCGTCGCGGTCATAGGCCTTGACGATCTCGGCGACCAGCGGGTGGCGCACCACATCGCCCTCGTTGAAGCGGACGGTGACGATACCAGGCACCCCGTCGAGGACGCGCAGCGCTTCGACCAGGCCAGACTTGGTGTTGGGCGGAAGGTCGATCTGGGTCGGATCGCCGGTGACGATCATGCGCGAATTCTCGCCGAGACGGGTCAGGAACATCTTCATCTGCATCGGCGTGGTGTTCTGCGCCTCGTCGAGGATCACCGCCGCATGCGCCAGCGTGCGGCCGCGCATGAAGGCCAAGGGCGCGATCTCGATGACTTCGGCCGCGATCGCCCGCTCGACCTTGTCGGCCGGCATCATGTCGTAGAGCGCGTCGTAGAGGGGCCTGAGATACGGGTCCACCTTCTCCTTCATGTCGCCGGGCAGGAAGCCAAGCCGCTCGCCGGCCTCGACGGCCGGACGCGACAGGATGATGCGCTCGACCATGCCGCGTTCTAGCAGCATCGCCGCATGCGCCACCGCCAGATAGGTCTTGCCGGTGCCGGCGGGACCGATGCCGAACACCATTTCGGAACGCTCCAACGCCCGCATATAGGCGTCCTGGTTGAGCGAGCGGGCGTAGATCGTCTTCTTGCGCGTCGCGATCTGGGCGGCCGAAACCTTGCCCTTGCGCTCCATCGTCGGCAGGGTCAGTTGGTCGTCGGCGGCAATCGCCATGCGCACGGCGCCGTCGACGTCCGACTGTGCGATGTCGACGCCCTTCTGCAGGATGCCGTAGAGGGTGTCCAGCGCCCGGCGCGCCTGTTCGGCGGCGGCGGCGGAGCCCTTGATCGTCAGCTGATTGCCGCGCGAGCGGATGTCGACGCCGAGCTTCTGCTCGAGCCGGGCGAGGTTCTCATCGAACTGGCCGTAAAGGGCGCTGGCTAGCTTGTTGTTGTCGAAGGTCAGTACGATGTGCGCCATATCGGAGGCCCCGGACGCCTGGCTCTGGGGCGGATTCTTCAGTTCAGCAGCGCTCAACCGTCTCTCCTCATCTGCCGAGGTCGTCAGACCAATTCGGCGAACAGGCTGTTGTAGCCCGTCCTTGTGATTCGTACGTCGATAATGTCACCGATTCCGCCGGCCTTGTCGTCAACAATAACCGGCTGCAGCCACGGAGAACGGCCTACTATCTGGCCGGCCTGCCGGCCAGGCTTCTCGATCAGCGTGCCGACGGTCTTGCCGACCAGGCTCAAGCCGAAATCCTGCTGCTGCTTCAAAAGTAGGGCCTGCAGCCGCTGTAGCCGCTCGTCCTTGACCGCTTCGGCCACATGGTCGCTCATCTCAGCGCCCGGCGTGCCGGGACGCGGCGAATATTTGAACGAAAAGGCCGAGGCATAGTTCACCTCGCGCACCAGCTGCAGCGTCGCCTCGAAATCTTCCTCCGTCTCGCCGGGGAAGCCGACGATGAAGTCGCCGGACATGGCGATGTCGGTTCGGGCGGCGCGGATGCGCTCGATAAGCGCCAGATAGTCGCGCGCCGTATGCCGGCGGTTCATCGCCTTGAGAATGCGATCCGAGCCGGACTGCACGGGCAGATGCAGATAGGGCATCAGCGCCGGCAGATCGCGATGCGCGGCGATCAACTCGTCGTCCATGTCGCGCGGATGGCTGGTGGTGTAGCGCAGCCGCGCCAGTCCAGGAATTTCCGCCAGACGGAACAGCAGGCGGCCGAGGCCCCATTCCTCGCCATTTCCGCCGACGCCGTGCCAGGCGTTGACGTTCTGGCCGAGCAAGGTCACCTCGCGCACGCCGGCCTCGGCCAGGCGCTCGGCCTCGGCGACGATCTGCGCCACTGGCCGCGAAACCTCGGAGCCGCGCGTATAAGGCACGACGCAGAAGGTGCAGAACTTGTCGCACCCCTCCTGCACCGTCAGGAAGGCGGTGACGCCGCGCTTTGCCAATTCGGCGCGCTTGGGCTGCGGCAGATGCTCGAACTTGTCCTCGACGGCGTATTCGGTCTCGACGATCTTTTCGCCGCCACGGACGCGCGCCAGCACGTCGGGCAGCCGGTGATAGGTCTGCGGGCCGATGATCAGATCGACCGCCGGCGCACGGCGGATGATCTCGGCGCCTTCGGCCTGCGCCACGCAGCCGGCGACGCCGATCAGGAGCACGCCGCCGGCCGCGGCGCGTTCGGCTTTCATGTCGCGGATGCGGCCAAGCTCGGAATAGACCTTTTCCGCCGCCTTTTCGCGGATATGGCAGGTGTTGAGCAGCACCAAATCGGCCTCTTCGACGGCGTCGGTGGCGACATAACCGTCGGCGGCCAGCGCATCGGTCATGCGCTGGGAATCGTAGACATTCATCTGGCAGCCATAGGTCTTGACGAAGACCTTTTTCGCCGTGCGGTCAGTGCCGGCCAAGTGCTCGGCCGCAGTGCCGATGCCGTGGCTTTCAATCGTGTTCAATTCCATCGGGCGGCTTCTAGCGCCTTTCCGTGACAAAAAACAGACGATTCTGCCCGCGGCGCATCGCGCCGCCTTGTTCCAAAATCGCTACAGGGCCTTTGGGCGACATACCGATCAGCGGCTCTTTGCCGGGTCGGCGAGGATGGCCTGCATCATCTCGCGCACCTTGGCTTCCATCAACCTTGCCGTCTCCTTGCGGTTCGAACCCTTGGAGAACGGCACCGGCTCGCCGAAATGCACCTCGGCATCGATCGCCCCTTCGGCAAGCAAGGTTTTCAGGTGCGGCATCAGATCCTGGTCGCCGATCCAGGCGGTCATCGGCCGATGGCGGCGCCCCATAGGCATGCCGTGCAGGCGCGTGTAGGCGATCGCCACGGGCTGGATGAAGACCTGTTCGGCCGCCCCTTCCGAAATCGCCATGGAGGCCGCGCCGAACAGCGTGCTCTTGAACGGCAGCACGAGGTTGCCGTCGCCGGTCGAGCCTTCGGCGAACAGCACCATGGCATCGCCCTTGGCCATGCGCCTGGCAATCTCGCTTGCCTGGTCGCCGGAGGTGCGCTTGCGCTCGCGCTCGATGTAGACGGTGCGCTGCAGCTTGGACAGCATGCCGATCAGCGGCCAGCCCTCCATGTCGGCCCTGGCGATGAATTTCACATCGACAAAGGAGCCGAGCACCATGATGTCGGTCCAGGAAATGTGGTTGGCCGCCACCAGCAGCGGACGTTCCCTGGCCAGCGCGCCCTTCACATGCACCCGCATGCCCAGCGCCCGAAGGATCATACCGTGCCAGATCCTCAGGATGAACGTTTCGGGCCACAGCCCCGTCTTCATCGACAGCATCTGCAGCGGCACCAGCACCAGTGAACAGACGACGACATAGAAGAGCGCCAGGGAAATCCGCAATTTCTTGATCATTCGCTCCGCCCCAACCGGCCTGTGGCTAGCGAAGATCGCGGCGCATGACAAGCGCGCCGGTCGGACCGTGCTCGGTCGAACGATAATAGTTCGGACGGTGACCGACCTGGCGGAAGCCCAGCCTGCGGTAAAGCCCGATCGCCGGCGCATTGGTCTCGTCGACCTCGAGGAAGAGCGCGTCGGCGCGCTGCGCATGCAATTCGCGCAGCACCGCGTCCATCAATTGCCAGCCAAGGCCCTGGCGGCGATGCGTGCGGGCGACGGCAACGGTCAGGATCTCGCCCTCGCCGGCCGCCAGCCTCGCGAGCACAAAGCCGACCGGCGGCTTGGAGCCTTGGCCGGTCTCACGCGCGGCATAGCCGAAGACCGTGTCCTGCTCGAGCAGTGCTGCGAATTCGCCATCGGTCCAGGGCCGCACGAAATCCTCGCGATGCAGCACCGAAACAGCGGCGCTGTCGGCGACTGTCAGCGGTTCCAGCGCATAGTCCCTGCGGCGCGGCTGAAAGAATGGTATGCGCATCAGGAATCGTTTCCCTTGTCCTGCCTTGGCAGAATGAAACCCGCCTGCGGCTTGGCGTCAGCGCCGCGCAGATAAAGCGGTTTCGGCTTTTCGCCCGTCTCCCTGGCCGAGGCCAGCCTGGCATAGGTCGCGATGTCGGCTGTGGCGGCCACCGGACCGGTTTCGAAGGCACGCCCCGCCGCCTCGGCAATCTGCGGCGCGGCGGTCCCGACCAGGACCGCGTCGGCGCCGATGGCCATGGTCACTGCCTCGGAAAGCGCAGCGACGGAAGGTCCGTAAGTCTCGACTAACATTTTGTCATAGAGCGCCGCGTGGATCTCTTCGCGGCCGGCATCGAGCGCGGCAAGCACCGCGCGCCCGGGAAAGGCATTCGCACCCTCCGCCGCCAGGGCTTGCAGCGTCGTCACGCCGATCGCCGGGATTTTCAGCGCCAGCGCCAGGCCGCGCGCTGCCGAGACGCCGACGCGCAGGCCGGTGAAGGAGCCGGGTCCGATCGAGACGGCAACAGCGTCGAGGTCCGGGTAGCCGATCCCGCCGGCTTGCAGGGCCGTCTCGATGACGGCCATCAAATGCTCGGCATGGCCTTTGCCGAGGTCGCGCACCTCACGGCCAAGCTCCTTCCCCGCGCCTGCGTCATAGGCGCAGGCGGCGCAGAGATTGGCGGCACAGTCGATGGCGAGCACCTTCATACGGGCAGCTTCATATCGCCGGTTAAAGAACTGGATCGAAACACAATTCCCTCTGCCCGGCATGGGCCGCGGCCGCAAGGGCCAGGGCGGAGAAATGTTAAGCGGCTTCGCTCCCTGGGGCCTCGATTATCAAGCAGAGACTGCGATGCGCAGCATGTGGTTGTCCCAGACATAGTCCGGCTCGGAACGGGTGGCGCCGGCGCCGCCGACGATCTCGCCGGCGCCGGTCGTCGCCATGAAGCCGGTGCCGTCGGGGGCGAGGCCACAGACCTCGACCAGCGACCTGGTGGCGACCACGCGCCCGCTGGCGGCGTCGAGAACGGCCAGCGAATTGCCTTCCGGCGAAGTGACGGCGACCGTGCCTGCGGCGGCGTTGGCGGCTACCGAGCCGATATAGTTGCGGAAGCCGGAGAGCACGTCCTGCGGCATCTCCAAGAGCTCGAGATCCTTACCGCGCGCGGCGCGCCCGACCAGCGCCGGGCGGTCGGTCGCCGGCCCGCGATATTGGCAGCCGAACCAGACCGTGCCCGCCCGGTCGCGATCCATGTGGCGGATCGACAGCTGATGCAGCGCCGAGGGCAATTCATGCTTTTCGATGAGGCCCCCGCTGATGCGGTCGACCAGCGTGTAGGACGGCTGCATCGTCGCGATGTTGAGCTCGGCCCGGCCATAGTCGGGATGGGTTTCGATGCCGCCATTGGCGATGGCTAAAGTGCGGCCATCGCCGAGCAGGAGCAATTCATGCGGCCCCATGCCATAGGTCGGGAACTCGCCGATGCGATTGAATTTCTCCCGCGCATCGTAGACACCGACGACACCTGCCGCGTTGTCGAAGTCGTTCTCGGTCGCATAGAGCAAGGCGCCGTCGGGCGAGAACACGCCATGGCCGAAGAAATGCCGGCCGGCGATGCTGGCGATGGTCAATGGCTTGTCGCGGCCGGCTTGGTCGAAGACAAGCGCGAAGGTGCCGGGCTGACGGGCGAAGACCACCGAACGCTTCGACACCGGATCGAAGGCGACGTCATGGCCGCGATCCGGCAGATCGACCGTGTGCAGGATTTTCCCCGCCTCGGAGAGCACGGCGGCGCCGAAGCTGCCGTCGCGCTTGACGAAGGCCGTGGCAAACACCGCGTCCGCGGCAAGCGTGTCGGCCCAAGCGCGCGGCGCCATGGCGGCGGCAAAGCCCGCGCCCGCGGCCCGCAGGAAATCGCGGCGATCGATGAGCTTAGTACCTGTCCACGCCATCGATCAATCTCCGTCCAGCGACGAGAAGCCGGCGGTCAGACCGAACTCGGCGGTCATCCTGGTGCCGATCAAGGTCGACAAGCTCGACGTGATCAGCGCGAAATGCTCGAGCTTGTCGCGCAGCGCCGGATCGGCGAGCGCCTTGTCGATCGGACCGGCGATCGACTTCGCCGCCGCCACGCCGTTAGTGAGCTGGATGTGGATGGATTCGGCCATCCATTGCGCATCGGCGGGCAGCGCGTCGCCGAGCTTGGAAGCCTGGAACAGTTGGTCGATGCCGGACAGGTTTGCGGCCAGCGAAGCCGTCGTGTACTGCGAGCGCCAGTAGATCGCCTGCTTCGGCTTGTCGGCATCGGGCTTGGCGCCGAGAAAGCCCTTGAGCCGCACGTCGCGGATCATGTCCAGCTCGTTGATGAAGACGCCGACCAGTTCCGTCACCGCTTCGTTGCCGTCTCGGTAGAGCGGGTTTTTCGGCCCCGGATTGGCCCAGAGCGACGCAAAGCCGTCGGGCTTTTGCCAGGCATCGCGCACCTCGCCGGCCATCGTTTCGACATTGCCGGCAACCGCCTCCCCATAGGCGCAGCGGTAAGGATCGTCTTTCCCGGCAAGCGTTTCGGCGCCGTCGCCGTAAAGCACATATTCGAGCGCGCCGAGGCCCTGCATGGCGACGCTCTTTTGCGCCAGTTGCGCCGGATCGGTGGCTGACGCATCCTTGGACGCCAGCGTGGCCTGCACTTGCCTCAGGCCGATGCTCTTGCGGTCCGGCCAATAGAGCATGCGCTCCAGCCGGTTGTTCTCCTTGATCGGCCCGAAGGCGATGATCTCGGCCACCGACCAGGCCTCCATCGTGCTTGAAAACGCCGCGCGCGCCGCTTCGAGATTCTTTTCGGACGGCGTTTCGCAAAGCTGGTGCATCGCCTTGGTCAGGCCCGCCGCGTGCTCGTCGAGGCTGGCATAGGCCGGGCGGACGAAACCGTCGATCGCGCGGCCGATGACATCGGAGGCCTCGACCGCGGCCGATGCCGGCGGGGAGATGGCCAGAAAAAGCGGAAGGGCAAGGGCGGCGGCCACGCGTTTCGACATCAAAGCGACTCCAGGAATTTAATCAGCGCGTCACGATCGGCCGCGGCGGTCCCGGCAAAACGATCGCGCGCCTTCTGGCCTTCGCCGCCATGCCACAGGATCGCCTCGGCAAGCGTGCGGGCGCGGCCGTCATGCAGATAAAAAGCATTGCCGTTGACTGTCGCGGTGAGCCCAATACCCCAGAGCGGCGGGGTGCGCCACTCGCTGCCGCTCGCTTCGCCGACCCGTTGCCCGTCGGCAAGGCCCTCGCCCATGTCGTGCAGCAGGAAGTCGGAATAGGGCCAGATCAGTTGGAAGGCCTGCGCCTTGTTGGGCGTGCCGCGCAAGGTGACGAATTTCGGCGTGTGGCAGGAAATGCAGCCCATCTCGTAGAACTGCTTCTTGCCGGCGAGCACTTGCGGTGTGGCGATGTCGCGCCGCGCCGGCACGGCCAGATTCTGCGAATAGAAGGTGACGAGGTCCATCACCGGCGGCGGCGCCTCGGCCGTGCCGAGGCGTTGCTGCACGCCGTCCGGCATGGCAAGGCAATCCGTCTGTGCCTTGGTGCAATCGCCCCAATGCTTCGGCATTTCCGGCGTGGAGATGCCGATATCGCCGGCAAAGGCATCGGCCGCCTGCTGGCGGATCGAGGCGGTCTGCGCCTTCCAGCCGAAGCGGCCCACGGTCACCGCGCCGCTCAGCTCGTCGCGCACGATGTTCGGCCTGCCCGAAATGCCGTCGCCGTCGCGGTCATCCGCATCGGCATGGGCAAGGATATCAGCTGGCGCAATCTGCTCGATCAAGCCGAGCCCGATCATCGGCGGCGTCAGCCGAGGCGAGAGCGTGGTGCGCGGATCGAGCGGGCCGTAACCGGGATTTTCAACGAAATAGCGCGGCTTGCGTAGCGAAACCACGGCACCGTCGCCGAGCGCGACCTTTTCCTCGGAGTATTCAACGCGCATGCGGCCCTCACCCCTGAGCCCGGGCACCGCAAGATCCTGCAGTTGCGTGCCATAGACCGGATCGGGAAAGTTCAGCACCTTGTGGTCGGCAAGCGCGGCCTTTTCCTCCGCACTGGCGGCGTCGCGCGCCAGCCGCAGGAACATAGACGTCGATCCGGCATCGCCTTCCGGAGGACGCCCGCGGCCGTCCTTCAAATGGCAATTCTGGCAGGCGCGCTCGTTGAACAGCGGGCCGAGCCCGTCCGAAGCCTGGGTCGAGGACGGCGACGACACCCAGTTCTTGCGGAACAGCGCGTTGCCGAGCTTGAAGCTGCCCTCTTCCTCAAAGGTGATGTTGGCGGAGGATTGCGAGAAGGCATCGCGGTTGACGTCCTTGCGCGACGTGCCGGCGCCGCCCTGCATCAGCTCGAACGGCTCGGGCCTGGTAAAGTCGGTCGTTGGCCTGGTGACTGCCAGAACCCGCGCCTGATCCTTCGGCGTCAGGTCGGTGCGGCTCGTCGGCAGAGCCGCTGGCTCACCCGTCATGGCGGGCGCGGAAAGCATGACCGCCAGCAAAAGCGACGCCCCGCTGCCGATCCGGTATCGCGGGGTCTTCCGAAGCGGCAGGCCGTCGATTGCGGCCCGCAGCGCGCGGCGCGAAAAATGATCTACGGGGCGCCGCATTCCCGCATGTCCTTACTCCGCCTCGTTGGCCGAGTCGGCGTTGAGCTGGCCGTACTTTTCCTCGCCGATCGAGGCAAGCAGGTCGAGCTGCGTTTCCAGGAAGTCGATATGTCCTTCCTCGTCGGTCAAAAGGTCCTCGAACAGCTTCATCGAGACGAAATCGCCTTCCTCGTGGCAGATCTCGCGCGAGCGTTTGTAAGCGGTGCGCGCGTCATATTCGCCGGCCAGATCGGATTCGAGCACTTCCTTGACGTTCTGGCCGATGCGCAACGGCGCGACGGACTGCAGATTGGGATGGCCTTCGAGGAAGATGATGCGCGCGATCAGCCTGTCGGCGTGATGCATTTCCTCTATCGATTCCGCCCGCTCCTTCTTTGCCAGCTTGGTGTAGCCCCAATCTTCGAGCAGACGATAATGCACCCAGTACTGGTTGACGGCTCCAAGCTCCAGAAACAGAGCTTCGTTAAGCCGCTCGATGACCTGCGGTTCGCCCTTCATGGGTTCTGCTCCCGTATTGGACGCGCAAGCCTCGCACGCGATCCAGGTGTGAAACGATGTCCACGCCGCCCACCTCTGAGCGGGCGTGGTAGTTCTCGGTGACCCGAATGATCGTTTCCACCACATTTGGGAAACAGCCGCAACAGCGCCCGCGCTTGCGCATCGCATGGTAGACCTTCGCCGGCACGATCAACTGCCAGGGATCCTCATCCAGCAGACCGACGATCGTCTGCTCGATCTCCTTCTCGGTGATGATGTTGCAATGGCAGATCAACATTCACTTGCTCTGGCTGGCGGCGCCGGCCACGGCGCCGCTTGGCTTACTTGTCAGTCGGGCATGATCTCGTCCAAAAACCGGTATCCACTTTTTGGGATCATGCCTGTTTCCTAGTCGGGCATGATCTCGTCCAAAAACCGGTATCCACTTTTTGGGATCATGCCCTGGACCTTACTTGAACACCTTGTCGGGAGCGTCCAGGCTGTCAGAGCCCTCGAAGGCGATCTGGTTCAGCTTGAGCGAGCCGACGGCGCGCTCGATCGACTTGGTCTGGTCGATCAAGGCGTCGATTGCCGCCTGGACGGTAGCGTTGCCTTCGGTGTTGCCTTCGGCAATCTGCTGGTCATAGGCCTCGCCGGCCAGCGCGCGCGCCTGGATGGCCTCCATCTTGGCGACGGTGGTGTCCAGCTTGCCCGACAACTCCTTGTCGATCGCCGGATCGGCGGCCTTCACCATGTCGGACACCGACGGACCCGAAACCACGGAGCCGTCGAGCCGCTTGTAGCTGGCACGGTAGGCGTCGCGGATGCCGACCGCGTCATAGAGATGCGAGATGTAGGTGTTGTCGGAGAAGCAGTCGTGCTCTTCTTCCGGATCGTGCAGCAAAAGGCCGAGCTTCATGCGCTCGCCGGCAAGCTCGCCATAGGAGAGCGAGCCCATGCCGGTGAAGATGGTGGAGATGCTGGCATTCGCCTCGCCGTCGGTCAGGTTCTTGCGCGCGGCGCCGTCCTCCTTCCAGTTGCCGACCATTTCCTGCAGGTCGGACACCAGAAGATCGCTCGCCGACTTCAGATATTCGGCGCGACGGTCGCAATTGCCATTGCTGCAATTCTTGAGATCGTAGTCGGTAAAGGGCCGCTCGCCCGCGCCCGGGCCTGTGCCGTGCAGGTCCTGGCCCCAGAGCATGAATTCGATGGCGTGATAACCGGTCGCGACATTGGCTTCGACGCCGCCGGCCTCCTGCAGCGTGCCCGAAAGGAACTCGGGCGTCAGCTTCGAGGCGTCGACCTTCTTGCCGTTGATCTCGATTTCCTTGTTGGCGATGACGTTGGCCGTATAGAGCGCGTTTTCGTCCGACTCGCTGCCATAGCTCTTGGCGACGTAATCGATCAGGCCCTCATCCAGCGGCCACGAATTCACCTTGCCTTCCCAGTCGTCGACGATCTTGTTGCCGAAGCGGTAGACTTCGGTCTGCTGGTAGGGAATGCGCGCCGCCTTCCAGGCTTCGCGCGCGGCGTTCAACGTGTCGGCCGAGGGACTGGCGATGAGTGCGTCCACCGCCTTGTCCAGCGCCTGCGCCGTGGTCAGCGAATCCTCGTATTTGGCTAAAGCGATGTCGGCATAGGTCTTGATCACCGCCTTCGCGTCTGTCTCGGCTTTCGCCGGCAACACGAACACCGCCGCCGTCAGTGCAGCCGTGGCGCAGATCGCAGCCAGCCTGCCGCCGTTACGTGCCGTCATTATCCTTCTCCAGTTGCTTGGAAATTCAACAATAGGCGCATGTGTCCACCCGCGCCGAGGCATGAGCATGCCGGGAAAAATGGTGGCCGCGTCGATGCGCGGTTCGCGATAAAAAGACACCCACTTGCCTCCAATCGAAAGGGTTCAAGGCCCAGACATCAAAGGATGCGCTTCGCGCGCAGCTCTCCATAAAGCGATGGAGAGGCGGGGAGTCAACTGGTGTGGCAGAAAAAAATCAATTGAAACAATAGTTTAGAATTATTCTAAACTAGGATTATCAACTTTAAGACGATCGCCCGACCGGGAGACAGGATTGACAGGCGGCCGTTCTGGGTGCGACCCGGACGCCTGCCCTTGCGGCGGCGGCAGACAATCGCCACTTGGCGCAAGAGCCTAGATTTCCAAGACAAAAGGATTGCGATGACGAACGGGGTTGTGATTGTCGGTGCCGGCCATGCCGGCGTGCAGGCCGCAGCCAGCCTGCGCGATGAGGGCTATGAAGGGCCTGTCGTCCTGATCGGCGACGAGAAGGAACTGCCCTATCACAAGCCGCCGCTGTCCAAGACCTTCATCAAGGACACGGAGGCCAAGCCGCAGCCCCTGCGCGGCGAAGCGTTCTACATTGGCCACAACATCGATTACCGGCCGGGCGTGCGCATCGCGAGCATCGACGCCCGCGCGGGCCAGTTGAATGTCGCGGGCGGTGGAACGCTCGGCTTCGACCGGCTGGTGCTTGCAACCGGCTCGCGGCCGCGCCTGCTCAAGCTCGACGGCACCGGCCTTGCCGGCGTGGTCTCGCTGCGCTCGCTGGCCGACGCGCGGGCGATCCGCGAGCTCAGCGCGCAAACCGAGGACGTGGTCATTCTCGGCGGCGGCTTCATCGGCCTGGAGATAGCGGCGACGCTGAGAGCCGCCGGCCGCAACGTCACCGTCGTCGAGGCCGTCGACCGGCTGCTTGGCCGCGCCGTGGCGCCTGTCATCGCCGCGCATGTTCGCCAGCGCCTGGAAGCGATCGGCGTGCGCATCCTGACCGGCACCACCATCGCCCGCCTGGAGGGCGAAAACGGCCGCGTCTCGGCCGCGATCACGTCCGGCGGCGAGCGCCTGCCGGCGCAGATGGTCATCATCGGCATCGGCGTGGTGCCCAATGTCGAACTGGCGGAAGCCGCCGGCCTGGCCATCGGCAACGGCATCCGCGTCGACCAGCATATGCAAAGCTCTGTTCCCGAAATCCTCGCCATCGGCGACGCGGCCTCCTATCGCCATTGGTTCACCGGCGGCGACGTTCGGCTGGAATCGGTGCAGAACGCCACCGACCAGGCCAGGCTTGCCGCCCGTACCATCCTCGGCCATGCCGAGCCGTTCTCGGCCGTGCCGTGGTTCTGGTCGGATATCGGCGACATGAAATTGCAGATGGTCGGCCTGACGCAAGGCGGCGATCACCATGTCGTCCTTGGCGATCTCGCCGACAACAAGTTCTCGATCTACCACTATGCCGGCGACCGGCTGCTCGGCATCGAATCCGTCAATCGCCCTGCCGACCACATGCTCGGCCGCAAGATGCTCGGCGCCGGCTTCTCGCCGACGCCGCAAACGGTCGCGGGCGGCCCGGATGCGCTGAAGGCGGCGCTTGCGGACTTCAGTCAGGACGAACCGACCAGGGCGACGGGCTAGGACGCGCCCGATCAGGCGGCCCGCGCGTCGCGGATCGAGGTCTCCAGGATATCCAGGGCCTCGGTCATGACGCCGTCCTGGATGGTGATCGGCGACAGGAAGCGGATGACGTTGGCGTAGACGCCGCAGGTGAGCAGGATAAGGCCCTTGTCCAGCGCCTTCAGCCTGACCAAATTGGCGAACTCCGCCGAGGGCAGGCCCTTCTTCACGTCGTTGAATTCGACGGCGTTCATGAAGCCCGGGCCGCGGATGTCGACGATCTCCGGCACGTCGTCGCGGATCGAGTCCAGCCGCTGCTTCAGCCTGGCGCCGAGCGCATTGGCGCGGTCGCAAAGCTTCTCCTCGTCGATCACGTCGAGCACGGCGTGCGCGGCGGCGACGCCGATCGGGCTGCCGCCATAGGTGCCGCCGAGCCCGCCGGGGCCGGGCGCGTCCATGATCTCGGCGCGGCCGGTGACGGCCGAGAGCGGAAAGCCGCCGGCGAGGCTCTTGGCCATGGTGGTGAGATCGGGGGCCACGTCATGATGATCCATGGCAAACATCTTGCCGGTGCGGGCAAAGCCGGTCTGCACCTCGTCGGCGACGAGCAGGATGCCATGCTGGTCGCAGATCTTGCGCAGCGCCGTCATGAAGTCGCGCGGCGCTTCGTAGAAGCCGCCCTCGCCCTGCACCGGCTCGACGATGATGGCCGCGACGCGGCCTGGATCGACATCGGCCTTGAACAGCTTGTCGAGCGCGGCGAGCGAATCGGCGACCGAGACGCCGTGCAGCGCGACCGGGAACGGCGCATGGAAGACATCGGCTGGCATGGCGCCGAAGCCGACCTTGTAGGGCACGACCTTGCCGGTCAGCGCCATGCCCATGAAGGTGCGGCCGTGGAAGCCGCCGGAAAAGGCGATGACCGCTTGGCGGCCGGTGGCGTTGCGGGCGATCTTGATGGCGTTCTCGACCGCCTCGGCGCCGGTGGTGACGAAGATCGTCTTCTTGTCGAACTTGCCGGGCAGCATGCCGTTAAGCCGCTCGGCGAGATGCACATAGCTCTCGTAAGGCACGACCTGGTGGCAGGTGTGGGTGAAGCGGTCGAGCTGCGCCTTGACGGCCTCGATCACCTTCGGATGGCGGTGGCCGGTGTTGACCACGGCTATGCCGGAAGAGAAGTCGATGTAGCGGCGGCCCTCGACGTCCCAGATTTCCGAATTCTCGGCGCGATCGGCATAGATCTGCGTCGTCATGCCGACGCCGCGCGAGATCGACTGGTTCTTGCGTTCGGAAATGGCTGAATTCTTCATCTCATCCCTCAATCGGGCCATCCTTCATCGACTGGCCCGTTCTTGTTGGTGCCGCTGCAGGCCTCTTCTGACCTTATTTCACGTTTTGCTCAAGTCGGCACCATGGCCCAGTCGATTGGGCCTGCCGGCGGGGCGATCTTAACCAGAGTGACGATGCGCGCCGCGGAAATAGTTTCCTTTTCCCGCCGATCGATTAATCTCGTTTCATCGGCGACGTGCCGCCGTCAGGAGCGGCTCCCGCGGGCTGAGGGGAACCATGAGCAGGAACGCGACCGCCTTGCCGTCTTCGCCGCTCCGCCCTTTGCCTCGTCCAAACATGTTGTTGCTGCTGGCCTGCTTCGCCGCCGCGTTCTCAGCCGCCGGTTGCCAGAAGCAGCAGGCGGCCGAAAAGAAATTGCCGGTGGTGGTGACCACCCAGACGGTCGCGCTCGCCGATTATGCACCGCGAACCTCGCTGACCGGCGTGATCGCGGCCCGCACGCTCAACAATCTTTCCTTCCGCGTCGGCGGCCGCATCGCCGAGCGGCTTGTCGATGTCGGCCAGCATGTCGACCAGGGCGCGGTGCTCGCCCGCATCGATCCGCAGGAACAGGAATCGGATCTGCGTTCAGCACAGGCCGATCTCGACGCGGCACAAGCGCAACTCACGCAGGCAGCGGCCACTTATCAACGGCAAAAGACGCTGCTTTCGCAAGGGTTTACGACGAGACGGGAATTCGACACCGCCAACCAGACGCTGAAAGTGGCGCAGGGCAGCGTCGATGCCGCGCAAAGCGCTTTGGCCAACGCCAAGGAGAACCTGTCCTACACCGAGCTCAAGGCGGGCGCCGCCGGCGTCATCACGGCACGCCAGGTCGAGGCCGGGCAGGTGGTGCAGGCGGCGCAGACGGTGTTCACCATCGCCGAGGATGGGGACCGCGACGCGGTCTTCAACGTGCATGAAACGCTGGTTGCCCAGACGCCGCCGTCGCCCGCGGTAACGATCACGCTGCTGTCGGACCCGCAGGTCCGGGCGGTCGGCAAGGTGCGCGAAATCTCGCCGGCGGTCGATACCCAGTCAGGATCGATCCGGGTCAAGGTCGGCATTCCCGGCACGCCTGCCGGCATGCCGCTGGGCGCGGCGGTGATCGGCACGGTCAGCGCCAGGTCGGTCAAAGCCATCCTGTTGCCGTGGCAGGCGCTGACCTCGACCGCCGGCAAGCCCGCCGTCTGGATCGTCGATCCGTCGAGCAAGGCTGTGACGCCGGCGCCGGTCGAGGTGCTCGCCTTCGATTCCGGCATTGTCGTCGTCGACAAGGGTTTGCAGGAAGGCCAGAGCGTCGTCACCGCCGGCGGGCAGTTGCTCAGCCCCGGACAGACGATCGAGGTGGCGGGGGCGAGCCAATGAACCGGTTGCCGCGCCTCGCTTCCCTGCTGATCCTTGCGGCGCTTGCCGCCTGCTCACGCTCGCAAGAGAAGCCGCCGGAGATCATCCGGCCGGTCCTGTCGATGGTGGTCGAACCGAAGACGGTCGAAACCTTCGGCTTCGCCGGTTCGGTCGAGCCGCAATACAGCGCCGACCTTGCTTTCCGCCTGCTCGGCCGCGTCGTCTCGCGCGACGTAAAGGTCGGCGACCTCATCACCAAGGGCACGACCATCGCGGCGCTCGATCCGACGGCGCTGGAGCTTGCCGTCCAGGCATCGAAAGCCGACCTGTCGAATGCGCAGGCGCAGTTCACCAATACCGCCGCCAGCGAGGATCGACAGCGCCAGCTGCTCGCCTCGGCGAACACGTCGCAAGCCACATTCGATGCCGCGAAACAAGCGCGGCAGGCGGCGGAAGCCGGCGTGGAGCGCGCCAATGCCGCTTTGGCCAAGTCGCAGGAGCAGCTCGGCTATGCCCGGCTGTTCTCGGATTTCGACGGCGTCGTCACCGCCGCAGGCGCCGAGGTCGGCCAGACCGTTTCGGCCGGGCAGACAGTCGTCACCGTGGCGCGCACGGACCCGCGCGAGGCGGTGGTCGACATCCCCGACCAGTTGACCGGCGACCTCACTGTCGGCATGCCCTTCGAGATCGTCCTGCAGTCGGTGCCGACCATCAAAACCGACGCCAAGCTGCGCGAGGTCGCGCCGCAGTCGGAAGGCACAACCCGCACACGGCGCGTAAAGCTGACGCTGGTCAATCCGCCGACGGCGTTCCGGCTCGGTTCGACGATCACGGCGACGCGCATGACCAAGGTCGCGCCGACGATCGAACTGCCGATATCGGCGCTGCTCGAAAAGGACGGCTCTGAAAAAGTGTGGATCGTCGATCCGCAATCCTCCAGCGTGAGCACGCGCGAGATCAAGATCGCCTCCAAGAGCGGTGGCAGCTTCACGGTAGCGGAGGGGCTCGAGGCCGGCATGCGCGTCGTCACCGCGGGCGTGCACAGCCTGAGCGAAGGCCAGAAGGTCAAAGTGCCGGAGGGCGGGGTCTGATGAAGGGCTTCAATCTCTCCGACTGGGCGCTCAGCCACCGTTCGCTGGTCTGGTATTTCATGCTGGTCTTCGTGGTGGCCGGCATCTTCTCCTATCTCAATCTCGGCCGCGAGGAAGACCCCGCCTTCACCATCAAGACCATGATCATCCAGGCCAACTGGCCCGGCGCCTCGGTCAAGGAAACGGTGCAGCAGGTGACCGACCGCATCGAGAAGAAGCTTGAGGAACTCGACAGCCTCGACTTCACCCGATCCGTCACCACCGCCGGCCAGACCGTCATCTTCGTCAACCTGAAGGACACCACCAAGGCGCGCGACGTCGTGCCGAACTGGCTTCAGGTGCGCAACATGGTCAACGACATCAAGGCGCAGTTCCCGCAAGGCGTGCAGGGGCCGTTCTTCAACGACCGCTTCGGCGACGTCTACGGCAACATCTATGCCTTCACCGCCGACGGGCTGACGCCGCGCCAATTGCGCGACTATGTCGAGGATGTGCGGACCAAGATCCTGACTGTGCCGAACGCCGGCAAGGTCGACTTGGTCGGCGCGCAGGACGAGGCCATCTATCTCGAATTCTCGACGCGCCAGATCGCGGCGCTCGGCCTCAACCAGCAGGCGATCGTCGCCAGCCTGCAGGCGCAGAACGCGATCACGCCTTCCGGCGTCATCCAGTCCGGGCCGGAGCGCATCAGCGTGCGGGTCGGCGGCCAGTTCACCTCCGAGGAGAGCCTGCGGGCCATCAACCTGCGCGTCAACGACCGCTTCTTCCGGCTGAGCGATGTGGCGACGATCCGGCGCGGCTATGTCGACCCGCCGACGGCCCTGTTCCGCTTCAACGGCCAGGACGCGATCGGGCTCGCCATCGGCATGAAGCCCAACGCCAATCTGCTGAAATTCGGCGAGGCGTTGCACGAGGAGATGCAGAAGGTGCTGGCCGACCTGCCGGTCGGCGTGGGCGTGCATCTGGTCGCCGACCAGCCGGTCATCGTCGAGGAAGCGGTCTCGGGCTTCACGCGGGCGCTGTTCGAGGCAGTGGCCATCGTGCTTGCGGTGTCCTTCATCAGTCTCGGCATGCGCGCCGGCTTCGTCGTCGCGCTGTCGATCCCGCTGGTTCTGGCCATCACCTTCACCGTGATGGAGTATCTCGGCATATCGCTTCAGCGCATTTCGCTCGGTGCGCTGATCATCGCGCTAGGCCTCCTGGTCGACGACGCGATGATCGCGGTCGAGATGATGGTGGCGCGGCTGGAGGTCGGCGACAATCTGCGCAAGGCGGCGACTTACGTCTATACCTCGACCGCCTTCCCGATGCTGACCGGCACTCTGGTGACGGTCGCCGGCTTCATCCCGATCGGCCTCAATTCGAGCGCTGCCGGCGAATACACCTTCACGCTGTTCGTCGTGATCGCCGTGTCGCTTCTGGTGTCATGGATCGTGGCGGTGCTGTTCGCGCCGCTGCTCGGCGTCACCATCCTGCCGGCAACGATGAAGGAGAAGCATCACGACCAGCCTGGACGCTTCACCTTGCTGTTCAGGCGCGTGCTCATCTTTTCCGTTCGCCGCCATTGGCTGACGATCATCGTGACGGTGCTTCTGTTCGCCGGCTCGATCGCCGGCTTTGGGCTCGTGCAGCAGCAGTTCTTTCCGCCTTCCGACCGGCCGGAGCTGATCGTCGACTGGAACCTGCCGCAGAACTCCTCGGTCACGGAAACGCGCGACCAGATGGAACGCTTCGAACAGCGGGCGCTGGTCGGCAATCCCGACATCGATCATTTCTCTTCCTATATCGGCCAAGGCGCGGTGCGCTTCGTGCTCGCCTATGACGTGCAGCCGGCCAACCCCTATTTCGGCCAGACGGTGATCGTCACCAAGAGCATCGAGGCGCGCAACAGGGTGAAGCCGGCGCTGGAAAAACTGCTACGCGCGGAGTTCGTCGGCACCGATGCCTTCGTCAAGCCGCTCGAGCTCGGCCCGCCGGTCGGGCGTCCGGTGCAATACCGCGTCGGCGGTCCCGATATCCAGACGGTGCGCGAGCTGGCGCAGCAATTCGCCGGCTTGATCTCGGCCAATCCGAAGCTCGCCGCGCCGACTTTCGACTGGAACGAGCCGCAGCGCGTGCTGAGGGTCGACGTGTTGCAGGACAAGGCGCGCCAGCTCGGCATCACCTCGTCCGACATCGCCAGCGCGCTGAACAGCACCGTGGGCGGCTCGACGATCACGCAGGTACGCGATGCGACATATCTCATCAATGTCGTGGCGCGCTCGCGCGAGGCCGAACGCGGCTCGATCGAGACGCTGCAGAACATGCAGCTGCCGACCGGCAACGGCGAAGCAATCCCGCTCGCCGCCGTCGCCAATTTCCGCTACGACCTCGAGCAGCCAACCGTGTGGCGGCGCAACCGGACGCCGACCATCACCGTGCGCGCCGGCCTGGCCGGCGACGTGCTCCCGGCGACCGTCGTCAACGAGCTGAAACCGTCGGTCGACGCCTTCATCGCCAAGCTGCCGCCTGGCTATTCGGTCGAGACGGCGGGCTCCGTCGAGGAAAGCGCCAAGAGCCAGGGACCGATCGCTGCCGTGGTGCCGCTGATGCTGTTCATCATGGCGACCATCCTGATGGTGCAGCTGCAGAGCTTCCAACGCCTGTTCCTGGTGGTGGCGGTGGCGCCGCTCGGCCTGATCGGCGTGGTGGCCGCCCTGGTGCCCAGCGGCGCGCCGCTCGGCTTCGTAGCCATCCTCGGCGTGCTGGCGCTGATCGGCATCCTGATCCGCAACTCGGTCATCCTGATCGTGCAGATCGAGGACCTCGTCAAAGAAGGCAAGGACCGCTGGGCGGCAGTGATCGAGGCGACCGAGCATCGCATGCGGCCGATCGCGCTGACGGCGGCTGCCGCCAGCCTGGCCTTGATCCCGATCGCGCGCGAAGTGTTCTGGGGCCCGATGGCCTACGCCATGATGGGCGGCATCATCGCCGGCACCGCGATCACGCTGCTGTTCCTGCCGGCGCTCTATGTGACGTGGTTCCGGATCAAGGAGCCGAAAGGCGAGGAAAGCCCGCCTGCCTCAGGTACCGGAGAATTTGTGCAGCATCAGAGCTAAGACATTCATTCGTTATCTTTGGCGGGTAGGGTGAGACTTGGCGCGCTGCCACGGCGCTGACTTTGAGTTGCGCCAAGCATGCCAACCTTTTGGCAAATCGGCCAATGCCAGGATGCTCTCGTCCCGCGCGATCACCTCTTGCAGGCCAACGAGCATTATGTCGCTTTCATCCCGATCTCGAGTGTCGCTGCTGTAGAACTGCCAACTGCCACCTTCATCATCGTCGTCGTCATCATTGTCATCCTCACGCAAAACGTATGCGATCCAGTCGCCACGTTTGAATATGCTCTTGTCTGACAACACCGCGACGTTGGGTGGATCCTCGAACTTCCAATCTTTCATCAGGACTTTCCCAATATCGTTGCTCGTGCGCAAGGGAGTACTCATTCAAGCCGTTCTCACAAACCCTTCGCTGGCCCTGAGCAGATTGCGCGTATAATCCGCGCTGACGCGATGGCCGATCAGCTGGCTCGCGGTCAGCGTCTCCACCGCCTCGCCATTCTGCATCACCATCAGCCGCTCGCACATATGGGTGATGATGGCGAGGTCGTGGCTGACCATCAGGAAGGTGAGCTTGCGACGGCGGCGCACCTCTTCCAGAAGATTCAGCACCTCCGCCTGCACGGACGCGTCGAGCGCCGAGGTCGGCTCGTCGAGCAAAAGGATCGAGGGTTCCAGAATCAGCGCCCGGGCTATCGCCACGCGCTGGCGCTGGCCGCCGGACAGTTGGTGCGCGTAGCGGAAACGGAAGCCGGTGCCGAGGCCGACCTCGTCCAGCGCGCGCTCGATGCGCTTCTCGCCGTCGGCAATGCCATGGATGGCCAAAGGTTCCTGCAGCAGGCGGTCGACCGTCTGGCGCGGATGCAGCGAGCCGTAGGGGTCCTGGAAGACCATCTGCACGTCGCGATAGAAGGTCTTGTCACGGGTCTTGCCGAGCCTCTTGCCGTTCACGGTAATGGCGCCCGAGGCGACCGGCGCGAGGCCGGTGATGGCCCTCAGCAGCGTCGACTTGCCCGAACCACTCTCCCCGACCAGCCCATAGGATTCGCCTTCCCTCACTTCGAGGCTCACGCCCTTCAGCGCGCGAAAACGGTCGAAGACCACTTCCAGTCCTTCGACAGCGATGGAGGCCGTCATGCCGCCCACTCCGGCTTGCGGTCGAGCACCGGCAGCGGATGCCGCTCGAAGCCGATTCTCGGCATGCAGTTGAGCAGGCCGCGCGTGTAGGGGTGCCGGGCATCGCGCAGTTCGGAAGCCTTGATCTGCTCGACCACCTTGCCGGCATACATGACGACGACGCGGTCGCAAAAGGACGAGACCAGGCGCAGGTCGTGCGAGATGAAGATCAGGCCCATGCCGCGCTCGGCGACGAGCTTGTCGAGGATCCTGAGCACGTCGAGCTGCACGGTGACGTCGAGCGCCGAGGTCGGCTCATCGGCGATCATCAGCTCGGGTCCGGTGACCAGCATCATGGCGATCATGGCGCGCTGGCCCATGCCGCCCGAGACCTCGTGCGGGTAAAGGTCGAAAACGCGGACTGGATCGCGGATCTGCACCGACTGCAGCATGGCGAGCGCGCGCTCGCGCGCCTCGGCCCTGGAGACCTTTTCGTGCGTGCGCAGCGTCTCGACGATCTGGCGCCCGATGGTCATCACCGGATCGAGCGAATATTTGGGATCCTGCAGGATCATGGCGATGCGGTTTCCCCGCAACGCGCGGCGCTGGCGGGGCGATATAGAAAGCAGATCGATACCGTCGAAGGCGAGCTTCTTCGCCGAAACCTCGGCCTGCGGCGGGGTGAGGCCCATGATGGCGCGGCCGGTCTGCGATTTGCCGGAGCCGCTCTCGCCGACGATGCCCAGCCGCTCGCGACCGAGCGAGAAGGAGACGCCGCGCACGGCCTGCACGAGGCCGGTGCGGGTCGGGAAGGTGACGCGCAGGTCGTCGACGTCGAGGAGGGTGTCGCCGCTCATTGGTCGCCGCTCCGGGGATCGAGCGCGTCGCGTAGGCCGTCGCCGAGCAGGTTGAAGCCGAGGCTGACGATGAGGATCGCGGCACCAGGTGCGGCAGCAACCCACCACTGATCGAGGATGAAGCGGCGGCCCGACGCGATCATCGCGCCCCATTCGGGCAGCGGCGGCTGCGCGCCGAGACCGAGGAAGCCAAGGCCGGCGGCAGTCAGGATGATGCCGGCCATGTCGAGCGTGACGCGGATGATCAGCGAGGAGATGCAGAGCGGCATGATGTGGCGCAGCACGATGCGGAAGGGCGAAGCGCCCATCAGCTGCACCGCCTTGATGTAGTCGGAGTTGCGCACCGTCAGCGTTTCCGCACGGGCAATACGCGCGTAAGGCGGCCATGAGGTGATGGCGATCGCGATTACCGCGTTCTCGATGCCGGGACCGAGCGCCGCGACGAAGGCGAGCGCCAGCACCAGCTTCGGAAAGGCGAGGAAGATATCGGTGATGCGCATCAGGATCGTGTCGGTCCAGCCGCCGGCATAACCGGCGATCGTGCCGACCAGCAGGCCGATGGGCGCGGCGATGACGGCGACGAGGATCACCACATAAAGCGTCCAGCGCGCGCCGTAAACGATGCGCGAAAAGATGTCGCGACCGAGGTCGTCGGTGCCGAACCAATGCGCGGCGCCGGGCGGCAGCAGGCGGGCGTTCTTGAGATCGCCGACGGTCGGCGAATAGGGCGCCAGCACATCGGCAAAGGCGGCGACCACCAGCAACGCGATGATGATCAGCATGCCGACCAGCGCCAGCCGATTGGCGGAGAAGCGCCGCCAGGCGATATAGGCGCGGCCGAGTCTTGCCTGCAGGCGCGAGGCCGGCCGGTCGCTGAGGAGCCACGCGCGCCTGGATTGGATGGTTCCAGCGCTCATCCAACCCTCGTCCTTGGATCGAGCAGCCGGTAGAGCAGATCGGACAGAAGGTTGATGGCGATGAAGACCGAGCCGATGGCGATGGTGCCGCCGAGCACGGCGTTCATGTCGGCGTTCTGCAGCGAATTGGTGATGTAGAGGCCGATGCCCGGCCAGGAGAAGACGGTCTCGGTCAATACCGAGCCTTCGAGCAGGTTGGCGTAGGAAAGCGCGATCACCGTCACCATCGGCACGGCAGCGTTGCGCAGCGCATGGCCCCAGATGATGCGACCTTCCGACAGGCCCTTGGCGCGCGCCGCGACGATGTATTCCTGCGCCAGCTCGTTCAGCATGAAGGAGCGGGTCATGCGACTGATGTAGGCGAGCGACAGATAGCCAAGCAGCGCGGCCGGCAGGACGATGTGGCGCCAGGCGTCGTAGAAGACGTCCCACTGCCCCTGGATCGCGGCATCGAGCAGGTAGAAGCCGGTGATCGGCGTGAATGTGTATTCGTAGACGACGTCGAGCCGCGCCGGAAAGGCGATCCATTGCAGCTTGGCGTAGAACAGCACCAGCCCGAGCAGGCCAAGCCAGAAGATCGGTACCGAATAGCCTATGAGGCCGACGACGCGCGCGACCTGGTCGATCAGGCTGCCGCGTTTGACGGCGGCCAGCACGCCGAGCGGCACGCCGATGACGGCGCCGATGATCGTGCCCAGCGTCGCCAGTTCGATGGTCGCCGGGAAGACGCGGCGGATATCGGACATCACCGGATTGGTGGTCAGCACCGAAGTGCCGAAGTCGCCGCTCAGCGCATTTTTGACATAGATGTAGAACTGTTCGATCCAGGGCAGGTCGAGGCCCATTTCGCGGCGCGTGCGCTCGACGACGACCGTGGGTGCACGGTCGCCGAGGACGGCCAGGACCGGATCGATCGGGATGACGCGGCCGATGAAGAAGGTCACCGCGAGAAGACCGAGATAGGTCGTCACCGCGACGACCAGGAAGCGGCCGAGCGACGATAGGACGGCGACGGCGCGGGCGCTGCCGCGCCCCGCCGCCACCTGATTGTCAGTTACGCTCACGCGGCGGATCCGCCGACGCTATTCCTTGGAAACCGCGCCGACAAAATTGGTGTCGAAGCTCGGGCCGAGCGCAAAGCCCTTGAGGTTCTTGCGCAGCCCGGCCACTTCCAGCTGCTGATGGATGATGACGAAGGGGCTGGTGTCGAGGATCTTCTGCTGCAGGTCCTTGTACATATCGGCGCGCTTGCCCGAATCCTTCTCCAGCAGCGCCGCCTCGGTTTCCTTGGTCAGGTCCGGGATGTCCCAGGCATTGCGCCAGGCCAGCGTCTTGATCTTGGCGTCGTCGGAATTGTCCGGGTTCGAGGCGAATGTCTGGGCGTTGGAGTTCGGATCGAAATAGTCCTGGCCCCACTGGCCGATATAGATGTCGTGGTTGCGGGCGCGGTATTTGGTCAGCGTCTGCTTACCATCGCCGGGAATGATCTCCAGTTGGATGCCGCCTTGGCCGAGCGTCTGCTGGATCGATTCCGCCATGCCCGTGGTCGGCTGTCCGGTGCGCACGTCCATGGTCACCTTGAAGCCATCCGGCACGCCCGCCTTGGCGAGCAATTCCTTGGCCTTGGCGACATCGAATTTGAAAGGATTGTCATCCATTGCGCCGAGGTCGCCCTTGGGCAGGAAGGACTGGTGGATTTCGCCGGTGCCCTTGAGGATGGTCGAGCCCAGCGCATCGTAGTCGACCAGATATTTGAACGCCTGCCGCACCTCCGGCTTGGCAAGCGTCGGGTTCTTCTGGTTGAGGCTGATGTAATAGACCGTACCTTTCGGCGCACTGGTGGTGGTGAGATCGGCGTTCTTGGCGATGGCGTCGAGATCGTTCGGCTCGAGATTGCGGGCGACGTCGATATCGCCGGCCTCGAGCGCCAGGCGCTGCGCCGAGCTTTCCTTCATGTTGCGATAGATAACGCGGGCAAGCTTGGCCTTCTCGCCGTTGTAATTGTCGTTGCGCTCCATGACGACGGCCTCGTTGGCGCGCCACTCACGCAGCTTGTACTTGCCCGAGCCCGCATAGCCGGTCTTCAGCCAGGCATTGCCGAAGTCGTTGTCCCATTTGTAGTCGGCGCTCGGCGTGACGGCGGCGACATGTTCCTTGACCAGCTTGGCGTCGACGACCGAGGCGACCGTGGCCGACAGGCAGTTCAGCACGAAGCTCGGTGCGTAGGGTTTGTCGACGACGAACTGGAAGGTGGTGTCGTCGACGGCCTTGGCCTTCTCGGTGACGTTGTCGCCGGTGATGCCGAACTGGTTGATGATGAAAGCCGGGCTCTTGTCGAGCTTGATGGCGCGTTCGAAGGAATAGGCGACATCGGCCGCGGTGATCGGATTGCCGGACGCGAACTTCATGCCGGGCTTGAGCTTGAATGTGTAGGTCAGGCCGTCGTCGGAAACGGTCCAGCTCTCGGCAAGGTCGCCCTTGACCTTGGATGTGTCGCTGAGGTCGAGGCGGACCAGGAGATCATAGGTGTTGCCGGTGACTTCGGCCGTCGACAACTCGAACGCTTCGCCCGGGTCCATCGAGATGATGTCGTCGATGGCAAAGCCCTCGACCAGCGTATCGGCGGGCGTGACCGCGAAGGCGGGCGCGACGAGCAGCGCGGACAGCGCGGCGCCCGCAAGCAGGGCGCGAGAGCGGAGAGCAAACTTTTCCAGCATCATGGTGATCGTTCCCTGTCTTGTTGACCTGAGTTCCCGGCTCAGGGCTGTATTGTTCTTTGCAAGGCCAGCAGCGGCTTTGGCCGCTTACCGTCGTGTTTTTTGTCCAGTTGGTCAACTCCCTATTCGACGGCGCATCAAAGCGGCAACACGCATTTGCCAGACACCATTTCGGACCAGACGGGCCGCCATGAATCGACCCATGCGCCGGCCGATTGAAGCCGCCGATCCGCAAAAATCTGCCAGGGGTCGTGCTTTCGGGAGACAGCCGCTATTTCAGCTGCGCGACCAGTGCAGCATCGGGAAAGCAGGTGGCGGGCCTGCCGTTCTTTGCCTGCCAGATGCCGATCGAGCGGCGGGTCTTGAAGCCGGGCAGGCCGTCGGCGCTGCCGACGTCGTAGCCCTTGGCCTCCAGCGCCCGCTGCAGGGCGGCGATATCGGAGCGATGGAGATCGCCGACCGCGCCCCAGGTGCCGGCAAAGGTGGCGTCGCCTCTGGCGATGCGGTCGGCGGCATGGCCGATGAACAGGCCATAGAGATCGCTGTTGTTGTATTGCTTGATCACATAGAAGTTCGGCGTGACGATGAAGGCCGGGCCGCTGCGCCCGGCCGGCATCAGCAGGAAACCCTCCGCCTTCAATTCGCTCGCCGGAAACGCCTTGCCGTCAACGCGCCTGATGCCCGTCGCCACCCAGTCGGAGATCTTCTTGCCCTGGTCGGGTCCTTCGAGCGAGCAAGAGACATTTGCCGGAACCGTCACCTCGGTCCCCCAGCCGCGCCCCCTCACCCAGCCATAATGGACGAGGTAGTTGGCGATCGAGGCGAGCACGTCGGGCGTCGAGTTCCAGATGTCGGGCCGTCCGTCGCCGTCGAAGTCGACGGCGTGCTTCAAGAATGAGGTCGGCATGAATTGCGGCTGGCCGAGCGCGCCGGCCCAAGACGACTTCATCGCATTGACCGGTGCCAGCCCGCGCTCGACGATTTCGAGCGCCGCCAGCACCTCGGTGCGGAAGAAGTCTTTCTTGGTCGACATGAACGCCTTGGTGCCAAGCACCTCGAACGCGTCGTAAGGCATCTTGGCCGCGCCGAAGCCGGTCTCGCGGCCCCAGATCGCCAGCATGATCTCGCCCGGAACGCCGTAGCGCTTCTCGATCAGCCCAAGCGTCCGGGCGTTGGCGCTCTCGCGCGTCCTTCCGCCCGACGTGACGGCCCGAATGATCTTCTCGGCGAAATAGTTGGCGGGCGGGCCGAACTCGGCCTGGTGCTGTTTCTCAGGCGTGGTCGGCGTCTCGCCGGGAAGGACGAGGTCGGGAAGCTTGAGGTTCGGCTTCACGCCGAGGAAGGCGGCGTCGAAGGTCTTTTTCGAGATTCCTTTGGACTTGGCTTCGGGCCAGAGGTCGTTCTGCAGCCAGGCCTGGAACTGGTCGTCGATGGCGGCGGCGTGGGTGGGGGAGGCGAAAAGCCCGATCAACGCGACCAGCAGGAATGCGAGAGCAAGCATGCAAAAGCCGCGTTCTGTCGCGCGACAGAATGCTGTCATTTCCAAGGTCCCCTCACCGCCAACTTCAAAACGCCGTCCTCGATCGCAGCGCGGCCGCCAGCGTGCCTTCGTCGAGGTAATCGAGCTCGCCGCCGACCGGCACACCATGCGCGAGCCGCGTCACCTTCACATCGAAGCCCGACAGCTGATCCGTCACATAATGCGCGGTCGTCTGCCCCTCGACGGTGGCGTTGACGGCAAGGATGACCTCCTTCACCTCGCCGCCGGCGACACGGTCGACCAGCGAGCGGATGTTGAGCTGGTCCGGACCGATGCCGTCGAGCGGCGACAACGTGCCGCCAAGCACGTGGTAGCGCACGTTCATGGCCGCGGCGCGCTCCAGCGCCCAGAGGTCCGAGACGTCCTCGACGACGATCAGCGTGCCGGCGTCGCGACGCGGGTCGGTGCAGATCATGCAGGGGTCGGATGTATCGACATTGCCGCAGGTCGAGCAGATGCGCACCTTGTCGACTGCCTCGCCCATGGCGGCGGCCAGAGGCTCGAGCAGCTGTTCCTTCTTCTTGATGAGATGAAGCGCGGCGCGCCTGGCCGAGCGCGGCCCAAGCCCCGGCACCTTGGCCAGGAGCTGGATCAGGCGTTCGATTTCCGGACCGGCGATTCTCTTCGACATCGCCTTGATCTAGGATTTTTCACGACAGCCAGCAACGGCACAAGGCCCGCCATGCTGCCATGGCGGGCCTTGCGTTGGATGCAATCGGGTTCAGTTGGCTTCGAGCGGCCGGTCCTGGCTGACGATCATCGCGCCGATGGCGTCGGTGTTCTCAGGCGTCGACTGGAAGCCCATCGCCGCTTCCTGCGGCGCATTGGGCACCGAAGTGATGTAGCGGCCCTTGAGGGCGCCGCCGAAACGCGAGGCGTCCGGTTCGGCCATCGGCTCCTGCATCGCCACGACCAACTGCTTCTGCGCCAGACGGCCGGACTTGGCAGAAGGCGCAACAGAAGCCGTCACATAGGTCTGTTCGGCGGAAGCGTCTTCGGTCCGCGCGGCCGCGGCCAATGCGGCCTGCTTTGCCGGGTCCGGACGGACGATCGTCTTGACGATCGGCTCGGCGGAAGCCACGAGCATCGGAGCGTCGGCCGCGGGTTTCTGCCGGTCAGACCTCTGCTGGTCGCCCACGTTCATGGCGACCATCGGCTCGTCCGGCAGCGGTTGCCAGTTGCGGCCGCGCTTCTCATAGAAGGCGTTGCCGCCGGCAACCATGGTGTAATGCATGTTCTTGTAGGGGAAGCGCAGGCCGGCGGTGTGGAAATACATCGTGTTCTTGAGCTTGGCCTTGCGTTCGCCTCTCAGCACCGCATCGGCCGCCTCCTCGACATCCGGCAGGGCCTTCGAGTTCATCGGCCGAGTCATGACGCCCGGAGCAAACTGGCCCGGCTCGCCGACAACCTGACAGATGGTGTTGCCGTGCTGGCCCGAGCGAAGCCGGTTCATGACGACCGTGCCGACCGCGATCATGCCGTCGCGGCTCGACCGGTTGGACTCGAAGAACATTGCCCTTTGCAAGCATTCCTTGTCCTTCAGCGAATGGCTGGAGGAACGCGTCAGGAAGCTCGGCGTAAGGGCATCGGTCAGACCCGACACCGACATGCCATGGGAGGAAGTGGTCTGGCTGCAGCCGGCCAGGAGCAAGGGGGAAGTGACGATGCCGATAAGCAGCAGCGGCGTCTTCCATCGCGTCGCGATCACCAAAAAAGCCTCATGTCCAGATGCCAGCCCGCCCCGAGATGTGGCAAGAATGAGACTCTTTCGGGCAAAAAGATGGCTAGAAGGTTAGCAACTTCTGGACTTGGGTAAAACTTTATGAATGTCGCGAAATGTGCCCGTGAGCATTGCCGGCAAAATGGTTAATATTGCAGCCCGGACTCAATTTCCGTTCATAATCAATTAACTGGCGGACACGATCTCAGAACGGCAATTTCATTCCGGGCGGAATCGGCAAGCCTGCCGTGAGCGCCTTGGTCTTCTCTTGCATGATCTGCTCGACCTTATTTTTGGCGTCATTGTGGGCGGCCAGGATGAGGTCCTCAAGGATTTCGGCTTCGTCCGCCTTGATCAAAGACGGATCGATCTTCAGCGTCTTCATTTCGAACTTGCCGGAAAGCGTGATGCTGACCAGACCGCCGCCGGCCTGGCCGGTGGCTTCAAGCGTGGCGATCTCGTCTTGCATGGCCTGGAACTTGGCCTGCATTTCCTTTGCCTTGCCCATAAGGCCGAGAAGATCTTTCATCGGGTGGTCCTCTAAAAATGTTTCAGGTCTCGTCGTCATCGGCCGCCGGTTCGACCGGCAGGTCGGCCTCGGCCTCTTCCACGTCCGGCACGTCCGGGATGCGCACGTCGATGATCTTGGCGCCAGGGAAACGGGCGAGTATGGCCGCGACAGTCGGGTCGCTCCTGGCGTCGGAGAAGGCGTTCTCGCGCTTCGTCGTCTCCATTTCGGCCAATGTCTGGCCACCCTCTTCCTTCGACAGCGACACCAGCCAGTTGCGGCCGGTCCAGGCGCGCAGCTTGGCAGTGAGGTCGTTGAGCAGCATCTTCGGTGCGTCGTCGGTCAAGGTGACGTCGAGACGGCCGGGCTCGATGCGAACCGGCCGCACGCAGCGTTTCAGCAGCACCTTGAAGGCCATGTCGCGATTGGCGTCGGCAAGCGCGACGATGTCGGCCAGCGATTTTACCGGAACGACGGGCGCCTCGGCGACCGGCTCCGGCGCCGGAACGAAGGCGGCGGGCGCGGGCTGCGTTTCGACCAGGCGCATCGTCTGGGCACCGCCACCGGTGGAAGCAGGCATCCGGGTCTGCGCGACGGGGCTCGCGCCGCCGGCATTGCCGGCCGGCGCTGCGTTGGCGCGCGGTGCACCATTCGGCAGCGGGCCCGCGCCCTCCAGCGATTTCAGCGCCTCGTCCAGCGTCGGCAGGTCGGCGGCGTGCGCCAGCCTGATCAACACCATTTCGCCGGCGCTGACCGGGCGGTTGGAGGACTGCACCTCGGGAATGCCCTTGAGCAGCATCTGCCAGGTCCGCGACAGCACGCGCACCGAGAGCGTGCCGGCGAATTCGGCGCCGCGCCGGCGCTCGTCTTCGGAAAGCGACGCATCGTCGGCGGCTGCCGGCACGAAGCGCAGGCGGGTGACGAGGTGGTTGAACTCGGCAAGATCGGTAAGCACGGCGGCCGGATCGGCGCCGGTGTCGTATTGCGCGCGGAACTCGGCGAGCGCGGCCGCCACGTCGCCCTTCATGACATACTCGAACAGGTCGATGATGCGGGCGCGGTCGGCAAGGCCGAGCATGGCGCGCACCGCCTCGGCGCTCACCGTGCCGCTGCCATGGGCGATCGCCTGGTCGAGGATGGAGAGCGAATCGCGCGCCGAGCCTTCGGCGGCCCGCGCGATCATCGCCAGCGCCTCGTCGTCGACGGCAATGCCTTCCTTAGCCGCGATCGAGGACAGATGCCCGACCAGCGCGCTGGCATCGATGCGCCTCAGGTCGAAGCGCTGGCAGCGCGACAGCACCGTTATCGGCACCTTGCGGATCTCGGTGGTGGCAAAGATGAATTTGACGTGCGGCGGCGGCTCTTCCAGCGTCTTCAGGAGGCCGTTGAAGGCCTGCGTGGAGAGCATGTGCACTTCGTCGATGATGTAGACCTTGTAGCGTGCCGAGACCGGCGCGTAGCGGACGCGGTCGATGATGTCCCTGATGTCATCGATGCCGGTGTGAGAGGCGGCATCCATCTCGATGACGTCGACATGGCGTCCTTCCATGATCGCCTGGCAATGCTCGCCGGGGATCGAAAGGTCGACGGAGGGCTGATCGACGGTCGCCGTTTTGTAGTTCAGTGCCCGCGCCAGGATGCGCGCGGTCGTCGTCTTGCCGACACCGCGCACACCGGTCAGCATCCAGGCCTGGGCGATACGGCCGGTGGCGAACGCATTGGTCAGCGTGCGGACCATCGGCTCCTGGCCGATCAGCTCGGAGAAATTCGAAGGGCGATATTTGCGCGCCAGGACGCGATAAGCGGCGGCCTTACCTGTTTCCAGGCTTTCTGGCCCCAAATTTGCGGCTTCGCTCATTCGCCGTCAAAAGCTCCCAGGACCGCGACGGAAGGCGGCCGATTCCTGCGCATAGTCTCACCCGCACGGCTCGGGGCCGTCAATGTCGCGGGAGAAAGGCGAAGAGGTGGGAGGCTGGAACAATGACCCGTTCCGGGCTCGTTAGGGCTGCTTCCTTCCGGACCTGACCCGGTTGGCGAGTGGATCGTCCACCACCAACCTCCCGCGCTCCATATCGGCAATTCGGCGGCGAAATGCAAGAGCCGAGCCAGAATCCGTAGCCACATCGAAGGCGGAGAGTCCTCCAAATCGATGGCGGCGGTCAATGAATCGCTTGCAGCCACCTTGCCGCCGCTCTAGCGTCCCTGGTTTGGGAAATGCTTACAAATAACAAAAGTGAAGGAAACACCCATGCTGCCTGGCCTCAAGGCCGGATTCACGCTGGACGCCCGGCTGGAGGCGGATAGCGAGCAGCTTATGTGGCTTGGCCTTTGTGAGCTCAGGCTGATGAACGACCGCCGCTGGCCATGGCTGGTGCTGGTGCCGCAGCGGCCGGGTGTCGAGGAAATCCACGAAATGACGCCGCTCGACCAGGCGATGCTCACCTTCGAGACCAATATGGTGGCGCAAGCGCTGAAGCGGGTGACCGGCTGCACCAAGATCAACACCGGCGCTTTGGGCAACATCGTGCGCCAGCTGCATGTCCATGTCGTCGCCCGCTCCGAGGGCGATCCCGGCTGGCCGGGACCGGTCTGGGGGCACGGCATGCGCGAGCCCTACCAGCGCTCCGATATCAGGCGGTTTGCCGAAACGATCAAGGCGGCGCTATAAGCTGACCAGTGTCCATTCCGCATCCCCGAGTCCTTAGCCCACCCGAGTCCCCATGAGCTTTCGCCTGTTCGACGCGCCCTTGCGCGAGCCCAGTCAATTCGTCGGTTTCGCCGGCAACCGGATCGACCGGCAGTCCGAGAACCGCGCCGACGACGCGGTCGAAAAAGCGCTGGCCGACCGGACCGCGCGGCTGATGCTGATGCATGCCGGGCGGTTGTATCTCAAACTCGACGACGGCACGTTCGACCCGTGGTTCAAGGCGGATGAAAGCCAGGCCTTCGAGGTTTCGCTCGGCCAAGGCGTACTGCTCGGCTTTTCCGAGGAAGGTCCTGTGCTGGCGGCGCCCGCCGGCGTCGAGCCGGAAAAGCTGCCCGAGACGATCAAGGCGATCGACTACCGCTCCGTCTATATGCAGGGGTTGGTCGACGAGGCGGCGGCCGGCGCGCTGGCGCAAGGCGCGGCGCTGCTCGCCTGGCACGCCAGCCATGCCTTCTGCTCGAAATGCGGCAACCGCTCGGAGATGCGGGCCGGCGGCTACAGGCGGCATTGCCCGGCCTGCGGCACCGACCATTTCCCGCGCACCGACCCGGTCGCGATCATGCTGACGGTGACGCACGAAAAATGCCTGCTCGGGCGCGGCAAGCATTTCGCGCCGGGCATGTATTCCGCGCTTGCCGGCTTCATCGAGCCGGGCGAGACGATCGAGGCGGCGGTGCGGCGCGAGACGCTTGAAGAGGCGGGCATCCGGCTCGGCCGCGTGGTCTATCACGCCAGCCAGCCCTGGCCGTTCCCCTATTCGCTTATGATCGGCTGCTTCGGCGAGCCGCTCAACGAGGATATCCAGGCCGACCTCAACGAGCTGGAGGACTGCCGCTGGTTTTTCCGCGACGAGGTGCGCACGATGCTGGACAGGACGCACGCCGACGGCTTGATTACACCGCCGAAAGGGGCGATCGCCCATCATCTCATCCGCGCCTG
Organism: Mesorhizobium sp. B4-1-1; assembly: GCF_006439375.1. NCBI lineage: Bacteria > Pseudomonadati > Pseudomonadota > Alphaproteobacteria > Hyphomicrobiales > Phyllobacteriaceae > Mesorhizobium > Mesorhizobium sp. B4-1-1. The sequence continues at coordinate 336,609 of NZ_VFTH01000002.1, forward strand.
GGTCGACAGCGAATAGGAGCAGAAGAATGATCCGTCACACCGTCGTGTTCACGCTGAAGCACCCGCTGCAGTCGCTGGAGACGAAGCGCTTTCTGCACGACGCGAAGAAAATCCTGACCGGGATCAAGGGCGTCGCGCATTTCGAGCAGTTGCGGCAGGTGAGCCCGAAGAACGACTACCAGTTCGGCTTCTCGATGGAGTTCGCCGACCAGGCGGCCTACACGCGCTACAACGAACACCCGGACCATGTCGCCTTCGTGCGCGACCGCTGGGTGCCCGAGGTCGAGACGTTCATGGAGATCGACTACGTGCCGCTCGGCTGGGGGTGATATCGGGTTGAGTGCAAACGTCGGAGATTGGCGAAGGCCTTCGTGCTTCGTCATCCACGGGCGAAGCAAGGAGCGAAAGCGACGCGCGCAGACCCGAGGATCCATGCCGTGACTTCGACGCGTTGCGACGGTCCAGAATTCTGCTCCGCTGCGCTCTACGATCAAGGTTACGGAATGGATCCTCGGGTCTGCGCTCCGCTTCGCGTCGCTCCGCCCGTGGATGACGAAGTCGCGAAGGCTCCCCCAATCTCGAAGGTCGTGAGCTCCGACTAGCCGTTCAGTCCGCCACCTTCCACTCATCACGCGAGGCGCTGGCCGGATAGACGCCGAGGATGCGCATTTCGCGCGAGAAGAAGCGTAGCTCGTCGAGCGCCAGCTTGACCAGCGGATCGTCCGGGTGGCCTTCGATGTCGGCGTAAAACAACGTCGCGGTGAAGGCGCCGAGCTGGTAGCTCTCGAGCTTGGTCATGTTGATGCCGTTGGTGGCGAAGCCGCCCATCGCCTTGTAGAGCGCGGCCGGCACGTTGCGGACGCGGAAGATGAAGGTGGTCATCATCTTGGCGTCCGGCGCGGGGCGTTCGATCCATTGCTTGTTCTTGGTCAGCACGACGAAGCGAGTGACGTTCGAATCGGTGTCCTCGACATTCTTCTCGATGATATCGAGCCCATAGAGCTCGGCGGCCAAAGCCGGCGCCAGCGAGGCCATGGTGCGGTCCCGCACCTCGGAGACCATCTTGGCCGAACCCGCCGTGTCGCCGGCGATCACCGGCTTCCAGCCGTTCTTGCGGATATATTTGCGGCACTGGCCGAGCGCATGGATGTGGCTGTGCACGGTCTTGATCTCTTCGCGCTTCACCCCCGGCAGCACCATGAGCTGGAAGTGGATCGGCAGGAAATACTCGCCGACGATGTGCAGCCTCGATTCCGGCAACAGGTGGTGGATGTCGGCGACGCGCCCGGCGATCGTGTTCTCGATAGGGATCATGGCGAGCTCGGCCTTGCCGGTCTCGACCGCGTTGAAGGCGTCCTCGAAGGTCGGGCAAGGCAACGGTTCCATCGACGGGAACATGTTGCGGCAGGCCGTATCGGAATTGGCGCCTGGCTCGCCCTGGAAGGAGATTCTGTTGGTCTTTTCAGCCATCACGGATGTCTCAGTTTGAGAGGATTTTTCGCGCCCGCTCGAGGTCGTCGGGGGTGTCGACGCCAAGCGGCAGCGATTTGACGATCTCGGCGTCGATGCGCATGCCGGCTTCCAGCGCGCGCAGTTGCTCCAGCCGTTCGCGCCGCTCCAGCGGCGACGGCTTGAGCGCCACGAAGCGTTCCAGCGCCGCACGGCGATAGGCGTAGAGGCCGATGTGGTGGTAGAGCGGTCCCTGGCCCCAGGGCGCGGTGGCGCGGGTGAAATAGAGCGCTCTCAACCGTGTCGCCGACAGCGGCGAGCCGACGATCTTGACCACGTTCTGGTTGGTCTTCTCCTCGTCGCGCACGATCTCGACGCCCAGCGTAGCGATATCGACCGATTTGTCCTCAAACGGCCGCAGCGACGCGCCAATGATCTCGGGATCGATGGTCGGCAGGTCGCCCTGGACGTTGACGATCGTTTCCACCTGCCTTTCGGGGTCGAGGGCCGTCAGCGCCTCGAAGATGCGGTCGGAGCCCGATTCGTGATCCGCGCGGGTCATGACAGCCTCGAAGCCATGCGCCCGCACGGCTTGCGCGACGGCTTCGGTATCGGTCGCCACCACCACGCGGCCAAGCCCGGCCTCGGCGGACCGGCGGGCGACATGGACGATCATCGGCGCGCCCGCAATGTCGGCCAGCGGCTTGCCCGGCAGACGCGTCGAGGCCATGCGGGCGGGGATCAGGATCAAGGTTGACATCGGATTTCAGGGCGGTCGAAAAAAGCGGATGGAAAAGTGGCAAAAGGTCTCACTGGAAGCGCCCTTATAGGTGTTGCAACGCCTGAGCAAAAGACCTAGTTTCCGCCCGATTTGACTGGCCTTTCGAGGCAGTTCGCGATACCGACGGACGGAGTGGACGGGACGGTCCGCCGGAAAAGGGAGCAAGGGGCGTATGGATTCCAACGAAGTCAACAAGCTGCTCGGCGGATTTCTGGGAACCTGCTTCCTCGTCTTTTCGATAGGCCTCGTCTCGGACGGATTGTTCGCCTCGCCGGCGCCCGAAAAGCCCGGCTTCGCCATCGAAGCGCAGGAACCGGCCGAAGGCGGTCCGGCTGCTCCCGCGGCGGAAGCCAAGCCGATCGCCGACCTGCTCGCCACCGCCAATGCCGAGGCTGGCGCCGCGATCTTCAAGAAATGCCAGGCCTGCCATTCCGGCGAAAAGGGCGGTCCGAACAAGGTCGGCCCGGATCTCTGGGATATCGTCGACCGCCCCGTCGCCGAGCATGAAGGCTTCGCCTATTCGGCCGGCATGAAGGATTTTTCGAAAGGCGGCCAGGAGCACTGGACCTACGACAATCTCAACCACTTCATCACCTCGCCGAAGAAGTTCGTGAAGGGCACGGCGATGGGCTTCGCCGGTCTGCCGAAGGATGAAGACCGGGCCAATGTGATCGCCTATCTGCGCACGCTGTCGGACAATCCGAAGCCGCTGCCGCAGCCGGGCGCTTCGGCCGAGGCCAAGCCCGCCGAAGGCACCAAGCCGGCGGAAGGCGCCGCACCCGCGAAGCCCGCGGAAGGCGCCGCGCCGGCCAAGCCGGCCGAAGGAGCCGCTCCGGCCAAGCCCGCGGCGCCCGCTCAATAAACAATTTGTCGCAGAGACTTCCTTGGAAAAGCCGGGTTCGTCCCGGCTTTTCTGTTGGGAAAGCTGCATGGGCGGCGACAAAGGCGGCACTTGCGGTTCCCACCGGCGTCAAATGATCTAGATTGCGGGTGGTCAGAGCAATTCCAGGAAGGGGAACCGGTTTCCGTCCGGAATTGCGTCGAGACAAAGCGATAGAGAGCCCGTCGTTTTCGTAAACGATGAACGCTCCAGTTGCTCGCGACGAGGAGAACGCATGAAGGTTGGACGCTTCCGCACGCTTTTCGCATCGGCGTTCGCGCTCGCCTTCGCCGCCAGCCTGCAGGCCGGCTTCGCCGACGAGTGGCGTACGACGTCGTCGCTGATCGGATCTTCAAAATACGGCGAGAATTTCCAGCATTACGACTACGTCAATCCGGATGCGCCGAAGGGCGGAACGTATAACGCCGTCGCCGTCGGCACGTTTGACAGCTTCAACCCATACATCGTGCAAGGATCGCCTGCAGGCGGCTTCGCCGAGTTTGGCGGCGGCCTGCTCTACGACACGCTGATGGATCAGGCTACCGACGAAGGCAGCGTCAGTCACCCGCTGATCGCCGACGCCTTTAAGTACCCTGCCGATTTTTCGTCGGCCACCTACCGGCTCGATCCGCGCGCTAAATGGCATGACGGCCAGCCGATCACCGTCGACGACGTGGTCTGGTCATTCCAGGTGCTCAAAGCCAACAGCCCGAGATACAATCGCTATTTCGAGAACGTGACCGAGGCCGTCGCGATCTCGGACCGCGAGGTCGAATTCCATTTCAACCAGAAGGGCAATCGCGAGTTGCCTAAGATCCTCGGCGATCTCGTCGTCCTACCGAAGCACTGGTGGGAGGGCACCGACGCCAGCGGCAAGAAGCGCGACATCACCAAGCCAACGCTGGAGCCGCCGCTGGGCTCCGCGGCCTACAAGATCGCCAGCTTCAAGCCAGGCTCGGAGATCGTCTGGCAGCGCGTGCCCGATTATTGGGGCGCGAAGCTGCCGGTGAAGATCGGGCGCGAGAATTTCGATACCCAGCGCTTTACCTACATCCTCGACGACAACGCCGCCTGGCAGGCCTTCACCAAGGGCGGGCTCGACGACATCCACCGCGAGATGAGTTCGCGCAAATGGGCAACCGCTTATGACTTTCCGGCCTTCAAGGGCGGCGACGTGATCAAGAAGACCTTCGAAAGCGAACATGCGCAGCCCATGCAGGGCTTCGTGTTCAACCAGCGGCGAGCACTTTTCCAAGATCGTCGGGTGCGCGAGGCGCTGACCCAGCCCTTCGATTTCGAGACGATGAACAGGACGCTGTTTTTTGGCTTCAACACCAGAACGTCGAGCTATTTCCAAGGCACCGAACTGGCGTCGAGCGGGCTGCCGCAAGGCAAGGAGCTGGAGATCCTGGAAAAATATCGCGACAAGCTGCCGCCCGAATTGTTCACTCAGGAGTTCAAGCTACCTGTCTATGACACACCGCAAGCGGAGCGGAAATATCTTAAGCGGGCCGTTGATCTCCTTGCTCAGGCCGGCTGGCAGATCAAGGGCGGCAAAATGATCAACACCAAGACCGGCGAGCCGCTTAAGTTCGAGATACTCGGTTCGAACGACACCGACCAAGTCATCTCCAGCCCTTACATCGCTAACCTGCGCAAGATAGGGATCGACGCGACCCTACGCATCATCGACCAGACCCAGTACATCAACCGGATCAATCACTTCGACTTCGACATGGTAACGACGGTGCTTCAGCAATCTGAATCGCCCGGCAACGAGCAACGCGAATTCTGGAGTTCGAAGGCAGCAGAAGCTCCAGGCTCGCGTAACCTGATGGGCATTAAGGACCCGGTCGTCGACGCCCTGATCGATCGGATCGTTTTTGCCAGCGACCGCGCCGACCTTGTCGCCGCCACCCACGCCCTTGACCGCGTGCTTTTGTGGAACTTCTATGTTCTGCCGCAGTACCATCGCTCGGCAGTCTGGTATGCTTATTGGAACAAGTTCGGCATGCCGGAAAAGCAGCCGGCATATCTCGGCGCCGATATCGATTCCTGGTGGATCGACCCCGAGAAGGAAAAGGCGCTGGCCGCCAAGTACAAGGGCCTCAATTGATGGGGCGGCGGAGTTTGCTTCCTCGTCGCGACTTCCTGGCGCTTGGCGCGGCGGCGACGGCCGCCGCATTGCTGCCTGGCCGGGCCTTTGCCGACACCCCGGCCGGTGTCAAGCTGCACGGCCTGTCGGCCTTCGGCGACCTCAAATACAAGCCCGATTTCACCCGTTTCGACTATGTCGATGTCGATGCGCCGCAAGGCGGCATCTTCAATTTCTCGCCGCCGAACTGGGGCGCCAACCAGAGCCCGCAGACTTTCAACACGCTGAACTCATTCGTCGCCAAGGGCGATTCTCCGCAGCGCATGGAGATGTGCTTCGATTCGCTGATGGTGCGGGCGCTCGACGAGCCGGACGCGGTCTATGGGCTGATCGCCGAGAGCGTCACCATTTCGGACGACCGCAACGGCTTCACCTTCTCGCTGCGCCCGCAGGCGCGCTTCCATGACGGCACGCCGCTCACCGCCGACGATGTCGCCTTCACCTTCAAGTTGCTGAAAGACAAAGGGCATCCGGACTACGCGCTGTCGCTGACGCATCTGGATGACGCGGTGGCGAAGGACACCCATACGGTCGAGCTCAAATTCTCCGGCAAGCAGTCGGCCCGCACTATCCTCAACGTGGTCGGGTTCCCGATCCTTTCGAAGGCCTTCTTCACGGCCAACCCGTTCGATTCCTCGCAGCTCAATCCGCCGCTCGGCTCCAGCGCCTACAAGGTCGGACGGTGGTCGGCAGGCGCCTGGATCGAATACGAGCGCGTGGCCGATTACTGGGGCAACGACCTGCCGGTCAATCGCGGCCAGAACAATTTCGGGCGCATCCGCATCGAATTCTACCAGGATCGCGCGGCCGGGTTCGAGGCCTTCAAGAAGGGCGAGATCCTCTACCGCGAGGAATTCACGTCGCGCGTCTGGGCGACGGCCTATGACTTTCCGGCCTTCACCGCCGGCAAGGTGATCAAGCATGAGTTCCCCGCCGAAACCACGCCTTCCATGCAGGCCACCGCGGTCAACCAGCGGCGGGAGCAATTCAAGGACCCGCGCGTGCGGCAGGCGATCGCGCTCTGCTTCGATTTCGAATGGACGCGGCGCAACTTCTTCTATGGTTCCTACGAGCGCTCGCAATCCTGCTTCGAGAAATCCGACTTCCGGGCCTCGGGTATGCCAACGCCGCAGGAGCTGGCGCTGCTGGAGCCGCTGCGCGACCGGTTGCCGCCGGAGACCTTCGGCGAGGCCGTGACACAGCCACCGCCGGACGGTTCAGGGCGGGACCGCAAGCAACTGAGCGCGGCGCTGAAGCTGCTCGCCGAGGCCGGCTGGAAACGCTCCGGCGATTTCGCGGTCAACGACAAGGGCGGGCGGCTCTCCGCCGAATTCCTGGTCGATGACGAGACCTTCGTGCAGGTCTATTCGCCCTGGGTCGCCAACATGAAAGCCATCGGCATCGATGCCTCGATCCGCCTGGTGGATTCGGCACAGTACCAGCTCAGGCAATCGACATTCGATTTCGACCTGCTGTCGGCGGCCTTCAATTTCAGCGCCACGCCGACCCGCGACGATCTGGAGATCTTCTTCCACTCGCGCAGCGCCGCCGTATCGGGCTCGCGCAACCTGTCGGGCATTGCAAGCCCTGCAGTCGACGCGCTGATCGATGCCGTCGGCGCCGCCAAGGACCGTGAAGGCCTGACCACCGCCATGCGCGCCTTGGACCGGGCCTTGCGCGCGCGGCGCGATTGGATTCCAAGTTGGTATCTGGCGAATCACCGAAGCGCCTATTGGGACATGTTCGGGTTCCCCGAGCAGAAACCCGATTTCGGCTTTCCGGTCGAGGCGCTGTGGTGGGTCGACAAGGGCAAGGCGGCAAAGATTGGCAAAGCCTGACATCACTGTTCGCGCGGGACCCGTCGCCTGATGGGCGCCTATATCCTGCGCCGCATTCTTCTCATGATCCCGACGCTGTTCGGCATCATGGCGATCTCCTTCGCGGTCATCCAGTTCGCGCCGGGCGGCCCGGTCGAGCAGGTGATTGCCCGGCTGACCAACCAGGGCAGCAACGATCGCCTCGGCAGCGGTGGCGGCGACGCCGGTGGCGGCGGCAATTTCGACGTTGCCGGCGATGTCGGCTCGAAATATCGCGGCGCGCAGGGGCTCGATCCCGAATTCATCAAAAAGCTGGAAAAGCAGTTCGGCTTCGACAAGCCGCCGCTCGAGCGCTTCGGCATGATGCTGTGGAACTATAGCCGCTTCGATTTCGGCGACAGCTATTTCCGCGATATCTCGGTGCTGGACCTGATCCTGGAGAAGATGCCCGTCTCCATCTCCATCGGCCTGTGGATCACGCTTTTATCCTACCTGATCTCGATCCCGCTCGGTATCCGCAAGGCGGTGAAGGACGGCTCGACCTTCGACGTATGGACCAGCGGCGTCGTCATCGTCGGCTATGCCATTCCCGGCTTCCTGTTCGGCATCATGCTCATGGTGCTGTTCGCAGGCGGCTCGTTCTGGGACTGGTTTCCGCTGCGCGGTATCGTTTCGGACAATTGGGACCAGCTGTCCTGGCCCGGCAAGATCGCCGACTATTTCTGGCACATGACGCTGCCGCTGACGGCGCTCGTGCTTTCGGCTTTCGCGACGACCACCCTTCTCACCAAGAACTCCTTCCTTGAAGAAATCCGCAAGCAATATGTGGTGACGGCGCGCGCCAAGGGGCTGTCGGAGCACAAGGTGCTCTACGGCCATGTCTTCCGAAACGCCATGCTGATCGTGATTGCCGGCTTTCCCGGCGCCTTCATCTCGGCCTTCTTCACCGGCTCGCTGCTGATCGAGAACATCTTCTCGCTCGACGGCCTCGGGCTGCTCGGCTTCAAGTCGGTGATCGACCGCGACTATCCGGTGGTGTTCGCCACCCTCTACATCTTCTCGCTGCTTGGCCTGTTCGTCGGACTTTTGTCAGACCTGATCTACACCTGGGTCGATCCGCGCATCGACTTCGAGCGGAGAGACATCTGATGGCCGAGGCCGCGATCGAAAGCGCGCCGGCGCGGCCTCGCAGGCCATTTCTGTCGCCGCTCAACCAGAGGCGGTTGCAGAATTTCAAGGCCAACCGGCGCGGCTACTGGTCGCTCTGGATCTTCCTTTTGCTGTTCGTGCTGTCGCTGTTTTCCGAGCTGATCGCCAACGACAAGCCGATCATCGTCTCATACAAGGGCGAGATTCTGTTTCCGGTTCTGGTCGCTTATCCGGAAGAGAAGTTCGGCGGTTTCTACGCCGTCACCGACTATCGCGATCCGGTGATCCAGGACGAGATCAACTCCAATGGCTGGATGATCTGGCCACCGGTTCGCTATTCCTATCAGACGGTCAACAACGCCATTCCGGAACCGGCACCGGCAAAGCCGTCCTGGCTTTACGACAAGAGCAAGCGTTGCAGTCAGTACCCGAAGGGAGAGGCCGACGAGAACTGCGTCGTCGGCAACTGGAACTGGCTGGGCACGGACGACCAGGCGCGCGACGTGCTGGCGCGCGTGCTCTACGGCTTCCGCATCTCGGTTCTGTTCGGCCTGATCCTGACGCTCGGCTCGTCGCTGATCGGCGTCGCGGCCGGCGCGGTGCAAGGTTATTTCGGCGGTTGGACCGACCTTCTCTTCCAGCGTTTCATCGAAATCTGGTCGGCGATCCCGGTGCTCTACCTCCTGCTGATCGTCTCGGCGATCCTGCCGCCCGGCTTCTTCATCCTGCTCAGCCTGATGCTGCTGTTCTCCTGGGTGGCGCTGGTCGGCGTGGTGCGGGCCGAATTCCTGCGCGCCCGCAATTTCGAATATGTCAACGCGGCGCGGGCGCTGGGCGTGCCGAACCTCACCATCATGTTCCGGCACCTGTTGCCGAACGCCATGGTGGCGACGCTGACCTTCCTGCCCTTCCTGCTCTCGGGCTCCATCTCGACGCTGACCTCGCTCGACTATCTCGGCTTCGGCCTGCCGCCCGGCTCGGCCTCGCTCGGCGAACTGCTGAAACAGGCGCAGCGCAACCTCAACGCCCCCTGGCTCGGCATCTCCGGGTTCATCGTGATTTCGCTCATGCTGTCGCTGCTGGTCTTCATCGGTGAGGCGACGCGCGACGCCTTCGATCCGCGCAAGACGTTCAAATGAGCGAAGCCCTGCTGTCCGTCCAAGATCTGAGCGTCGCCTTCGCGCAGGGCGGCAAGCAATCGATCGCCGTCGACCATATCTCATTCGACATCGCCAAGGGCGAGACGGTTGCCTTGGTCGGCGAATCCGGGTCGGGCAAATCGGTCTCGGCGCTGTCGGTGCTGAAGCTCCTGCCCTATCCCGCCGCCAGCCATCCCTCGGGCAAGATCCTGTTCAGCGGCGCCGACCTGCTTGCCATGAACGAGAAGGCGTTGCGCGGCGTGCGCGGCAACAAGATCACCATGATCTTCCAGGAGCCGATGACCTCGCTCAACCCGCTGCATACGATCGAGCAGCAGATCGTCGAGGTGCTGCAGTTGCATCAGGGCATGCGCGATCAAGCTGCCCGTGCCCGCACGCTGGAGCTGCTCAACGAGGTCGGCATCCGCGATCCGCAGAAACGCCTCGACGCCTATCCGCACCAGCTCTCCGGCGGCCAGCGCCAGCGCGTCATGATCGCCATGGCCTTGGCCAACGAGCCGCAGCTTTTGATCGCCGACGAACCGACGACGGCGCTCGACGTCACCGTGCAGGCGCAGATCCTCGAATTGCTGGCGAAGCTCAAAGCCCGCAAGGGCATGTCGCTCCTGTTCATCACGCACGATCTCGGCATCGTGCGCAGGATCGCCGACCGCGTCTGCGTCATGACCAAGGGCAAGATCGTCGAGAGCGGCCCGACCGGGGAAATCTTCGCCAATCCGCGCCATGACTATACAAAGCATCTGCTGGCGGCTGAGCCGAAGGGCAAGCCGCCCGCGGCCGACCCGGGCGCCAAATCCGTCATGACCGGCAGGGACATCAAGGTCTGGTTCCCGATCAAGAAGGGTTTCTTCCGCAAGACCGTCGACCATGTGAAGGCCGTGGACGGCATCGACGTCACGGTGCGCGCCGGCCAGACGCTTGGTGTCGTCGGCGAATCCGGCTCGGGCAAGACGACGCTCGGGCTGGCGCTCGCTCGGATGATCTCCTCGACCGGCACGATCAATTTCAATGGACGCGACATCAACCAGCTCTCCTTCAGCGCCATGCGGCCGCTGCGGCGCGAACTGCAGATCGTCTTCCAGGATCCGTTCGGATCGCTCAGCCCGCGCCTGTCGGTCTCGGAGATCATCGAGGAAGGGTTGAAGATCCACGAGCCGAAGCTTTCGGCCGACCAGCGCGACGACAAGGTGGTCGCCGTGTTGAAGGAGGTCGGCCTCGATCCCGAGACGCGCCACCGCTACCCGCACGAGTTTTCCGGAGGCCAGCGCCAGCGCGTCGCCATCGCCCGCGCCATGGTGCTCAACCCGCGCTTCGTCATGCTCGACGAGCCGACCTCGGCGCTCGACATGAGCGTGCAGGCGCAAGTGGTCGACCTTCTGCGCGGCCTTCAGGCCAAGCACAATCTCGCCTATCTCTTCATCAGCCACGACCTCAAGGTGGTCCGCGCACTTGCCAATGACGTCATCGTCATGCGCAATGGCCAGATCGTCGAGGCGGGACCTTCCGCGCAGATTTTCAGCAGCCCGCAAACCGACTATACGCGGGCGCTGATGGCGGCGGCCTTCAAGATCGAGACGGCACCGACCGGCGTGGTCAGCGAGTAATCGGACCGGCACCGGGACAACAGGGAAACATCCGAAAATGGAAAAAGGCAAAGTTCTGCTTGCCCTCACCGGCTTTCACCCGCAGCGCTGGCATGAGCTGCTAGCCGCCGAGCGCGAGGTCGTGCTGGAACCGGACGGTCCGAACGATCCGTCGATCGCCTATGCGGTGGTGTGGAAGCAGAAGCCCAACCTTCTCAAGTCGCTGCCCAATCTGCGCGTCATCTTTTCGATCGGCGCCGGCGTCGACCACATCTTTGCCGATCCCGGCCTGCCCGACGTGCCGATCGTCAGGATCGTCGCCGACAATCTCACCCAATACATGACCGAATATGTGGTGTGGCGGGTGCTCGACCATCACCGCCAGAGCATGCTCTACCGCAGCCAACAGGCGAAGAAGACCTGGCACGAGCCGCCGCAACGGCCGGCCGGCGACATCTCCGTCGGCATCATGGGCCTCGGCCATCTCGGCCGCGCCGCGGCATCGGTGCTGCTTTCGCTCGGTTTCGCCGTCAATGGCTGGTCGCGCAGCGAGCATCCGACGAAGGGCGTTTCGACCTATTCGGGGGAAGCGGGGCTGATCCCGTTCCTCAATGCTACCGACATCCTCGTCGTGCTGTTGCCGCTCACGCCGCAAACCCAGGGCATCGTCAATTACGGGCTGCTCAAGGAACTGCGCCGGCGCAACGGGCTTGGCGGCGCCGTGCTGATCAATGCCGGGCGCGGACGCCTGCAGAAGGACACCGACATCGTGCGCGCGCTGGACGACGGCACGCTGAAAGAAGCGAGCCTCGACGTGTTCGAAGTCGAGCCGCTGCCGAAGACCAGCCCGTTATGGAGCCACCCGAAAGTGTTCGTCACGCCGCATGCGGCGGCGACCTCGGACCCGGCCCATCTGGTGCCGATCATGCTTCGCCAGATGGCCGCCTTCGAGCGCGGCGAAAAGCTGGACAACCTGGTCGACAGAGAGGCCGGATATTAGTTGGGAAACAAACCCGATCGCGGAAGCAAAGAGCTGATCCAGGCGATCCAGGCCGCGCTTGCGGGCGATCGCATTGACAAGAGTGGACTTGCCGCTGTTGGACGGTCCTAGCATGCAGATGCGATTGCCGAGATCCGAGAGACTCATGGCGGCCTTCAGACACGAAAGCTCGACGACCCGACCGATCGCAAAGCGGAATATCGAATATCGGATACTCAGGAAGGCTTCGAGCCGGGCAGCCCGAGCGTCTCCTTCTTCTTCGGCTTGCCGCAGTCGCGGCGGTCGATCGAGCGGTTCATGGCGTCGATCTCGCCGCTCGCCTTGTTGCTGTCGCGCCGCGCCTTGGAGCGCGTGTCAGGTATGAACGGGCCGAAGCCCATGGCCGGATTGGAAAAGCTCGGCTTGGCGGTGACGGGCAGATTGTTCTGCCGCGCCAGTTGATTGCGCTGCGCCAGCAATTGGTCGCAAGGCACATCGTCATATTGCAATGAGGATTGGACATCCTCGTCCTGACGCTCGGCCATCGATGTGCCGCCGACACAGCCGGCAACGGTCAGGCAAGATGCCAATGCAACCATGGTCCAGCGCATGGATATCTCCTCATGGTATCCGCCCCGCGCAACCCGGACCATGCCATTCAGGCTTTTTCGCAGCAAGGTCGACCTCATGCCGTTGCCGGATTCCCCGCCTCGGTAGTTGTAGCAGGGAAGCCAGCCACGATGGCCAGGCCCTCGACCGGGTCACGCCGGTCGTGCCGGATAATCATGCTTTCCAGCGACAGGATCGCAAGCCCGTTGGCACAAAGCGCGCGCCGCGCATAGGCCTCGGAATGAGCATAACGCCTTGACGGCAAAAGGGCGAAATCGCCGCCGCCGACAAGCGTCTCGAGCGAAAAGGCGAATATGCCGCCATCGGCAAGCATGTTCGCAACCGCGCCGACGATACGGTCGAGCGCGCCGACATAGATGAACACGTCGGCCGCGACCACGAGGTCGGCTCTGTCGCCGGTGCGGGAGAAATGCTGAAGGTCGGCCTTGGCCAGCAGGTCGTAGATGCCCTTGCCCCTCGCCTTCCTCAGCATGCCGGCCGAGATGTCGTAGCCCTCAAGCCGGTCGACGAAAGGGCGCAGCCTTTCGCCCATCAGGCCGGTGCCGCAGCCAAGGTCGAGGGCCAGCCGGAACCGGCCGGGCCTTGCCTTGCCAATGGCGTGCCCGAGAAAATCCGGCAGCCCGTAGCCGAGTTTCCCGACAAGCGATTCCTCGAAACTGTCGGCGTAGTGGTCGAACAAGGTCTCGACAAAGGCGCTGGGCGGCGCCGCCGCGGCGGCCGCCTTGCCGATCAGCTGAAGCTTGAGCGCGGCGCCAAGGCGATCCGCGGGCTCCAGCTTCAGCGCCATGGCCCAGGCCTGCGCGGCCTGGTCGGGCAGACTGGCCGCTTCCTGCATCTCGCCGAGGCGAAACCAGCCGGCGGCCCAGCGCGGCGCCAGCTCCAGCGCGCCAAGCAGAAGCTCCGCCGCCCGCGCAGACTCGCCCGAAGCGAGAAGCATCTCGGCGAAATCCGCGCGACGGTCAGCGTTCAAATCGCCCGACGAGGCTTGGAGCGGTTTCATTCGTGAAGGATCCCACCGGCGAGGCGGGCCGGCGGCCGGCTCCATAGCATGATCCCGAACCGAAGGTCAGGAAGCAAAAAGTGGGAACCGGTTTTCGGAGAGAGGTCATGTTCAAACAAAGAGCCGGATCGTGATGGGGTTTCAACGAAACGCGATTGCGATCCAGGACGAGTCAGCAGTCTCTTGCAGCGGGCTTCCCGCGGCAAATTTAGCTACTATGTTCAAAGCCATGCGCGCCAGCGACCTGCTCAAATCCCGGCCGGAGGGCCTCTACTGCCCGCCCGGCGATTTCTTCATCGATCCGGTGCGGCCCGTCGAGCGGGCTCTGATCACGCACGGCCATTCCGACCATGCGCGATCCGGGCACCGCTCGGTGCTTGCGACGCAAGAGACGCTCGACATCATGGGACTGCGCTATGGCGAGGATTTCGCCGGAACGACGCAAGCGGCAACTCCCGGTCAGACGATCGAGATCAACGGCGTCGCCGTCACCTTCCATCCGGCCGGGCATGTGCTGGGCTCGGCGCAGATCTGCGTCGAGCATGGGAGCATGCGCATCGTGGCCTCCGGCGACTACAAGCGGCAGAAGGACGCGACCTGCCTGCCGTTCGAGCCTGTCCGCTGCGATGTCTTCATCACCGAAGCGACCTTCGGCCTGCCGGTGTTCCGGCATCCGCCCGACCATGAGGAGATCGCGCGCGTGCTCAAATCGGCGGCGCAGTTTCCCGAGCGCTCGCATCTGATCGGCGCCTATGCGCTCGGCAAGGCGCAGCGCGTGATGCGGCTGCTGCGCGACGCCGGCTATGACATGCCGATCTATATCCACGGCGCGCTGGCCAAGCTCAGCGAATATTATCAAAGCCAGGGCATCGATCTTGGCCGGCTCGAGCCGGCGACGGTTGAAAGCAGCGGCAAGGCCGATTTCGCCGGCGCGATTGTCGTCGGCCCGCCATCGGCCTTCGCCGACCGCTGGGCGCGGCGTTTTCCGGACCCGATCTCCTGCTTCGCCTCAGGCTGGATGCGCATCCGCCAGCGCGCCAAGCAGGGCGGCGTCGAGCTGCCGCTGATCATTTCCGACCATGCCGACTGGGACGAGCTGATCATCACCATCAAGGAAACGGGGGCGGAAGAAATCTGGGTGACGCATGGCCGCGAGGAGGCGCTGGTGCGCTGGTGCGAGATGGAGGGCATCGCCGCGCGGCCGCTGCATCTGGTGGGATATGAGGACGAGGGCGATTGATGGCGTACGCGCATAGGAAAATCGCCACCGCCGCGCTCTACGGCGCCCCCCTCTGTCCTGCCGGACATCTCCCCCTAAAGGGAGGAGATCAGACGTCACGCCCACTTTCGCCAATCTCCGACATTGCAGGATGTGCGGCAGGGCCGAAACTGCCAATCTCCCCCCGTGCGGGGGAGATGTCCGGCAGGACAGAGGGGGGTGCCTCGCGCCGGCTTTCGCCATTGGCGGGGCGCACATCCCCATGAACCGCTTCGCCGAGCTCCTCGACCGTCTGGTGCTGACGCCGTCGCGCAACGGCAAGTTGACGCTGCTCACCGATTATTTCCGCAGCGTCGAGGACCCCGATCGCGGGCTGGCGCTGGCGGCGATCACGGGTGATCTTTCGATCGCGGCGGTGAAGCCGGCGATGCTGCGCGCGCTGGTGGTCGAGCGCATGGACCCGGTGCTGTTCGGCTACTCCTACGACTATGTCGGCGACCTCGCCGAGACTGTGTCGCTGGTCTGGCCGCAGCCGCAAGGGCATATCCCCAATCATGTGCCGACGCTTGCCGAGGTGGTCGGCAGGCTGCAGGCGGCGAGCCGTTCCGACGGGCCGAAGGTGCTGGCGCGGCTGCTCGACGACGCCAGCATCTCGGCGCGCTTCGCCATCATCAAGCTAGTCACCGGCGGCCTGCGCATCGGTGTGTCGGCGCGGCTCGCCAAGCAGGCGCTGGCCGACCTCGGCAAGATCGACGTCGCCGAGATCGAGGAGCTCTGGCACGGTCTGGCGCCGCCCTACACCGAGCTGTTCGCCTGGCTGGAGGGCCGGGCGGAAAAGCCGAGGAGCGCAGCGCTCGCGCTGTTCCGGCCGGTGATGCTTTCCAATGCCGTTGGCGACAACGACCTCGAAAAGCTCGATCCGGCCGATTATGCGGCGGAATGGAAGTGGGACGGCATCCGCGTGCAGGCGGTGTGCGAAGGCGGCGTCCGCAGGCTCTATTCGCGCACCGGCGATGACGTGTCCGGCGCCTTCCCGGACCTCGCCGCGGCCATGAATTTCGAAGCGGCGCTGGACGGCGAGCTGCTGGTCGGCGACCCGCGCGAGGCGACTGGAACCTTTTCCGACCTGCAGCAACGGCTGAACCGCAAGAGCGTCTCGCCAAAGATCCAGCAGCAATATCCGGCATTCATGCGCTGCTACGACGCGCTGCAGATCGATGGCCAGGATCTGCGCGCGCTGCCCTTCGGCGAGCGCCGCAAGCGCCTTGAGGCCTTCGTCGGGACGCTCGATCCCAGCCGCTTCGATCTCTCGCCCTTTGTCGCGTTCTCCGACTGGGAGCCGCTGGAGCGCCTGCGCCAGGCGCCGCCGCATCCAATCATCGAAGGGGTGATGCTGAAGCGCTGGGATTCGCCCTACCTCGCCGGCCGGCCAAAAGGGCCCTGGTTCAAGTGGAAGCGCGATCCGCACACCATCGACGCGGTGCTGATGTATGCTCAGCGCGGCCACGGCAAGCGCTCGAGCTTTTATTCCGACTACACGTTCGGTGTCTGGTCCGGCCCCGAGGGTTCGGAAGAACTGGTCCCCGTCGGCAAGGCCTATTTCGGATTCACCGACGAGGAGCTGAGAGAGATCGACAAATATGTGCGCGACAACACGATCGAGCGTTTCGGGCCGGTGCGCTCGGTGCGCGCCGACCGCGGGAACGGCCTAGTGCTGGAGGTGGCGTTCGAAGGCCTCAACCGCTCGACCCGCCACAAATCGGGCGTCGCGATGCGCTTTCCCCGCATCTCGCGGTTGCGCTGGGACAAGCCGGCCGCGGAAGCCGATCGCATCGAAACGTTGCAGGCGCTGCTGGACGGCTAGGGACGCCCCCTCGCCGGCGCGCCGGCGCCGGCAGATAGAGCGGCGCGATCACTCCGCGATCGAAACGCGGATCTCGTAGATATCGACGGACTTGCCCTTCTGGTCGAAGTCGGAGTTGACGGCGATGGTGCCGGCGGCGCCCGGATGTTTGTCGGGGAACTGCACGTCGAACAGATATTCGTTGCGCTCGTGGCCGACCGCGTAGCGTTTGCGGCCGCAATCGCCGAAGTCGCCGAAATTGCAGTCGACCGAAATCTGCGTCTCCTTGCCCTCTTCCGAGCGGGCGACGATGTCGAACATGGCATGTTTGCCGGCAAGCTTCTCCAGCACGCCCTGGCCGACATCGAAGGCAATGGCCGAACCGGACGCGCCCGAGCGGATGCGCAAGAACTGGCCGGTGTCGTCCTTCATCACCTCGGCGGCGGCGTCGGACGGCGTGCTGACACGGGTCGGATCGGCCGGCGAGAAGACGTTGATCCAGTTCTTCGACTGGTCGGCCTCGCCCGGCTTCTGCGGCGAGCCGGGTTCGGCCGGCGGCGAGGAGTCCTCGTCGTCCAGCGTCGGCGTCGGTTCCGGCGGGCCGGTGTCGAGCTCTGCCGCCGTCTTGAAGACGCCGGTCTGCTTGGCGAAATAGAGGCCGATGCCGGCGGCCGCGAGCAGCGTCGCGACGACGAAGATCGCGGTCAGCGGCAAGCGCCGCCCCCTGATGCGCCGCTCGTCGCGGTCGGGCGCGACCTCAGCGCCGTTGCCGACGGGAGCGCCCGGCGAATCGTCGAGCGACGGCGCGTCGGGAAGTGCGGTCTCGTCCGGCATGATGTCGGGCACGCGCGGCAGCACGCGTGAGCGCGGCTGGTCCGAAGCATCGGGCTGGACCGGGCCGTCGACGGTGATCGAGGGCGAGGGCGCGGATTGCGACGGCGACAGCGGCGCGTCGACCGACGGCGCGGCCGACACGGCCGGCGCTTCGACGCGGGGATCCGGCGCGCCATTGCCGGCCGACGCGATGTTTTCCGGCGGCAGCGTCACATCGGGCACGGCCGGCAGGAATTCCGATTCGATCTCGGCGATCTTGGCTTGCACCGCCTTGCGGCGGCTGATGGCGGCCTCGACCGTGACGTTCGGATTGGCCTGCAGGACGCGGTCGAGCGCGGCAAAGGCCGATCGATAGACCTTCTCGCGGAACGCCCGGTCCTCGGCATTGCCTTTCTCGAAGGCATTGCGGATCGCTTTCTCGATTGGGTCCAAGCGAGCTCCCTCTGCGCGTTCGCTCACGGTTGTCTGATCGTCGGCCACAGGCGACCAATCGATCAACGGCGAGCGGCTGCCTTGCCGGCCAAAGCCATTTCGGCATTTTTTGTTTAAGAATCAACATTTTTCGTCACCACCGGTACGGTCGCGCCGGCCAGCCAGGTGCGAAGGACGTGCGGCCCGCACGCGCCACGGGGCGCGCCTGCGCCCGTGGCGCGGTAACCCTAGATCGGAATTGCCGCCAACGAGGCCGGAATTCACCGCTGCCCATCTTGAATTAGCGAGCGGTTGAGTCTATCACCCAGCCCATTCTGGAAGCCTGACGCTTCCCGGGCCGCTTTAGCTCAGTTGGTAGAGCACATCATTCGTAATGATGGGGTCGCGTGTTCGAGTCACGCAAGCGGCACCAAAACTTCTCCGCGAGAACCAAACTGTTGCTGAAGGCCGAGCGTTTGAGCGGTCTGCCCATGAACCATAGGCAATGGGCAGGTAACAAAAGACCGCCGGCGGGCAACCTGCCCCAACGGAATAAGGGGCTATATCTTTGGTCCTTTCGGACCAATGCGTTTGGCAGGACGGACCTCGGTCGATTGTGGGCCTGCAGGCAAATCGGACAGTCTCGCGATCGCGCCGGCTGATAACCCCAAGCCCCCCGCCCATCGGTCGGCGCATAGCCCGGCTTGCTGACCTCAAATCCTAACCACAAAAAGCGAGCCGGGCTTCCACCTGTGCGCCCATGCCGAAATTGTCGGAAGAAAGGTCCATGATCGTCCTCCCGGGCGGAGAAGGCAGCCAATCAGTGGAGCTCAAAAGCCTTGATATGACAGTGCTGCCTCGCGGATCACGCTAGCGGCACCAGTTTTCCACGCCTTCCCGCCTGCACCACGTCATCGGCGCATCTCGGCCATTGTCGGGAATCGCTGTTGGTGGGAAACTCGCCTTGTCAGCATGGGAGGTCGAAATGCCCAACAGTTTCAAGACCGGAGACGTCGTCAGGCTGAAATCCGGAGGCCCGGAAATGACAATCAGCGACGGCGCGGCCTCCGGCACGTATCTGTGCCACTGGTTCAACCGCGAAGGCGACGTCTGGACCCCGCAGCATGCCGGCTTCAAGCCGGACCAGCTGGTGGCCGTCGACCACCCGAGATAGTCGTCGCTTTCGGTCCTTCAGGGACGATTCGGTCCGGCCGGGCCGGATCCCGGGGACGTTTTGTCCGGTCGAAAAAGGACCGACGGATTTTGCTTTGCCTCGCGTTTAACGGCTGAAGCGTGGCCGCCAATGGCCGCGCCCAACCGGAGACGAGAGCATGATCCGCCAAACGATATTTGTCGTTGCCCTTGGCTTGCAGACCGCAGCGGCGGTCGCCCAGACAACGACGCCGACCCCTGCCCCGGTCCAGACGGCGCCGAGCACCTCGGCTCCGGCCACCAAGTCTGACCAAATCAAATCCGGGCTGACGCTGGAAAAGTTCGAGGCGCGCCGGGAAAAGGCGTTCATGCGCGCGGATACGGACAATGACGGCAAGGTCAGCCTCGCCGAATGGACCGCTTTCCAGGCCGCCCGCAAGGCCAAGGGCGATCCGGCCAAATCCTTCGCGCGCATCGACACCAACAAGGACGGCTTCGTCGATAAGGGCGAGCTCGACGCCTTCCTCGCCAAGCGCTTCGCCAAGCTCGACAAGAACGGCGACGGCGTGCTTGGCGCCGACGAGAGGCCGGGCCACAAATCCGCTCCCAATCAGGAGCAATGACCAAGAGGCTATGCCGCACAATGACAGTCGCGAGCGCCCCGGTTGATGGGCGCCGATCCGGACGAGGAGCTGGTACGCCGCATCGGCGCCGGCGACCCCGGCGCCGTGCAGGCGATGGTGGCGCGCAAGCTGCCGCGCATCCTGGCCCTGGCCGCCCGGATGCTCGGCGACGCGGCGGAGGCGGAGGACGTCGCCCAGGAAACCTTCGTGCGCATCTGGCGCCACGCCTCGGGCTGGCGTCAGGGGCAGGCTCGCTTCGACACCTGGATCCACCGCGTCGCGCTCAATCTCTGCTACGACCAGTTGCGGCGCCGGCGCGAATGGACGACGGACGAGCTGCCGGAGGTGGCCGATGAAGCGCCGCTTCCCGATGCAATGCCGGGCGACGAGGAGCGCAGGGTCAATCAGGCGCTGCAGCGCATCGCGCCGCGCCAGCGCGAAGCCATCGTGCTGGTGTATTATCAGGAGCTGTCCAACATCGAGGCTGCCGGCGCCATGCAGGTCAGCGTCGACGCGCTGGAAAGCCTGCTCGCGCGCGGCCGGCGCGCTCTGCAGGCCATGCTCGCGGGAGATGGCGATGACTGAGACTTCGAAGGGACTGCGAATTTTGAGGACTGCGGCGTGGGGGGCCACGTCAAAACGGTGGAAGGGGGAACGAGATGGCTGAGAAGACCGCAAACGGGCCGATGGATGCCGGGCGCTTCGCCGCGCTTGCGGATGCCTATGGCGGCGCATTGCACCGCTGGCCGCCGGCCGAACATGCCGCCGCGATGCTGTTTGCCGGAACCGACGAGGGCCGAGCCATCCTGGCGCGCGCCGGCAGGCTCGACGCCATGCTCGACCGGCATCGCGTCGAAGCACCCGGCCCGGCGCTCCATCGCGCCGTTGTCGCCCGCGCCGCGACCGAGGTCAGGCAGGGCCGCCACCGCCGGTTCTGGTGGCTGGGCTTCGGGCTTGCCGGCATCGGCCTGGCCGGCGCCGTGGCCGGGCTGGCGCTGGTGACCATCGTCAACCCGGATACGCAGCCCGACCATTATGTCATGGACGCCAACGCGACGTCGTTCGGCGACGCCGGCCTCGACGCCGATCCTTACGAGGAAGACCTATGAGCCCCCGTCTCGTCGCGGCATCGCTGGTGCTGAATGTCTTTCTGATCGGCGCGCTGGCCGGCGGCGCCGGCTGGCTGATCGGCAAATCCAATCCAGGCTTTTCGCTGGAATCGGCGGGCGGCAGGCTGCCGGCCGCCGACCGCAAGATCTTCCGCCAGGCGCTGCGCGAGGTGCGTCGCGAGTCCCGCGACGTGATCCTCGACGGACAGGCCGCTCGGCGCGAGGCGGCGAACCTTCTGCAGCAGCCGACGCTCGACAGCAACGCGCTTGCGGCGGCACTCGAGCGGGCGCGCAATGCCGATGTCACCATGCGCACCCGGCTGGAGCAGCGCATCATCGAATTCGCCGCATCGGGATCGGCGGAAGATCGCCAGCTGCTGGCGGACGCCCTGATGCGGCGCGTCGGCAGGCAGCCGCTGGCGCCTGCAAAAAAATCGCCATAGGCAGCGACGGAAAGGGCGAGCACGCGCCGTTCAAGGGAAAGAGGGACAGGCCTGCCATCGTTCGATGCCGGCAGGTTCTCTTCAACCTCGAAACTTTCGGGAGTATCCCATGAACAGTCTGACGAAATATTCGATCGCCGCCGCGCTCGCCATCGGGGGGACGGTCGCCGCAAGCGCCGCCTCGGCGATGCCGATTGCACCGGTCGCCGCACCGGCGGTGATCGAGCATGTCGCCTGGGGCTGCGGTCCGGGCTGGCATCCCAACCATTGGGGCCGCTGCGTGCCCAATCACCGCGTGATCTATCCCGGCTATTATTACTGGGGCGGACCGCGGGTCTATATCGGCCCGGTCTGGCATCCCTACCATCGCTGGCACCACTGGCGCCGCTGGTGACGGCCCGCTCATGACGCCGGTGCTGCGGCCGGCGCCGTGAGTGCCCTTCCCGATCCATGCAACATGCCGGCCGAGGCGTCGGTTCGGAACGGAGGCTTTATTGGCCGCACCAGTCTCAAATTCCGTCTCGCCGAATCCGGCGCTGGTCGCGCTCAACCGGTTCGGCCTCGGCGCAAAGCCAAGCGACGACCTCTGCAAGGTCGCCGTCGATCCACGCGGCTACCTCAAGGCCGAGCTCAAGCAGCAAGACATCGCGCTCATTCCCCCCGACGATCCGAGGAATGCCGGGCTGCTGGACAGCACCGCGGCGATCCAGGCCAGCATGGCGGCGGCCATGGAACGCAAGACGGCGCGGGATGAGAGGGCAGCGGCCGCCATGCAGCCGACAGCCGCGGAAGACCCGGCCGGCCCGGTCGTGACAAAAGCCAAACCAGCGGTGCCGCGTGTCGAGGCCGATATCTATCGCGACGAAGCGCAGGCCCGTTTCGACAAGGCGCTCGCCGCGACACCCGGTTTCGTGGAACGGCTGGTCGGCTTCTGGTCGAACCATTTTTGCGTCTCCGTCGCCAAGGCGCCGGTCGTGCGGGCATGCGCCGGCGCCTTCGAACGCGAAGCGATCCGCCCCTTCGTGCTCGGCCGCTTCGCCGACATGCTTTTGGCAGTCGAGCACCACCCGGCCATGCTGTTCTATCTCGACAACCAGCAGTCCATTGGCCCCGATTCCCGAGCCGGCAAGCGACGCGGACGCGGCCTCAACGAGAACCTCGCCCGCGAAATTCTGGAATTGCACACGCTGGGCGTCGGCAGTGGCTATGCCCAAGCCGACGTCACCAGCTTCGCCGGCATGCTGACCGGCTGGACGATGGCCGGACGCGAGGGACGGCTGGGAGAGCCGGGAAGCTTCGTCTTCAACGCCAATGCGCATCAGCCGGGCCAGGCCGTGCTGCTCGGCAAGACCTATCCCGACGGCGGCATGGGCCAGGCGGAGGCGGCGCTCAACGACATTGCCCGCCATCCGGCCACCGCGCGGCACATCGCCACCAAGCTTGCGCACCATTTCATCGCGGACGATCCGCCGCCGGCGGCTGTCGCCCGCCTGGCCTCGGTCTTCACCAAGACCGATGGCGACCTGCGCTCGATCGCATTGACGCTGGTCGACATGCCCGAAGCCTGGTCGACGCCGCTCACGAAGCTGCGCTCGCCATTGGACTATGTCGTCGCGCTGCGGCGAGCGGTCGGCGCCACCGCCGGCAACGAACTGCAACGATCGCTTCGCTGGCTGAGCGTGCTTGGCGGGCCGCTATGGCAGCCCCCGGGGCCGAACGGCTTTCCCGACCGGACGGATGCGTGGGCTTCCGCCGAGGGCCTCAAGACGCGGCTGGACATCGCCTGGCAGGCCGCGAAGCAGGCGGACGACATCGGCGACCCCGACGAGACGCTGGCGTCGCTGATCGGTGCGTCCGTTTCGGCCGAGACACGACAGGCGATTGCGCGGGCGGAGTCCAGGCAGCAGGGCCTGGCGCTGCTGTTGATGGCGCCGGAATTCCAGCGCCGGTGACCTAGCAACGGAGATGAACCCATGAGCCTTCTCTGCGAAACTCCCAACCTGTCCCGCCGTGGCGTCTTGACGACCGGCGGCGCGCTGTTCGCCTGGGCCTACCTGCCGCGCTTTGCCCGAGCGGCCGACAATCGCGACCCGCGCCTGATTGTCATCGTGCTGCGCGGCGCGCTCGACGGGCTGTCGACGGTCGGGCCGGTCGGCGATCCGGACTATGCCGGCCTGCATGGCGACATCGCGCTTTCGCTCTCAGGCGCCAACCCGGCATCGCCGCTCGACGATTTCTTCGCCGTCAACCCGGCAATGCCGGTGTTTGCGCGCCTGTTCAAAGCAGGCCAGGCGGCGGTGGTGCACGCGGCCGCGACCGGCTACCGCGACCGCTCGCATTTCGACGGCCAGGACGTCCTGGAAAGCGGCCTGCCCGGTCCCGGCAACGCGACCACCGGCTGGCTCAACCGGGCATTGGCCAGCCTGCCCGCGGGCGAACGCGTGGCGAAACTCGGCGGCCTCGCGGTCGGACCGTCGACGCCGCTGGTGATCCGCGGCGCAGCACCCGTGCTCGGCTGGGCGCCGCAGGCCCTGCCGACGCCCGGCGATGCGCTGGCGGAGCGCGTACTCGACCTCTACAACCATCGCGATCCTGTGCTGGCGGCCGCACTTCAGAAAGGCCTCGACGCCGACCGGATGGCGATCGGCGACGCGCTCGAGGCCAAGACGATGAAACCCAGAGGCGGTCTCGGCAATGCCGCCGGCATGCGCCAGTCGGCGCAAGGCGCGGCGAGGCTGATGGCTGCCGATGACGGGCCGCGCATCGCAGCACTCGCCTTCGACGGCTGGGACACGCATGTCAATGAAGGCGGCGCCACCGGCCGGCTCGCCAATCTGCTCGGCGGCCTCGACGGCGCCTTCGAGGAGTTCGAGACGGGGCTCGGCGAACGGTGGAAGGACACGGCAATCATCGCGATCACCGAGTTCGGCCGCACCGCGCGCATCAACGGCACCGTCGGAACTGACCACGGCACGGGCACGGTGGCGCTGCTCGCCGGCGGTGCGATCAAGGGCGGCCGCGTCATCGCCGACTGGCCGGGGCTGAAGCCGAACCAGCTCTACGAGCAACGCGACCTCGCGCCGACCAGCGATGTGCGGGCAGTGCTGAAGGGCCTGCTCGCCGAACAGTTCGGGCTTTCCGCCGCTGTGCTTGGCGATAAGATATTTCCGGAGTCTGCGGCGGTGAAGCCGATGCGCGATCTCGTCGCCTGAACGAAAACGCCCGCGCCGTTTCCGGGGCGGGCGTCCATTCACCTGGTGAAGCCGATCGTCAGCCCCAATAGCCGGGATGCCAGTGGTGATGCGCCCAGAAGCGGGGGTGCCAATGGCGTGCGCGCAGCGGCCGGACGCGGTGGTTCGGCACGCAATTGTGCCAGTGGTTCATGTGCCAGCCGGGGCCGCAGCGCCAGCCTACGGTCTCGATCGGCAACGACGCAGCGCTTGGTTTGACCATCGGCATGGCCCGCGAGCCGGCTCCGGACAGCAGCAAGGTGCCGGCCGCCAGCGCAACGGGCAGAAAATACTTAGCCAACATGAGTTTATCTCCGAAATTGATCCCTACCTCCGTGAAACGGAGGACGTGGCCGAAACCCGTCGCAGGCAGGCGGATCACATCTTCGTTATCGGGGCAGAGGTCTCGTCGAGCGTCACCACGGTCTTCAGCGCGCCGTCCAGCATGTCGCCCTTCTCGTCCTTCAGCGCCGCCTCGCGCAGGCGGCGGATCCAGTCGGCGGCATCGTCGCGGCCTTTCAGCATGGGAAGCGCCGAGAGCACGCGGTCGAATTTCGACTGGGCACGCGCATGGGTGTCGCTGTAGCCCTTGATCAACCGGCGACAGTTGAGGATCTCGACCCCGAGCGCATAATCCTCACGCGCCTTGCCGAGTGCCAGTTCATACCAGCGCTCCATATGCTCGACTTCTATCCTGTGGCGCAGCAGGCGGCGGCGCCAGCGGCGCAGGCCGCCGATGAACCACAGCATGGCGAAGCCGGTGAAGCTGTCGGTGCGGATGTGGCGGCCGCGGTTGATGCGGCGGTCGAGGAAAGCGGCGAGCTTCGGCCGGCTTTCGATGTAGCTGCCCAGCCCCGCCGGCAGCGTGCCGCAGAACTCCTCGATGCGCGGATGGAAATATTCGGTGACCTGCAGGACCGAACCTTCCTTGACGCCGACCTCCTTGCGCACGCGCCGGTCGCGGGTCGAGCGCGTCTTCAGATCGGCGACGCGGATCATGTCGTCGTAGCACATGGCGTTGGCGAGATGCTTTGCCGCGGCGATCGACAGAGCATAGCCGCGCTCCGCATCGTCTAGCGCGATGGCCTTGTCCAACCGGTCGAGATATTCGCCGCCATAGGCGATGTCCTGATAGTCGACGACCTTCTTCAGCCCGCGTTCGGCCATGTCGCGCACCGGCACCGGCAGTGCCGCGACGCGGCCGGCAAGGGCCTGCCAGCCCTTCAGCAAGGTTTCGGGCCCACTGACGCTCGCCGTTGGCCTGGGTTGAGCAATGGCAGGTCTCGCCTCTGCCTCGTCGCCCGCCGGAGCAGCAGCGATGCCTCGCGCGCGGTCGCAAGCGGCGGCGAAGGCCGCGAGGCTTGGCCCGACGCCGCGGCCACCGGCGCCGATCGCCTGTTCGTAGCTTTCCCGGGTGAAGGGCAACGCATCGGAACCGGCCAGCGCGCCGAGCAGGCTGGCCGAGATCATGGTGCCGTTGTCGGCGGCGATCTTTTCCATGTCGAAGGCGATGAAGCGCTTGGCCGCCGCCTGCGCCGTCGCATGGACCTTCTCCGACGAGGCGCGGCCATCGCCCGGCTCGATCTTTTCCGAGACGGCGGCGATGCGGTGCGAGGAGGTGATCAGCGTCGTGCGCTCGGGCGTGACGAAACCGCGGATGATGGCGCGGCCGGCCTCCATCAGCTCGGCGGCGATGAGGATGTCGACATCGCCCTGCGAGGGCGACAGCGCGAAGACCGGCAGCCGGCCGGTGTCGCGCGCCATCTCGATGTAATAGATCGTCGCGCCGGTGCGCTGGGCGACGCCGGCGACGGAGGTCGATTGCGCGACATAGCCGTTGCGCTCGGCGACATCGGTGATCCAGTCGGCAAGCACGCCGCCGCCCTGGCCGCCGACCGCGAGCACGGCGAGTTTTATCACCCGCTCGTCATCAGAAGCGCCCGTCTTCGGGCGCAGCGCTGCGTTGTGGTCAAGCATCGGCGAACGTCAAGCGGCGGCTCTCGCGGCGTCGCTGCAACAGGCCGATCACGGCGCGGCGCGCGCTTTCCAGGAAACGGTCCCAGCGGCCCGGATTGTGGACGACGTCGGCGCGGTAGAAGGACGGGCATAGCACGGCCGCATCCGCCACCTCGCCGCAATTGCCGCAGCCGACGCAGTTCTGGTCGATCGATGCGACCGGATCGTCGCGCAGCGGATCGTCGAGCGACTTCACCGACAGCGACGGGCAGCCGGAGAGCCGCATGCAGGCATGGTCGCCGGTGCAGATGTCCTCGTCGACGCCGAATTTCGGCTTCACCACGCGCTCGCCGCCCTTGATCGCCTTGTCGACCAGCGGCTTCTCGCGGCGCTGACGGTTGAGCATGCATTCCGACGAGGCGACGATGACTTTCGGCCCCTTCTCCTCGGTGGTCAGCGCCTCGCGCAGCGCGGCTTGCATCTTGCCGACATCATAGGTGCGGTCGATGTGGCGCAGCCATTTGACGCCCATGCCTTTCACCGCTTCGTCGATCGGATGCTTGGTCGACTTGGTGCGGTTCGAGGCGCGCGAGGACAGGATGTCCTGGCCACCGGTGGCGGCCGAGTAAAAGTTGTCGACGATGACGATGACGCCGTCGTTCTTGTTGAAGACGGCATTGCCGATCGAGGAGGTCAGGCCGTTGTGCCAGAAGCCGCCGTCGCCGACGAAGGAGATCGAGCGGCGTTTTGCGTCCGGCGAATTGAAGGCCGAGGCAGAAGCCGGCCCAAGTCCATAGCCCATGGTGGTGGCGCCGAGCTCGAAAGGCGGCATGATCGAGAACAGATGGCAGCCGATGTCGGACGCGATGTGGTGCTTGCCGAGCTCCTGTTCGACCAGTTTCGTCGCCGCGAAGATCGGCCGCTCCGGGCAGCCTATGCAGAAGCCCGGCGGGCGGCCCGGAACGACATTGATGAGATCGGCCGTATCGACGCCCTCGCCCAGCTTGTTCGGCGCGCGCACCTCGCCCGGCAGCAGATACGGGGCGTGCGCCCGCAGGAAGGAGCCGATGCCGTCGAGCATGACCTGCCCGGTATATTCGCCGGCCATCGGCAGATGCTCCTTGCCGACCAGCTTGGTGCCGCGGCCGGCCTTGTGCAGCATCGCGGCAAAGGCCTGCTCGATGTAGTTGGGCTGGCCTTCCTCGACGACCAGCACCGCCTGCTTGCCTTCGCAGAAGGACAGAAACTCGTCGTCGACCAGCGGGTAAACGGCGTTCAGCACATAGAGCGGCACGTCGGTGTCGCCATAGGTGTCGGCGAGGCCCAGCCGCTGCAGCGCGCGGATGACGGAATTGTACATGCCGCCCTGCATGACGATGCCGACCGAGCCATGGTCCGGCCCGAACATCTCGTTGATCTTGCGGCTCTTGATGAAATCGACCGCCGCCGGCCAGCGCTTGGCGACCTTCTCCTTCTCATGCATGAAGGAAGCGGGCGGCAGCACGATGCGACCGGTGTCGCGGCGCGGCGCGGCAAGCGCATCGGCGACCGACATTGGCGGGCGCTTGTTGTCCTTGGCGGTGAAGTGGCCGTGGACGTGGCAGCAGCGGATGCGCACCTGCAGCATAACCGGCGTGTTGGAGATTTCCGACAATTCGAAGCCGTCCTCGACCGCCTTGACGATCGAGGGCAGGTTCGGACGCGGGTCGAGCAGCCAGACCTGGCTCTTCATGGCGAAAGCGTGGCTGCGCTCCTGCATGATCGAGGAGCCTTCGCCATAGTCCTCGCCGACGATGATCAGCGCGCCGCCGGTGACGCCGCCGGACGCCAGGTTGGCGAGCGCATCGGAAGCGACATTGGTGCCGACGGTCGACTTGAAGGTGGCAGCACCCCGGATCGGGTAATGCACGGAAGCGGCGAGCATCGCGGTGGCGGTCGCTTCCGAAGCGCTCGCCTCGAAATGCACGCCGAGCTCGCCCAGGATATCCTGCGCGTCGGCCAGCACGTCCATCAGATGACTGATCGGTGCGCCCTGATAGCCGCCGACATAGCCGACGCCGCATTGCAGCAGCGCCTTGGTGATGGCGAGGATGCCCTCGCCCGCGAATTCCTCGCCGGCGCCAAGCCTGAGCTTTTCGACTTCCTTGGCAAAAGACCGTTCGGCCATCTCTGCCTCCTTCCGTTGCCGCTCTCCCATCGCCAGGGGCGGCGCGTACATCTAGATCTCGTGCTTGCGAATGTTGTTCAGCATTTTCTGCAGCGTCGCGATCAGCGCGGCATACTCGGCGTCGTCGACACCGTCGAACATCGCCTCGAAGGCGTCGTGCATGGCCGGCCAGGCACGCGTGAACAGCGTGCGTCCGTCATCGGTCAGGAACACATGGCGGAAGCGGCTGTCGGTGACGCCCTGCTCGCGCCGCACCAGGCCCTGGCCTTCCAGCGCATCGAGCGTGCGGCTCAAGGTCGACTGCTCGATCACCGTGTAGACCGAGAGGTCGTTGACGGTGACGCCGTCGGTGACCGAGAGCACGGCGAGCGTCCGCACCTGTGGAATGGTCAGGCCCTGCTTGCGGAAGTCGTCGCGCAGCGTGGCGTTGTAGCGGCCCATGATGCGGTTCATCAGATAGGGCGCGAACTGCTGCAGGCCGATCTGGCCGAGGGTGGAGATGCGCTGGCGTTTTTCGGCGAGTTTTTGTTCCATCAGAGCCTCCCCGCCAAGAGGAAGCCGGAGCCGCCGCCGAGGCCGGCGCCCGGATGGGTCGAGGCGCCGATATGGTAGAGGCCCTTGATGCCGGTCTCGTGGTTGCGGCTGGCCTTGAACGGCCGCCACAGGAAGGACTGGTCGATGGTGGACGAGCCGCCATAGGGATCGCCGCCGACCAGGTTGACGTTCATCGCTTCGAGATCGGCCGGCGAATAGGCGCGGCGCGCGATCACGCTCGCGCGAAAACCGTCGATGTGGTTGGCGAGGATCGCCTCGACGCGGTCGGCATAGGCCTCGCGCAACGCCTCGCTCCAACGGCCGTCGGCCGGCGCCTCGAGCTTGCCGGCGGCATCGCCTTTGATGTGGCGCGGCGCCTCGGGCAGTTGCAGCCAAAGGATCGCCTTGCCCTCGGGGCAGCGCGATGGATCGAGCGCATGCGGCTGGCCGACACAGATGGTCGGTACCTCCGGCAGCAGGCCGCGCACTGCTTCGTTGCAGGCTTTCGACACGCCGTCGAGCCCCGGCGTCAGATGCAGCAGAGCCACCTTGTCGAGACCCTCGCCGCGCCAGGCCGGCGGCTTGTCCAACGCGTAGTGGATCTGGAAGTTGCCCTTACCGTAGCGATAAACGCGCGTCGCTTCGACGTCGCGCTTTGGGGCATCCCCTCCGAGCAGACGGTCATAGAGCTGCGTCGGCGTGACCGAGCAGATGACGCTCTTCCCGGCGCTCAGGGTTTCGCCGGAGGCGAGCCGGACGCCGCTGGCGCGGCCGCCTGTCCGGACGATCGAGGCGACGTCGGCGTTGACGCGGATTTCGCCGCCGCGTTCCCTGATCAGCGCCTCGAAGGCGGCGAGCAGGTTTTTCGCGCCGCCCTTGACAATCGGCGCGCCGGCGGCCTCCAGCGCGAAGGCGATGACCTTGGCGATCTGGCCGGAGAAGGCGTCTTCCGGGCCGAGCCCGGCATGCAGCACCCAGGGCGCCCAGAGCGCGCGGACGATGTCGGATGTGTAGGTCGTTTCCAACCAACCGCGCGCGGGCACCAGCGCCCCGCCCATGAAAGCGGCAAGGTCGCGCGGGCCGCGCCGCCAGGCCTCGCCGGCGATGAGCTTGGTCGTCGGATAGGACCAGAGCGCGCCGCCGAGCAGGCCGAACAGCAGCCCGGCATTGCGTTCGATATCGCCGACATCGCCGCCATGACGATCGCCGTCGCCCGACGCGATCTTGTTTAGCGCCGCGATGTTTGCGGCACGGTCGGTGGTGAGCACGGCATGGCCGCCGTCGGGCCGAAGCACGCCGGTGGGGGTCGCCGTGTGGCAGAATTCCAGCCCGTGCCGCGCCAGGTCCTTGCCGAGCGCGGCAAAGGCCGGCGAGGTGATGAACAGCACGAAGGTCGTGGCCATCACGTCATGGACGAAGCCGGGCGCGGTGATCTCCTCGGTGCGCATGCAGCCGCCGACGCGGTCGTTGCGCTCGAGCACGAGCACCTTGGCGCCCTTGGCGCCAAGCATCGCCGCGCAGACCAGGGCGTTGATGCCGCTGCCGACGATGATGTGATCGACGACGGTCATTGTAGGGTGCTCGCGGGTAAGGGAGCGTCAATTGCGTGAAGCCGAGTTCCTTCGCGCCCCCCTCTGTCCTGCCGGACATCTCCCCCACGAGGGGGGAGATCAGCCGTCATCGCGGCTTTCGCCAACTGTCCACTGTGCAGGATTGAGCGGGGCGCCGAAACAGCCAATCTCCCCCCTCGTGGGGGAGATGTCCGGCAGGACAGAGGGGGGCGCCGTAGAGCGCTAGCCTTGCCAGGCTGCCACTCTCTCACTGTCATCACTCCGTTCCCCGCAACCATGATCTTCTCCCGAAGACCGCCGCCTCGCCTATTTGCCCGGCACCAGCGCCAGCGCTCGGATCGGGCTGCCGGTGCCGCGCTCGATCTTGAGCGGAGCGGCGATCAGGATCGCGCCCTTCGGCGGCAGCTGGTCGAGGTTGCAGAGGCTGGCCAGCCCATAGCGGTTGGCCTTGTGCATCAGCGTGTGCGCCGGGAATGGCGGCTCCATGCCGCCGGCCTTGCCGGCGTCGGTGCCGATCGTCTCCGAACCCCAGCCCTTGATGTCCTTGGCTATCAGGAACTGGATGGCTTCCGCCGTCGGGCCGGGCGTGTGCGGGCCGGTCTCGTTGGCGTTGAGGAACTCGGCTTCCGACCCGTTGCGCTTGTACCAGTCGGTGCGCATCACCACCCACTCGCCGGGATTGATGGCGCCATGCTCGGCTTCCCAGGCCTTGATATGGTCAACGGTGAGCAGGAAGTCGTGGTCGGCCGCCGACTCCTTGGAGCAGTCGATGACGTTGACCGGGCCGATGAAATTCTGCGCCGGAATGGTGTCGGTGGCGCCGTCCGGATAGTCCTTGCCGGTGATCCAGTGCTGCGGCGCGTCGAAATGCGTGCCCGAATGCTCGCCGAGCTTCAGCCAATTCCACGCCCACCACGGGCCGTTCTTGTCATATTTGGAGATCGCGTGGATCTCGACCTTCGGCGTGTCGACGGCGAGTTCCGGCGGCAGCTTGATCAGCGGTGTATCGGGGCCGAGCGGCGCCGTCAGGTCGACCACCTTGATGGCGCCCGAGAGCAGCTGGCTGGCGACCTCGCCGAGGAGTTTCTGCGTGTCCATGGTCTTTCGTTCCCTCTTGTCGGTGATCTTCAAGGCTCGTTGCGGCCCTTAATATACCTACTAGACGAAAACATATGCATCTGCAATTATCTTTAAGCATAAAGCATTTTTGGGGCGGGGCGTGAGCGAGTTCGACGCCATCTTTGTCGGGGCGGGCCACAACAGTCTGGCATGCGCCGCGCATCTGGCGCTCAAGGGCTGGAAAATAGCGGTTTTCGAGCGCAGCGAGGCGATCGGCGGCGCGGTGCGGACCGCCGAATACACGCTTCCCGGCTTCCGGCACGATTTCGGCGCGATGAACCTAAGCCTCTTCGCCGGCTCCGCCTTTCACCGGAAATATGCAAATGAATTGAAAGGCCACGGGCTGGAATTCACGCCGGTGGGCGACTGTTTCGCCAGCGCCTTCCCGGACGGGACATGGTTCGGCGTCAGCCACGACCTCGAAAAGACGGTGTCGCGGCTGGCCGCCTTCTCGTCGGCGGATGCAGCCGCATGGCGCCGCCTGGTCGGCGCCTTTCCAGGGGAAGCCGAACATTTGTTCCGCTTGCTGGGCTCGCCGATGAGCGCAAAGGCGCTGGTCGGCACGGCCTGGAACCTGTGGCGCAAGAAGGGCATCGCCGGCACTCTCGATACGGCTCGATTGCTGCTGTCATCGCCTCGCGCCTGGCTCGAGGAAAATTTCGAGACGCCGCATGTGCGCACGACCCTCGCGGCCTGGGGCATGCATCTCGACTTCGCGCCCGACATCGCCGGCGGCGCCGTGTTCCCCTATCTGGAATCGATGGCCAACCAGAGTTTCGGCATGGTACTGGGCAAGGGCGGCGCCGACACCATAATCCGAGCCCTGGCCGGCATGGTGACGGCGGCCGGCGGCCAGATCACGACCGGCGCGGATGTCGCCGAGATAACGGTTTCCGGCGGCAAGGCGGCCGGCGTGCGACTGGCATCCGGCGAAACCCATGCCGCGACCAAGGCCGTCATTGCCGGTGTCGCGCCGAAAGCGCTGCCGGGCAAGCTGCTGCCCAATGGCTCCGGCGACGCCGGCTTCGATGCGGCGATGAAGACATTCCGCCATGCGCCGGGCACGATGATGATCCACCTCGCGCTGGACGACCTGCCGGATTGGAGCGCCGGCGCCGAGCTTCGCCAGTTCGCCTATGTGCATCTGGCGCCGTCGCTCGACGCCATGTCGCGCGTCTACCAGCAGGCGATCGCCGGCCTGCTGCCTGACCAGCCCGTGTTGGTCGTCGGCCAGCCGACGGCGGTCGATCCGTCGCGGGCGCCGGAAGGCAAGCACGTGCTGTGGGTGCAGGTGCGCATGCTGCCGGCGGAGATCCTCGGCGATGCGGCGGGCAAGATCGCCCCCGCTCACTGGGACGCGGTCAAGGACGCCTGTGCCGAGCGCGTGCTGGACATCATCGAGAACTATGCGCCGGGATTGCGCAAGAAAATCCTCGGCCGCGCGGTGTTCTCGCCGCTCGACCTGGAACGCGAGAACCCGAACCTTGTCGGCGGCGACCAGATCTGCGGCAGCCATCATCTGGCGCAGAATTTCCTCTTCCGTCCGGCGCGCGGCTTCGCGCGCTGGAGCACGCCGGTCTCGAACCTTTACCTCACCGGCGCGGCGACATGGCCCGGCGCCGGCACGGGCGCGGGCTCCGGCTTCATGCTCGCCCAACAGCTGGGAGGGAACTAGGGCATGATCCCGAAAAGTGGGAACCGGCTTTCGGGGAAAGATCATGCTCCAACAAAGGGCCAGAATTCCGGGATGGACAAGGCGCGGTTGCCCACCACCGAATGAAAACGCCGCGCGAACAAAGACAACCAACAAGGGGAACGACCATGACAATCAACAGACGCGACTTGCTCGGATATAGCGCCGCAGCGATTGGCGCCGCCACGCTCGGCCTGCCGAGGGCGGCAAAGGCGGCGGACGAGCTCACCATCGCCTACAATGTCAACCTGCCTTCCTGGGATCCGACGACCGGACCCTCGGCGGTGAACCCGACCATCCAGGGGCTATACCAGTCGGTGTTCGACCAGATCATCGGCCAGAAGCCGGACCTGTCCTTCACGCCCGGCCTGCTCACCGAATGGGGCTGGAACGAGGATCGCACCAAGGTAATGATGACGGTGCGTGAGGGCGTGAAATGGCATGACGGCTCGCCCTTCACACCCGAAGACGTGGTGTGGTCGCTGACACGGGCCGGCGACGAGAAGACCGGCAACCCGATCCAGTTCGTCTGGAAGAACGTCAACAACTTCAAGATCGACGGCAACAAGATCACCGGCGACGTCGTGCAGTTCGACCCGGTCTATTTCAAGTGGATGTCGTTCCTGACCGGCTACATCCTGCCGAAGGCCTATTACGAGAAGGTCGGCGCCGAAGGCTTCGAGAAGGCGCCGATCGGCACCGGCCCGTATATGGTCGACAAGTTCGAGCGCAACGCCTTCCTGCGGCTGAAGGCCAACCCGCACTATTGGGGCACGAAGCCCGCCTTCGAGAACGTGACGATCAAGTTCGTCACCGATGCGGCGAGCCGTGTCGCCGAGATCGAATCCGGATCCTCGCAGGTGACGCTCGAAATCCCCTATGAGGAATATGACCGGCTGATCGCCAAGGACGAGCTGGCCGGCTCGATCAAGAACGTTTCCGACATCGGCATGATCTTCTTCAACGACATCGAGGCGATGCTGGACAAGAATGTCCGCCAGGCGGCCGTGATGGCGGTGGACAAGGAGCTCTTGGTCAAGCGGCTGCTGCGTGGCTACGGTCAGCCGATCGCGACGCTGGAGACGCCGGAATACACGGCCTTCGATGCCTCGATCAAGGTCGAGCACAATCCGGACAAGGCCAAGGAGCTGCTCGCCGCTTCCGGCTATTCGCCGGAGAAGCCGGTGAAGTTCACCATCCAGACGACCAAGGGCTTCAAGCCCAAGGACTACGAGATGATCCAGGCGATCGTCGGCATGTGGCGCAAGGTCGGCATCGAGGCCAATATCGAGGTCTACGAGATCGCCAAGCACTATGAGCTGCGCGCCGCCGACAAGCTGGCGCCAGCCGCCTTCTACAACTGGGGCAATTCCATCGGCGACCCGACCACCTCGACCGGCTTCGCCATGTACGGCCCGAGCCCGCATTCGGTGTGGGACAGCCAGGACCTGATCGACATGATCAACCCGCTGTGGGGCGAGAAGGACGAGGCCAAGCGCATTGCCGGCTGGAAGGCCGTCGACAAATACATCGCCGAACAGGCCTATGTGCTGCCGCTGATGCAATATGCGCAGCCGATCGTGCACTCGAAAAAGGTCAATGTCGTGCAGCATGTGTCCGGCGCGCTGCTGCCGGCGTTGATGACCCCGGCCGCCTGATCGTCGGTCTTGGATTGCCACGCGCGCCGTCCGCAAGACGGCGCGCATTTTCATCCAGCGTATGGGCGCATGCTGCTGCAGAGATTCCTCGTTCGTCTGCTGACGATGCTGGTGACGCTGTTCGGCGTCGCCATCGTCGTCTTCGTCGTCATCCGCGTGGCGCCAGGCGACCCGATCGCCATGATGCTGCCGCCCGGCGCCAGCAATGACGACATTGCGCGGCTGCGCGCGCTCTACGGGCTCGACAAGTCGATCGTGCAGCAATTCTTCATCTGGCTCGGCGGCGTGCTGCATGGCGATTTCGGCACCTCGATCTCGCTGCGTCAGGACGTGCTCGGGCTGGTCTTCAACCGGCTGCCGGCGACGCTGGAGCTTGCGACCGTGGCGCTGCTGATGGCGATCGCGATCGGCGCCACGGCCGCGATCCTCGGCGCGCGCTCGCGCGGCACGGCGGTCG
This sequence comes from Mesorhizobium sp. B4-1-1, assembly GCF_006439375.1. Taxonomy (NCBI): domain Bacteria; kingdom Pseudomonadati; phylum Pseudomonadota; class Alphaproteobacteria; order Hyphomicrobiales; family Phyllobacteriaceae; genus Mesorhizobium; species Mesorhizobium sp. B4-1-1. The sequence continues at coordinate 372,211 of NZ_VFTH01000002.1, forward strand.
AAGCCGGCATCGACATCGCCAGTGGCGCGACGCTTTCCATCCCCGATTTCCTGTGGGGCCTTGTGCTGATCCTGTTGTTCGGCGTGCTGGTGCCGGTGTTCGACATTTCAGGGCGGGTTTCGCCGCAACTCGATTTGCCCTTCGTCACCCAGTTCTACCTGGTCGAGAGCATCCTTCGGCTCCGCTTCGACCTCACCTGGGACCTGCTCAAGCACATGCTGATGCCGGCCGTGGCCTTGGCGCTGCCGCTGGCGGCGATCATCGCGCAGCTCCTGAAACAGTCGCTGAAAGAAGTGCTCGACCTCGACTATGTCGTGCTGGCGCGGGTCAAGGGTTTTTCCGAAACGCAGGTCATCCTGCGCGAGGCACTGAAGAACGCGGCGCTGCCGACGCTGACGCTGGTCGGCGTGCAGTTCACCTTCCTCATTGGCGGCACCGTCATCGTCGAACGGCTGTTCTCCTATGAGGGCCTCGGCAACATGGCGATCGATGCCGTCATCAACCGCGACCTGCCGCTGATCCAGGGCATCGTGCTGGTCTTCGCGCTGCTCTTCGTGCTGATCAACCTCGCCGTCGACATGATGTATGCGCTGCTCAATCCGAGGCTGCGCCATGGATGACGCGCGCATCGCCCGACGCGGCTTGAGCCTGCGGCCGTGGCTGGCCGGCGGCTGGCTTGTGCTGGCGCTGCTGGCGGCGATCTTCGCGCCGCTGGTCGCGCCGCAGGATCCCCTGGCGCAGGACCTGATGCTGGAGCGCCTGCCGCCCTTCTGGCTCGACGGCGCGGAGCCGGGCTATTGGCTGGGCACCGACAGCCTCGGCCGGGATCTGCTGTCACGGCTGATCTTCGGCGGCCGCATCGCCTTCATCGTTGCCTTCGCCGCCGCGACGTCCGCCTGTCTCCTCGGTTCGGCGCTGGGGCTGATCGCGGGCTATTTCGGCGGCTGGGCCGACCGCATCATCTCGCGCATCGTCGACGTGTGGATGGCGTTCCCGCCGGTGCTGTTCGCGATCCTGCTGGTCGCGGTGCTGGGTACGGGACTCAGTTCCGTCATCCTCGCCATCGCGATCATCGACTGGACGCGCTTTTGTCGCGTGATCCGCGCCGAGGCGATGATCCAGGCGCGCATGGATTATGTCGAGAGCGCGCGCATCGCCGGCTATGGCCGCATCGGCATCATGCTGCGCGAGGTGCTGCCCAATGTGCTGCCGTCGGTCGTGGCGCTGTTGTCGCTCGAAATGGGTATCGCCGTGATCGTCGAGGCGATCCTCTCCTTCGTCAATCTGTCCATCTCGACCGACGATCCGACCTGGGGCGGTATCATCGCCGAGGGCCGGCTGTCGATCCATCAAGCCTGGTGGGTGCTGGTGTTCCCGCTGATCACTCTGATCCTCACCGTGCTTTCCTTCAGCCAGTTCGGCGAGGCGCTGAAGGCGCGCTTCGATCCGGTGCTGCAATGAGCGCGTGCCTCGACATCCGCCGCTTGAGCGCCGTGCTCCCCAACGGCCGGCGCGTGCTGCGCTCGGTGTCGCTTGCTGTCCAGCCGGGCGAAGTGCGCGCGCTGGTCGGCGAGAGCGGCGCCGGCAAGACGATGATCGGCAAGGCGGTGCTCGGCGTCCTGCCGAAAAGCGTGCGCGTCGTCGAGGGCGACATGCTGATCGAGGGCGAGGATCTCGGCCGGCTCGATGCCAAGGCGCGGCGGAACCTGATCGGCGCGCGCACGGCGCTGATCCCGCAGGATCCGCTCACCGCGCTCAACCCGTCGCGGCGCATCGGCCCGCAGATGACCGACCGGCTGGTGCGCATCCTCGGCTGGAGCGCGGAGAGAGCCGAGCAGCGCATCCGTCAGTTGCTCGACGAGGTGCAGATCCGCGATCCCGAGCGCGTGCTGAAAAGCTACCCGCACGAATTGTCGGGTGGCATGCGCCAGCGCGTGCTGATCGCGGCGGCCTTCGCGGCGGAGCCGAGGCTGATCGTTGCCGACGAGCCGACGACAGCGCTGGACGTCACCGTGCAGAAGCAGATCCTGCGGCTGATCGCGCAACTGCAGCGCGATCACGGCACGGCGATCCTGTTCGTCACCCACGACCTCGGCGTCGTCGCCAAGATCAGCCAGAAGGTCTCGGTGCTCTATGCCGGCAAGGTGGTCGAGGAGGCCGATACCGCGCAGCTCTTGGCGGCCCCGCAGCATCCGTACACGCGCGCGCTGATCGCGGCGACGCCGCGCTACACCGATCCGTATGCCTCGCTGAAGCCGGTCGACGAGGGCGTGCTTGCCGGGCTGGCGGCCGAGATCGCCGCCGCCGACAAAGGCTGGAGGCCCGGCCATGGCTGAGCCGCTGTTTTCCGTGCGCAAGCTGAAGGTGGCGCTGCCCGACATGACGCGCAAGCCGCTGATCGGCCGCGCGCCGCTGGCCGAAATCCTGAAAGGGCTGGACTTCGACCTGCCCAAGGGATCGGTCACCGGCATCGTCGGCGAGTCCGGCTCCGGCAAGTCGACGCTCGGACGCGCGCTGGTCAGGCTGATCGAGCCGAGCGCCGGCTCGATCGGCTTCGAGCGGCGCGATATCAGCCATCTTTCGGAGGCCGAGCTCCGGCCGCTTCGCCGCGACCTGCAGATGATCTTCCAGGACCCGATGTCGTCGCTCAACCCGCGCCACACGATCTTCAGCATCATCGCGGCGCCACTGAGGCAGAACGGGCTTGGCGACCGGCTGAAGGAGCGCGTCGCGGAAGCCCTGCAGCGCGTCGGCCTGCCGCAAAGTTTTACCAGCCGCTACCGCCACGAGCTTTCGGGCGGCCAGCGGCAGCGCGTCGGCATCGCGCGGGCACTGGCGCTGTCGCCGAAATTCGTGCTGGCCGACGAGATCGTCTCCGGCCTCGACGTCTCGACGCAGGCGCAGATCCTGACGCTGCTGGAAAGACTGGCGGCCGAGATGGGGCTGACGGTCGCCTTCATCAGCCACGACCTTTCGGTGATCCGTCGGCTCTGCCAGCAGGTCATCGTCATGCGCGAAGGCAGGATCGTCGAGGCCAGCGCCACCGACGCGCTGTTCGCCAGCCCTAAGGAAACCTACACGCGCGACCTTCTCGCCGCCATTCCGCTGCCTGAGATCGATCCGGACTGGCTGCAGCCAGCGGCGAAGGCGCCCGGATGAACTGAGCTATCCGCACGCCGACCAGCGGGCCTCGGATGTGCGCAAGGACAAGTGAGCCCGCCAACGGAGGGTGACATGAACTACATAACTCGCGGCGCGATGCTTGCCGCAATCCTGTTCGGCTCAATGGGAGCCGCATCGGCGGATGCGATTCCCGGCATGCGCGGGCACGACCATACCGGCATTACCGTGCCCGATATGAAGCAGGCCGTCGACTTCTTCACCAATGTCGTCGGCTGCAAGAAGGCGATGGCATTCGGGCCGTTCGCCGACGACAAGGGCACGTTCATGCAAGACGTGCTCGGCGTCGATCCGAAGGCGGTGATCGAGGAGATCACCCTGGTGCGCTGCGGCTATGGCTCGAACATCGAGCTGTTCAAATACACCGCGCCCGACCAGAAGGACCTGACGCCGAAGAACAGCGACATCGGCGGCTTCCACATCGCCTTCTATGTCGACGACGTCGCCGCCGCGAAGACCTATTTCGAGGGCAAAGGCGTTAAAACCCGGATGGGACCGCTGCCGGTGAAGGAAGGGCCGGCCGCGGGCCAGACCATCCTCTATTTCCAGGCGCCGTGGGGGCTGCAGCTTGAGGCGATCAGCTATCCGCAAGGCATGGCTTATGAGAAGGGCGCGGAGACCGTGCTGTGGAGCCCGAAGGACCCCTCCAAGTAACCCAGTCCTTCAAGCGTCCGACCATCGTTCAATTGTAAAACTTTAAGCTTGAAATAATTGTCGTCGGGCGCGATACTGACTTCCGGAACCGCCTGCCATGCGGGCGGTTCCGGATACCTTATAGCGCTCACGCAATTCCGGACGGAAACCGCTACGCAATTTTCCTGGAATTGCTCTGGAGGAGATCGCAAGACATGAAGGTTGCGGTTCTCGGCGGCGGACCAGCCGGCCTCTACTTTGCCATCTCGCTCAAGCTGCGCGACGCCGCGCATGAGGTGACGGTCTATGAGCGCAACCGCGCCGACGACACGTTCGGATGGGGCGTGGTGCTGTCGGCGGAGACGCTGGAGAACCTGACCAGGAACGATCCGGTCAGCGCCGTCTGGATCAAGAAGCATTTCGCCTATTGGGACGACATCGCCGTCATCCATGACGGCGTGCGCACGGTGTCCTCAGGCCATGGCTTTTGCGGCATCGGCCGCAAGCGGCTCTTGGTCCTGCTGCAGCGGCGCGCCCGCGAGCTCGGCATCAAGATGATGTTCGAGACCGATATTTCCGACCCGAAACCCTTCATGGAAACGCATGAGCTGGTGGTCGCCGCCGACGGGCTGAACTCGAAGTCACGCGCGGCCTTCGCCGATGTCTTCAAGCCGGACATCGACACCCGCAAATGCAAATTTGTGTGGCTGGGTACCAAGCAGAAATTCGACGACGCCTTCACCTTCATCTTCGAGAAGACGGAGCATGGCTGGGTGTGGGCGCATGCCTACCAGTTCGACAGCGAGACTGCGACCTTCATCGTCGAGTGCAGCGAAGAGACCTGGGCCGCCTTCGGCTTCGGCCAGATGACGCAGCAGGAATCGATCGCGGTCTGCGAGCGCATTTTTGCAAAGCATCTCGGCGGTCATCCGCTGATGACCAACGCCAACCACATCAGAGGTTCGGCCTGGATCAATTTCCCACGCGTGTTGTGCGAGCGCTGGTCTTACAAAAACCTGGCGCTTATGGGGGATGCCGCGGCCTCGGCGCATTTCTCCATCGGCTCCGGCACCAAGCTCGCGCTGGAGAGCGCGGTGGCGCTCGCCGATTATGTCGAGTCCGAGCCGGACCTCGAAGCGGCCTTCCGCAAGTATGAAGATGCGCGGCGCACCGAGGTGTTGAAGCTGCAATCGGCGGCGCGCAATTCGCTGGAATGGTTCGAGGAAGTCGAACGATATCTCGGCCTCGATCCAGTTCAGTTCAACTATTCGCTGCTCACCCGCTCGCAGCGCATCAGCCACGAGAACCTTCGCCTGCGCGATGCCGAATGGCTGGCGGGCGCCGAGGAATGGTTCCAGCGCAAGGCCGGCGCCGGCGACAACAGCCTGCGCCGCGCGCCGATGTTCGCGCCGTTCAAGCTGCGCGACATGACTTTAGCCAACCGCATCGTCGTTTCGCCGATGGCGCAGTACAAGGCGATCGACGGCTGCCCGACCGACTGGCATTTTTCGCACTATGCCGAGCGCGCCAAAGGTGGCGCCGGCCTGCTTTACATCGAGATGACCTGCGTCAGCCCGGAAGGGCGCATCACGCCTGGATGCCCGGGTTTCTACAGACCGGAGCATGAGGTCGCCTGGAAGCGGCTGGTCGATTTCGTCCATGCCGAGACCGAAGCAAAGATCTGCGCCCAGATCGGCCATTCCGGCGCCAAGGGCTCGACCCGTGTCGGCTGGGAGGGAACGGACGTGCCGCTTGCTACCGGCAACTGGCCGGTGATGGCGCCGTCGGCCGTGCCATGGTCGCCGAAGAACCAGGTGCCTAAGGCGATGGACCGCGCCGACATGGATCTGGTCCGCGACCAGTTCGTCGCTTCGGCCCAGATGGCCGAACGCTGCGGCTTCGACATGCTGGAGATCCATGCCGCGCACGGCTACCTGCTGTCGGCCTTCATCACGCCGCTGACCAACCGCCGCACCGACGACTATGGCGGCTCGCTGGAAAACCGCATGCGCTATCCGCTGGAGATATTCCATGCGCTGCGCGCGGTGTGGCCGGCCGAAAAGCCGATCTCGATGCGCATTTCGGCCAATGACTGGGTCGGCATCGAAGGCGTCACGCCTTCGGACGCGGTCGAGATCGCGAAGATGCTGCACGAGGCCGGCATCGACCTTTGCGACGTATCGGCCGGGCAGACCTCGATCGCCGCCAAGCCGGTCTATGGCCGCATGTTCCAGACGCCGTTTTCCGACCGTATCCGCAACGAGGTCGGAATGGCGACGATGGCGGTCGGCAACATCTATGAGCCGGACCATGCCAATTCGATCCTGATGGCCGGGCGCGCCGACCTTGTGGCGCTGGCCAGGCCGCATCTTGCCGATCCCTACTGGACGCTGCACGCGGCGGTGACGCTCGGCGATCGCGGCGTCAAATGGCCCGATCCCTATCTGCCCGGACGCGACCAGATCTACCGGCTGGCCGAGCGCGAAGCGGCAGCAGGGCTCAAAGTATGAGCGCCGCGCGCGAAATTGCCGGCAGGCACGCGCTGGTCACCGGCGGCGGTTCCGGCGTCGGCAAGGCCATCGCGCTGGCACTGGCGGCAGAAGGTTTGGCCGTCACCATCTGCGGGCGGCGCGAAGCTGCCCTTGCCGAGGTCGCAAAGGAAAGCGACCGCATCTTTGCTGCCGCTGCCGATGTCACGAACGAAGCCGACATGGCGGCTCTCCACGAGAAGGCGGAAGCAGCGCGCGGACCATTCGACATCGTCGTCGCCAATGCCGGCATGGCGGGCAGTGCGCCGGCGCACAAGACTTCGCTGGCCGACTGGCAGCGCACGCTCGACACCAACCTCACCGGCGCCTTCCTGACTGTGAAGCCGGCGCTCGCGGGAATGCTGGGGCGCAAAGAGGGCAGGATTGTTTTCGTCGCCTCGACCGCGGGCCTCAAAGGCTATGCCTATGTCGCGCCTTACGTTGCCGCCAAGCACGGCGTGGTCGGGCTGATGCGGGCTTTGGCCGCCGAGACCGCCAAATCCGGCGTCACCGTCAACGCCATCTGCCCGGGCTTCGTCGAAACCGACATGCTTGAGGAATCCGTCCAGCGCATCGTTAAGAAAACGGGACGTTCCACCGATGAGGCGCGCGCGAGCCTCGCGGCGACGAACCCGCAAGGGCGTTTCATCCAGCCGGAGGAAATCGCGACGGCGGTGCTTTGGCTGTGCAGCGGCGCCGCGCGGTCGATCACCGGGCAGGCAATCTCGGTCTCGGGAGGTGAAACATGGTAGCGGGACCGACGTCCGCCGGACCGGGCAAGGACAGGCTGCGGCTGTGGATACGCCTGCTGCGCGCCTCGCGCACCATCGAGGCCGAACTGCGGGAGCGGCTGAAGAAGGAGTTCGACACGACGCTGCCGCGCTTCGACGTGATGGCGGCGCTCTACCGCGTGCCGGAAGGTATGCTGATGAGCGACCTGTCGCGCTTTCTGCTGGTGTCGAACGGCAATGTCACCGGCATTGTCGACCGGCTGGTTTCCGAAGGGCTGGTGACGCGAGCGCGGCGCAATGGCGACCGGCGCACCTCCATGGTGCGGCTGACCGAGGAAGGCACGAAATCTTTCGCCGCGATCGCCGCCGCGCATGAGAGCTGGGTCGGCGAGCTGCTCGGCAATGTCAGCGAGGACGAGGCACGGCGGCTGGCCGGCATGCTGAAATCGTTCCGCAGCAATTGGGAGGGACGCGAATGAGCGCCATGGCCAAACTCAAGCCGAAGCATTTCCTCTGGGAGGCCGAAGGTAAGGTCGCGAAGGTTCGGCTCGACCGTCCGGAGCGCAAGAATCCGCTCACCTTCGACAGCTATGCCGAGTTGCGCGACGTTTTCCGCGACCTCGTCTACGCCGACGACGTCGACGCCGTGGTGTTCCTGCCCAATGGCGGCAATTTCTGTTCGGGCGGCGATGTCCATGACATCATCGGGCCACTGGTGAAGATGGACATGAAGGCGCTGCTCGCCTTCACGCGCATGACCGGCGACTTCGTCAAGGCTATGCTCAACTGCGGCAAGCCGATCATTGCGGCCGTCGACGGCGTCGCGGTCGGCGCCGGCGCGATCATCGCCATGAGCTCCGACATCCGCATCGCCACGCCGGAGGCAAAGACCGCCTTCCTGTTCACCCGCGTCGGCCTCGCCGGCTGCGACATGGGCGCCTGCGCGATCCTGCCGCGCATCATCGGCCAGGGCCGGGCCGCCGAGCTGCTCTATACCGGCCGCACCATGAGCGCCGCTGAGGGTGAGCGCTGGGGGTTCTACAACCGGCTGGTCGATGCGGCGGCGCTCGAAGCCGACGCGCTCGATTTGGCGGCGCGCATCGTCGCCGGGCCGACCTTCGCGCATGGCATCACCAAGACGCAGCTCAACCAGGAATGGTCGATGGGCCTCGACCAGGCGATCGAGGCGGAAGCGCAGGCGCAGGCGATCTGCATGCAGACCGGTGATTTCGAACGGGCCTACAACGCGTTCGTGGCGAAGGAAAAGCCGGTTTTCGAGGGGAATTGAGGATGTTGTGTCCGTTTAAGAAGGACATGCTGGCGGGACAGCGCCCCCCTCTGTCCTGCCGGACATCTCCCCCACAAGGGGGGAGATCAGCTGTTTTGCCGACTTTCGCCAATCGCCAAGATTGCAGGATCGAGCGGGGCGCCCGAGTTGCTAATCTCCCCCCTTGTGGGGGAGATGTCCGGCAGGACAGAGGGGGGCGCCGTAGAGTGCAAACCTCGCAGAACTGCGGAGGCAAGCATGCCTGACCGCTCCTTCCTCTCCTGGCCCTTCTTCGAAGACCGCCACCGCCAACTCGCCGAACAGCTCGACGCCTGGTGCGGCAAAAACCTCCCCGTCGACCATCACGATGTCGACGCCGCCTGCCGCGAACTCGTCGCTAAACTCGGCCGCGACGGTTGGCTGAAGCCGACGGCGCTGGACCCCACCAACCCCGGACCGCTCGACGTGCGCACGCTCTGCATCACACGCGAGACGCTGGCGCGCCACGATGGGCTCGCCGATTTCGCCTTCGCCATGCAGGGGCTGGGCACTGGCGCGATCTCGCTGTTCGGGACGTCGGAGCAGCAGCGCTGGCTGGAAAAGACGCGGGCCGGTCGGGCGATCTCGGCTTTCGCGCTGTCGGAGCCGCGCTCGGGATCGGACGTCGCCAACATGGAGATGACCGCTATCCGTGACGGCGGCGACTATCTGCTTTCCGGCGAAAAGACCTGGATCTCCAATGGCGGCATCGCAGACCTCTATGTCGTGTTCGCCCGCACCGGCGAGGCGCCCGGCGCGAAAGGGATTTCCGCTTTCGTCGTGCCTAGCGACGCGAAGGGGCTCAGCGTCGCCGAGCGGCTCGAGGTCATCGCGCCACACCCGCTGGCGCGGCTCGCCTTTGATAATGCCCGCGTCCCGGCTTCCGCCCTGATCGGCAAGCCCGGCGATGGTTTTCGCATCGCCATGTCGGTGCTCGACGTGTTCCGCTCGACGGTGGGCGCGGCGGCACTCGGCTTCGCACGACGCGCGCTGGACGAGAGCGTCAAGCGGGCGAGCGAACGCAAGCTGTTCGGCGCGCCGATGGCGGAGCTGCAGATGGTGCAGGGTCACCTCGCCGACATGGCGCTGGATGTGGATGCCGCTGCGCTCCTCGTTTACCGCGCCGCCTGGACCAAGGACATGGGCGCCGCGCGGGTGACGCGCGAAGCGGCGATGGCCAAGCTGTTCGCCACCGACAAGGCGCAAGACGTGATCGACAAGGCGGTGCAGCTGCATGGCGGCGACGGCGTGCGCAAGGGCCACATCGTCGAGAGCCTCTATCGCGAGATCCGGGCGCTGCGCATCTATGAGGGCGCTTCGGACGTGCAGAAGGTGGTGATCGCCAGACAGGTGATAGGCGGGGCGTGACGCGATGCCTTGCGAACCAAATTTGAAATAGGGGGAGGCCAGACATGCATACGATCCTGCAGCCCGAAGGCTGGGCCAAGCCGATCGGCTACGCCAATGGCGTTGCCGCACAGGGACGAATGGTGTTCGTCGGCGGCCAGGTTGGCTGGAACGCCGAATGCAAATTCGAGACCGACGACTTCGTCGGCCAGGTGCGCCAGACGCTCGCCAATGTCGTCGCCGTGTTGGCCGAAGCCGGCGGCGAGCCGCGGCACATCACCTCGATGACCTGGTACTTCACCGACAAGGCCGAGTATGTCGGCAACCTCAAAGGCATCGGCGAAGCCTACCGCGACGTGATCGGCCGGCATTTCCCGGCGATGGCCGCCATGCAGGTCGTGGCACTGGTCGAGGACCGGGCCAAGATCGAGATTCAAGCGACCGCGGTGATACCCGAGTAGCTACTGGCGAAGGCCCGCCTGCCTGAGCAGCGGCAGCACGTGGTCGCAGAAATAGGGCAGTTCCTGGGTGTAGTTGACGAAGGACAGCGCGATGCCCTGGTAGCCATGCGCGGCGATCGCCGCCATGTCGGCGGCGATCGTTTCCGGGGTGCCGATCAGCGGATAGGTGCCGGCGCCGCCGGCGAAACGCTGGCGGTAGCGGTCATAGGCATGCGGATCATGCGACTGCGAGAATTCCTTTTTGCCGGCCATATGGGCATCAACCGCTTCGTGATCGGCCATCGTGACGGCGTAGCGCGTGTAATAGGCTTGCGCCTCCTCCATGGTCGGGCGGCAGACCACATGCGCCACGGTGTAGACGCCGACATCACGACCTACCTTGGCGGCGCGCTCGCCGATATCGGCGACATGCTTGCCGGCATCGCTCATCTCCGAGAAGGTCGTGAAAAGATAGTCGCATCTGGCGGCGGCGAAATCCCGGCCCGGTCCGCCGAAAGCGGCGTTCATCGTCACCGGGCGCGGCGCCTGCAGGCTGGCCGGCCGGCTCACCGCCTCCTTCAGCCGATAGTAAGTACCCTCATGGTCGAGCGGCTCGCTTGAAGCATAAAGCCGTTCGAGTATCTCGATCCACTCGGCTGCTTGGTCATAACCCTTCTCGACCAGCGGCGTGCCGAACATGCCGAATTCCTTCGGGTTCCAGCCGCAGACGATGTTGAGCCCCGCCCTGCCCTGGCTGATATGGTCGACCGTCGCCAGCGCCTTGGCGGCATAGAGCGGATGCACCAGCGGCACATGCACAGTCATGAACAAGCCGATCTGTTCGGTCACGGCGGCAAGCGCCGCCGCCCAGGTGAAGGTCTCGAAGGAGAATTCGCGCACCTTGTTGCGGCCGCCGAAGCCGCGCCAGCGGGCGATCGGCAGCATGAATTCGAGGCCCGCGCGATCGGCGATCTGCGCCGCCGTCAGATTATCCTGCCAGCTTGCCGTCCAGCGTTCCGGCACATCGGTGATGGCCAGCCCGCCATCGGCGTTGGTGGAAAAGACGCCGAGCTTCAGTCTGTTCGGGCCGTGCAGGGGATGCGCTTTGATCATGTCCGGACCTTGTGGCGGAAGACCCACACGCTAGGGCCGGGCAAAAATATTTCAAGCCTGAAACAGCTTCGCCTCACCGTCGTTTGCGGATATGCATTGGGCAGCACCAAAAGGGGATAGGCATGAGCGAATTCCGCCAGAAATGCATCGGCAAGGCGAACGTCATCGGGTCCTTCGCCGCCATCCCCCATCCGGTCGCGGTGGAAGTGATGGCGTCGTCCGGCCTCGATTTCCTCTGCATCGACTGGGAGCACGCGCAGATTTCGCGCGAGACGATCGAGACCATGCTGCGCGCGGCCGACGTGCACCGCGTGCCGGCCATGGTGCGCGTTCCCGGCCATGCGCCGGAAGCGATCCAGGCGGCGCTGGACAGCGGCGCGCAAGGCGTGCTGATCCCACGCGTCTCGACAGCGGCCCAGGCGGCGATGGCGGTCAAGGCCTCGCGTTATCCGCCGCTCGGCGAGCGCGGTGTCGGCCCTGGCCGGGCCGCCGGCTATGGCTATCGCATTCCCGAATATCTTGCCGCCGCCAATGAGCGGATTGTCGTTGCCATTCAGGTCGAGACCGCCGAGGGGCTGGCCAATATCGAGGCGATCGCAGCCGTCGACGGCATCGATGTTGTCTTCGTCGGCCCAGGCGACCTCTCGGTGTCGATCGATGCCGTCGGACCGGCGGGCGCGGACAAGCTCTCCCAGGCGATCAGGACAATCATCGGCGCGGCGGTGGCGCATGGCAGGACCGCCGGCATATTCTGCGCCAGCCCGCAGAATGTCGGCCGATGGACAGCCATCGGCGCGAGTTTCTTCGTGCTGGCCAGCGACACGATGTTTCTTGGCGCCGGCGCCGCGGCCAACTGGACCGCCGCGCGCGCCGAACTGGGCTAAGGCTATTCAGGTGATGCAGGCCTACCTCAACACGCCTGATGACGATCGCGGTCAAAGGGCGTATCGGCGAAGCGACAGGCCAACTTTTTAAGCTTAAAACTTTTGCCTTGAAATGCGCCGTGCTTTGGATAGCATCCGAAGCTGATGCGACTGCCGTGGCGGAGGGGCTTTTCCGGTCGGTCCATCGTTGGTGGAAGGGGTTTCAGTCCTTGTCGTTTGTGTTGCCCCAGTCGTCGTCCAGCGCGCGCTATGCTTTCGATGGCGTGCGGGCGCAAATTCGCGACCTTCACACGGAAAACATCGCAAACCTGGCGGTTCGCGCGCGAGAGCTCGGCGATGTCATCGCACTCTGGTACGGCGAGGGCGACATGGTGACGCCCGCCTTCATCCGCGACGCGGCGAAGGCCGCTTTCAACGAGGGCCTGACCTTCTACGTTCCCAACATGCGCGGGCACGGCCCGCTGAACGAGGCGCTGTCGGAGTACCAGACGCGCATCCATGGCCGCTCGATCCCGATCGCGCGGACCACGGTAACGCCGGGCGGCATGCAGGCGCTGTACCTTGCGCTCGAGCTGCTGGTCGATACAGGTACCAACGTCGTCTATGTCGCGCCGCAATGGCCGAACATCCACAACGCCATCCACCTGATCGGCGGCGAGCCGCGGCCGTTCTCGCTCGACTTCAAGGATGACTGGCGGCTCGACCTCGACCGGCTGTTCGCCACTTGCGACGCGCGCACCCGCGCCATCTTCCTGTCGACGCCGTCCAACCCGACCGGCTGGACGGCGTCGCGCGAAGAGATGCAGGCGCTGCTCGACTTCAGCCGGCGCACCGGTATCTGGATCATCTCCGACGAGGTCTATGGCCGGCTCTATTTCGACGGCGACGTCGCGCCCTCGATCCTGCAGATCGCCGAGGACGGGGACCGGGTGCTGTCGGTCAACAGCTTCTCGAAAGCCTGGGCGATGACCGGCTGGCGCATCGGCTGGCTGACCCATCCTTCAGGCGTTGCCGACCAGCTCGGCGCGATGACCCAATATATCAACAGCGGCACCGCGGCCCCGATCCAGGCCGGCGCCGTGGCGGCGATCCGGCAGGGCGAGCCGCTGGTCGAGGAAATCAGACAGCGGATCAGGACTGGCCTCGACCTTGCCTATGACAGGCTGGCGCAAATCCCAGGCATCATCCTGCCGACCAAACCGCGCGGCGGCATGTATGCCTTCTTTGCGCTTGAGGGTGAAAGCGACGCCCGGCAAGCCTGCGCCAGGATCCTGGAGACGGCCCGCGTCGGGCTGGCGCCCGGCCATCTCTTCGGAAGCTCGGCAACGGCATTCCTCAGAATGTGCGTCTGCCGCGACCGCGACCAGATAGCGACCGCGCTCACCCGCATGGTCGCCGCCATGAATTGACGCCCCGCTGGGAGGCGGGACGGCAAGAACCGTGCGGGGTCAGCCCGCCCGATCAACAACCAGAGGGAAGACCCAGAGGGTAACCAAATGAGCTTTACGCGTCGCAACCTGCTTGTTCTGGCCGCCGCCATCGGCATCGCCGCCGGCCCCGCCACCGCTTATGCCGCCGATGTGCTCAATGTAGGCGCCTATCCGACCAATCCGCCCTTCGAATACAAGAACGAGAGCGGCACTTTCGAGGGTTTTGAGGTCGACATCGTCAACGAGGCGGCAAAGCGCGCCGGCATGACCACCGACATCGCCGACCTCGGCTTCCAGGCGCTGTTTGCGGCTGTCAGTTCCAACCGCATCGATGTGGCCATCTCCTCGATCACCATCACACCGGAGCGGCTGAAAACGCTGTCGTTCACCCAGCCCTATTATGATTCCGACATGGGCATCGCCACCAAGACCGACAGCGCGATCAACGCCGAGGCCGATCTCAAGGGCAAGGTCGTCGGCGTGCTGTCCGGCTCGACCGGCGAAACCTGGGTCAAGGCGCATCAGGAGGCCGACGGGTTCAGCGACGTGAAGGGCTACGACACGCAGCAGAACCTGCTGCTCGACCTCAGCGCCGGCCGCGTCGACGCCGCCGTCAGCGACATCCCCGGCATGCAGTACTCGTTCCAGAAGATGAAGGACCTCGTCGTGAAGGAACGTATCAAGACCGGCGAACAGTACGGCCTGATGATGAGCAAGGACCATCCGCTGCTCGGTAAGCTCAACGACGCTCTCACCGCGATGAAGAAGGACGGCACGCTGGCCGCGATCCACAAGAAGTGGTTCGGCAGCGACGCGCCGGCCGACTCCTCGACCGTCAAGGAAATGCCGCTGCCCAAGGCCTGATCGAGACAAAAGCGAGCCGTGCCGGCTTTCAGGGCCCGCACGGCTCTTTTTCCTTGAATTTCCCGGAACCACAGGCAGACCTTCAGTTGACGTTTCGGGCCTCGCTCTGGCGTCTATCCTTGATTTGACGCGAATTCCGAACGGAAAGCCGCTTCGCATTTCGTGGAATTGCTCTGACGCAAACGGTTCGGGAACGCTCCCATGTCGCTGATCGACACCTTCTTCAATCCCGAGGTCATTGCGTCCAGCTTGCCGGCGCTGCTGCGCGGTTTCCTCAACACGCTGCTGCTCGGGGTGATGAGCATCGTCATCGGCATCGTCGTGGGGCTGGCGATCAGCCTGGTGCGGCTCTACGCGCCGAAACCGCTGCGCTGGCTCGCCATCGGCTACACCGACATCTTCCGCGCCTTGCCGGTGCTGGTCGTGCTGATCCTGATCTATTACGCGCTGCCTTTCCTCGGCATCCGCCTGTCGTCCTGGGCGTCCGCCGTGACGGCATTCGCCATCATCATGTCGGCCTATTCGGCCGAAGTGTTCCGCTCCGGCATCGAGAGCATTCCTAAGGGCCAGTTCGAGGCGGCGCAGGCGCTCGGCCTGCCATTCCTGCTCACTCTGCGCAAGGTGGTGCTGCCGCAAGCGATCCGCGTGGTCATCCCGCCGATGACCAGCAATTGCGTCTCGATGTTCAAGGACACCTCGCTTGCCTCGACCGTGGCGTTGCCGGAACTCTTGAAGGAAGCGACCAATGCGCAGTCGCTCTACGCCAACCCCTCGCCGCTGATCGGCGCGGCGCTCGTCTATCTGATCTTCCTCTGGCCGATGGTTCGCCTGGTCAGCCTGCTCGAGCGCCGTTTCCAGACGGAGAAGACGCGCTGAACTCACCAACAGATCCCAAGTCCCCCGCAGGAGCACACCCCGTGAACAAGCATCAGACCGACAACACAAACGTCGCCGCGTTTCCGGTCGAAAAGATCCGCGCCATGTTTCCCGCCTTGCAGCGTGCCGGCGACTTCATCTTCATGGACAATGCCGCCGGCGCGCAGATCCCGCAAAGCGTGCTCGACGCGGTGACCAACCATCTGGTGTCGCACAATGTGCAGCGCGGCGGCCGCTATGGCCGCAGCGTCACCGTCGACCAGTCGGTCGCCGAGGCGCGGACAAGCGTGGCGCTGCTGATCAATGCCTACAGCCCGTCCGAAATCTGCTTCGGCATGAACGCCACATCGTTCATCCGCCTTGTCAGCCTCGGCATCGGCCAGATGCTTTCCAATGACGCGGTTGGGGGACGCGACGAGATCGTCATCACCGACATGGACCATGACGCCAACATCGCCACATGGCTGGCGCTGGAATCCGCCGGCGCCAAGTTCAAATGGTGGCGCATGCGCGAGGACGGCAATCTGCATGTCGACGACCTCAAGCCGCTGGTGTCGGAGCGCACGCGCCTCGTCGCCTGCACGGTGACGGCGCACTCGATCGGCTCGATCGTCGATGTCGCCTCGGTGGCCAGGATCGCGCACGCGGCAGGCGCCGAAGTGTTTCTGGATTGCGTGCATTACGGGCCGCACGGACTGATGGACGTGCAGGCCTGGGACTGCGACTATCTGGTCTGCTCCGGCTACAAGAATTTCTCGCCGCATATGGGCTTCCTGTGGGGCCGCTTCGAAACGCTGAAGCGGCTGCCGACGTTCCGCGAGGATTTCATCCCCGACGAGCCGCCCTACAAGGTCGAGGCCGGCACCTTCATCTACGAGAATGTGTCGGGCATGGATGCGGCCGTCCAGTATCTGGAGCTGATCGGCCGCAATCTCGCGCCGTCCAACAATCGCTCGCGGCGCGAAAATATCGTCGCCGGCATGGGCGCCATTCGCGACTATGAGCTGATGCTGGCACGCGAGATGCTGAAAGTGCTGAAGGATTGCAATGCCACCATCTACGGCGTCGGCGACGAGGCGCGCATCTATGAGCGCGTGCCGACCTTCTGCTTCAACATCGGCACGCTGTCGCCGCAGCGGATCGTCGAGGAAATGGCCGAGATGCAGATCGGTATCCGCGATGGCCACATGTACGCGCCGCGCCTGATGAAGCGGCTCAATTTGTCGATGGACAGCGGCGCCATCCGCGCCTCGCTGGTGCATTACAACACCGTCGAGGAAATCCACAAATTCGGTGAGGCGCTGCGGGCGATCGTCGCCAAGCTATCGTGAGGGTTGAACGGGCCAGAACGGTCCTTCAGATATGCGTTTCGGAGCGGCGGGAATGGGGCCGGAACTAGACAGTCCGATTCTGGTCCTCGCTACACGGAAGCTGCCGCTTCGGATCTGTCTGACCTGGAAAAGTCTGCCTGGCCAGCCGTCGACGCCATCCCGTAGTTCGCAAGCGCATCATTCTGATACCCGCCGTTTACTAGGGGTAAGACGAACTGGGCTCGAAGTCGGCCTGCAACCTGTGCTGCGGTTTAGGCATCCGACGTGATGATCGCGGTCGACAATTAGGTCGGCGAATTAAACAAACCGCTGGGGAAGTGCGCAGCAGATCCCATTCCCTTGCGATGTCGCCCCGCTTACGACAGGATGGCAGCAACTCGAGGTTAGCCTATGACGCCAGACAACTTGCGGCCCGACCACGTGCCAGTCGACACGCCGCCCGTGCAATACCTGAACCTGGACCCTTCCCTTTATGTCCGCGATGATATCTGGCAGCAGGAACGAGGCAACATTTTCGCGCACACCTGGCAGTTCATGGGGCCTGTCGCCTCGGTCGCGGCGTCCGGTCAATACCTTGCCATCGACATCGCCGGCACGCCGATCTTCGCCATCCGGGGCCGAGACGGGACCTTGCGCGGATTTAAGAACGTCTGCCGCCACCGGGGGGGCGAAACTTCTGGCAGATGGCGCGGGCAAATGTGGGCTGATCGTTTGTCCCTATCACAAATGGTCCTTCGCCGACACCGGACGGCTGGTGCAGGCCCCGTGGTATGGCAAGGATCCCGCGATCATCGCCGAGGACTGGCCGCTGGAGACGGTGCAATTGTCCGAGTGGCGCGGGCTGCTCTTCGCGGCACTCGACCCGAAGGAAAGTCTTCTGGAGCAACTTGGCTCTCTGCCCGCCGAACTGGCGGACGAGCCGTTGGAGACCTATGCCGCCACCGATCAGGCCACCGTCAGCTTTGCGGCGAACTGGAAGATCTACACCGACAATTTCGTCGAAGGCTACCACATTCCTGGCACACATCCCTCGTTCTTCGCTGCCATCGACTTCGAAGCTTTCCAGACCACCGCCCATCCCGGTTATGTCCGGATGACCGCACCGCCGAAAGACGGTCTGTTCTATCGCGGCAAATGGCTTTGGATGTGGCCGAACTGGACGCTGTCGCTTTTCGATGGCGGCATGAACGTTAGCCGGATCAACCCGACCTCACCGCATCACACAGACCAGCACTACCATTTCTTCTTTGCCGACACCTCTGCAGAAGCATCCGAGAGCAGGGCGAAATCTGTGCAAGGCACCCTGGCCGTGGTACGCGAGGACTACTCCATCTGCGCCGATACGCATCGCAACTATGCCGCGGGGGCCTATAGCTCCGGCCCGCTTTCGGGGCGGCATGAGCGGGGAGTGCAGTATTTCCAAGAACGGGTCGCTGCGGCACTGGGGCTGTGACCGCCCCTGGCGTCCTTGTCCGCCGGATAGTGCGCCGGCTTGCCGCCGGTACGAGAGCCCCGGCCATTCGAGGGTATAGGGCGGGCACGGAAAGACGGGTTATGAGCGTCGCGGCAATCGGAGCCCGCTCAATCCGGAGAGCATTCAGCATGTGCTTCAGGAGATCGGCGAACGCGGCTTTGACGACCAAGTACAGCGGGCGCTCTTACCGGCCGGACCCTCAATGTCTAGATCGGGGCCGGGAGCGGCATGGCAGCTTTCGAGAATTTGTTTCGGTTGCCTGAGCGTCCGGCATAAGGCGCAAAGCAGTCGCCCGCGCCTTGGCAGATGTAAGTCGTCGTCGAGTAAAACTCGGTCGTTCAGAGCAGTTGAGTTTTAATTCTAAGCCGCCTTCTTCTTCGCCAGCCTCGCCTTGATGCTCGCCACGTCCGCGCGCGGCGTGGCCGCGAACAGCGTCCTGGTGTAGGCGTGCTTGGGGTCGGAGAAGACCTCGTCGCGCGGACCGTATTCGACGGCTTCGCCGAAATACATCACCATCACGTCGTCGGCGATGTAGCGCACCACCGATAAATCGTGGCTGATGAAGACGTAGGTCAGCTTGAACTCGTCCTGCAGGTCCGCAAGCAGGTTGAGCACCTGCGCCTGCACGGAGAGGTCGAGCGCCGAGACCGGCTCGTCCAGCACCAGCAGGCTCGGATTCAGCATCAGCGCGCGGGCAATGGCGATGCGCTGGCGCTGGCCACCGGAAAACATGTGCGGGTAGCGGTTGTAATGCTCCGGTCCGAGGCCGACCTTCTTCAGCATCTTCATCGCCAGGTCGCGCCGTTCCTCGGCCGACTTGTCGGTGTTGATCAAGAGCGGCTCGCCGAGCACGTCGCCGATCTTCTGGCGCGGGTTGAGCGAACCATAAGGATTCTGGAAAACGATCTGCACCTTGCGGCGCATTTCCTTCGACAAGCCATCCCTGGCGATGTCGACCTTGTTGCCGTCGATGAAGAGTTCTCCGGAGGTGGCCGGATCGATCAGCGTGATGATGCGGGCAAGCGTGGACTTGCCGCAGCCGCTCTCGCCGACGATGGCAAGCGTCTTGCCCTTTTCGACGCTAAAGGACACGCCCTTGACCGCATGGAGGGTGCGCGCGCCGCGGAACAGGCCGCCGCCGACATGGTAGTCGCGCTTGATGTCCTTGCCTTCGACGACCTTGGTCATGTACCAGCTCCTTGGGGCGCCGGCTCGAACAGCATGTCGGAGACGGTCGGCAGCCGGTCGCCGACGGCGTTCTCCGGCAGCGCCGAGAGCAGCGCGCGCGTGTAGTTGCTCTTAGGCGATTCAAAGAGCGACAGCACGTCGGCCTCTTCCATCTTGCGGCCCTTGTACTGGACGATGACGCGGTCGGCGGTCTCGGCCACGACGCCCATATTGTGGGTGATCATGATCAGGCCCATGCCGTATTTGGCCTGCAGCGAGACCAGCAGGTCGAGGATCTGCTTCTGGATGGTGACGTCGAGCGCGGTGGTCGGCTCGTCGGCGATCAGGAGCTTCGGGTTGCAGGCGATCGCCATGGCGATCATGACGCGCTGGCACTGGCCGCCCGACATCTGGTGCGGGAAGGAATTGAGCCGCTCCTCCGGTTCAGGAATGCCGACCTGCTTGAAAAGCTCGATGGCGCGCGCCCGGCGCTGGGCCTTGTCCATGCCCATGTGGAAGCGCAGCACTTCCTCGATCTGGAAGCCGACGGTGAAGCAGGGATTGAGGCTGGCGATCGGCTCCTGGAAGATCATGGCAATATCCTTGCCGATGATCTTGCGGCGATCGGCAGGGCTCATTTTCAACATATCGCGGCCGTTGAAGGTCATACGGTCGGCGGTGACGGTGGCGGTCCAAGGCAACAGGCCCATGACGGCCAGCATCGACACCGACTTGCCGGAGCCGGACTCGCCGACGATGGCGAGCACCTCGCGCTCGTCGACATGGAGCGAGACGCCATCGACGGCGCGGAACGGGCCCGATGCGGTCAGGAATTCGACGACGAGGTTCTGGATGTCGAGCAGCGCCATCACGACCTCCTGAGCTTGGGATCGAGGGCATCGCGCAGGCCGTCGCCGACCAGGTTGATGGCAAGCACGGTGATGAGGATGGCGAGACCTGGGAAGGTGACCACCCACCAAGCGCGCAGGATGAACTCGCGCGCCGAGGCAAGCATGGTTCCCCACTCCGGCGTCGGCGGCTGCGCGCCGAGGCCGAGGAAGCCGAGCGCTGCGGCTTCCAGGATGGCGTTGGAGAAGGACAGCGTGCCCTGGACGATCAGCGGCGCCAGGCAGTTGGGCAGGATGGTGGCAAGCATCAGCCTGATATGGCCAGCGCCGGCGACCTTCGCCGCCACGACATATTCGCGGCTCTTCTCGGCCATCACGGCGGCGCGCACCAGGCGGGCGAAATGCGGCTGCAGGACGAGCGCGATCGCCAGCATGGCGTTGAACAGGCCGGGGCCGAGGATGGTGACCAACACCAGCGCGAGCAGCAGCGACGGGAAGGCCAGGATCAGGTCCATGACGCGCATGATCGCGACGTCGACCCAGCCGCGGAAATAGCCAGCAAGCAGGCCGAGCGTGATGCCGCCGGTGAGCGCCAGCGTGACCACCACCGCGCCGATCAGCAGCGAGAAGCGGGCGCCGTAAAGCAGGCGCGAGAGGATGTCGCGGCCGACCGGGTCGGTGCCGAGCAGATATTGCGTCGAGCCGCCATCCTGCCAGGCCGGAGGCCGCAGGAACGCGGTCTTGTCCTGCACGTCGGGCGCATAGGGCGCGAGCAGCGGCGCGAAGAGGGCAGCCAGCACCAACAGGACAAAGACGAACAGGCCGATGACGGCGCCGCGGTTCACCGAGAAATAGTGCCAGAAGGTCTTGAGGCCGGTGAGACGATCCGGATTGCCGGCGGCCATCGGGGCGATTTCGGTCTGGCTCATTTATGCCGCCCTGATGCGTGGGTTGATGACGGCGTAAAGCACATCGACGATGAGGTTCACCGCCATGACGATGAGCGCGATCAACAGCAGACCCGACTGCACGACGACATAGTCGCGCTTGAAGATGGAATCGACCATCCACTTGCCGATGCCCGGCCAGGCAAAGATGGTTTCGGTGAGGATGGCGCCGGCGAGCAGCGTGCCGACCTGCAGGCCGATGGTGGTGACGACCGGGATGAGCGCGTTGCGCAGCGCATGCACGCCGATGACGCGGCCCGCGGAAAGGCCTTTGGCGCGCGCGGTGCGGACGTAATCCTCGCCCAGCACCTCCAGCATGGCCGAGCGCGTCTGGCGCGCGATCACCGCCAGCGGAATGGTGCCGAGCACGATCGCCGGCAGGACGAGATGGCTAAGCGCCGAGCGGAAGGCGTCCCACTTGCCGTAGAGCAAGGTGTCGATCGTCATGAAGCCGGTGATCGGCTTGAAGAAGAACTGCAGGCCGATGCGGCCCGAGACCGGCGTCCAGCCGAGATAGCCGGAAAAGAAGATGATGAGCAAAAGGCCCCACCAGAAGATCGGCATGGAATAGCCGACAAGCGCCGTGCCCATCAGCGACTGGTCGAACCAGGAGCCGCGTTTGACGGCGGCAAAGATGCCGGCCGGGATGCCGATGATCATGGCGAAGATCATGGCGAAGAAGGACAGCTCCAGCGTTGCCGGGAAGAGTGTCTTGAACTCCTCGAGCACCGGACGCTTGGACGAAATGGAGACGCCGAAATCGCCGGTGGCGACCTCACCGACATAGCGCGCGTACTGCTCCCAGATCGGCAGATTGTAGCCGAACTGCTGCTTGAGCTCTTCATAGCGGGCGGGCGCGACGCCGTGCTCGCCGGCCATGGCGAGGATCGGGTCGCCGGGCAGCAGCCGCACAAACGCGAAGGCGCAGATGGTGATGCCGACAAGGGTCGGAATCAGGAGGGCGATTTTGTTGAGAAGATATCGGAGCATCTTGAATGGAATGGGGCGGCGCTGAAGTTTACGCCGCCCCGTTCGCAATCTTATTCGGCTTTGTCAACGCCGTCGAAGCGGTGAATGCCGAGCGGGTCCATCTTGTAGCCGGTGACGTTGTTGCGAACGACCGAATAGACCTGGCTGTGGGCCAGCAGGAAAGCCGGGGCTTCCTTGGCGAAGATCACCTGCGCCTGCTCATAGAGCTTGGTGCGCTCGGCCTGGTCGCTGGTCCTCTTGGCCTTCTGGATCAGGTCCTCGAAGTCCTTGTCGCACCAACTGGAGTAGTTCGACACGCCGATGGCGGAGCAGGCGAAGAGAGTGGCGAAGAAGTTGTCCGGATCGCCATTGTCGCCGGTCCAGCCGATCTGGAAGGCGCCCGGACGGTCCTTCTTCTTGCCTTCCTCGCGATACTTCGTCCACTCATAGTTGACGATGTCCGCCTTGACGCCGACCTTGGCCCAGTCCGCCTGGATCAGCTCGGCCGCGCGCTGGAAGTTCGGGTTGTAGGGACGAACGCGGTCGGCAGCCCAGAGCTGGATTTCCTTCAGTCCGGCAGCCTCAAGCACCTTCTTGGCCTCATCCGGATTGTAGGTGTCGGTCTTCACGTCCTTGTCCCACGACCACATGGTTGGCGGGATGAGGTTCTCGGCCGGGGTGGCGCCGGCGTCCTGGAACAGCGACTTGATCAGGGCTTCCCGGTCGATCGCCTGGTTGAGCGCATGACGCACTTCCGGTTTGTCGAGCGGCGGGATCGTGGTGTTGTAGCTCATATAGCCGATGTTCAGGCCGGCCTGATCCATCAGGGTCACGTCCTTGTTGGCCTTGATGGTGGCGATGTCGGCCGGGTTCGGATAGGGCGCGATGTCGCATTCGCCAGCCAGCACCTTCTGGATGCGGGCGGTCGCGTCAGGCGTGATGGCGAAGACGAGATCGTCGATCTTTTCCTTGCCCTTGAAATAGTCGGGATTGGCCGCATAGCGGATGACCGAATCCAGCTGGTAGTCGACGAACTGGAACGGACCGGTGCCGATCGGCTTGGTCGAGAAGTCGGCCATCTTGCCGTCCTTCTGGAGTTGGTCGGCATATTCCTTCGACACGATCGAGGCGAAATCCATGCCGAGATTGGCCAGCATCGGCGCGTTCGGCTCGGTCAGCGTCAGCTTGACGGTGAGGTCATCGACCTTCTCCCACTTGGCGACGTATTTCGGCATGTCCATGCCGGTGTAATAGTCCCAGGTGAGGTTCGGCAGATACTTGTCGCCGTTCCACGGATTCTCCTTGTTGAACTGGCGATCGAAGGAGAAGACGACGTCATCGGCGTTGAGGTCGCGCGTCGGCTTGAAATAGTCGGTGGTCTGGAACTTCACACCCGGATGCAGATGGAAGGTGTAGACCAGGCCATCGTCGGAAATTTCCCATTTGTCGGCCAGACCAGGCTCGATCTCGGTGCCACCGTGCTTGAATTCGACCAGTCGCGAATAAACGGTGCGCGAAGACGCGTCGAAGTCGTTACCGCCGGTCGTCGTACCCGGATCGAAATTGGCCGGCGACGCTTCCGAGCAATAAACGAGCGTCTTAGCACTGGCCATGCCGCTGAGGACGCTTGCAGCCAGCAACGCGG
This sequence comes from Mesorhizobium sp. B4-1-1, assembly GCF_006439375.1. Taxonomy (NCBI): domain Bacteria; kingdom Pseudomonadati; phylum Pseudomonadota; class Alphaproteobacteria; order Hyphomicrobiales; family Phyllobacteriaceae; genus Mesorhizobium; species Mesorhizobium sp. B4-1-1. The sequence continues at coordinate 395,924 of NZ_VFTH01000002.1, forward strand.
CTGCAAAAGTCATTGTCTTTTTCATTGAGCACTCCCTGATGTTCTCTCAAGCCCCTCTATCAGGCTCGCGAAGGGCGCATATAAGCACCGTTTCTTCGCCTTTGGAACACCTCGTTTGCGTACCCCATGGGAAGCAGGAAAAGAATCTAGTTTTTGCTCTATAGGCAGCAAAAATGAGTAGTCTTTTCTCCTCACGACATTATTAACGGCGGCATTTTTTTATTGATCGGCCGCCTTTGGAAATGAGCCTACGGGGCCCGACCGCCTGGGGTCAGCCGGCCGCGCAGACACGATGCGGGAGGTCGCCGGGGCATCAGATTTCGACGGCAAATCTTTCCCGGTCCTGCCGCTGGGGCAAGGCTTGCACGGCTGCCGATAGAGGCAATACATAGACCATGGGCGGGATTTCCTGGAAAATCCATGACCGGCGTGGAGGACGCTTCCCTGGAAGCGGGCGCCCAGATCGAAGGCGACAGGGAGAGACAGGTGGCAAAAGCAGCCAAGACGACAGCCGCGGCGAAAGCAAAGGCCAAGGCCACCGCCAAACCCGCAACGCCAAAAGCCAAGACGGCAGCCGCGAAAGCGGACAAGCCGGCAACGGCAAAAGCGGCGGCCGTGAAGCCGACCGTCGCGAAACCTGCCTCGAAGGGCCTGCCGAAAGCGATCACCGAGCTCACCGCCGGCCTGCCGGAAAAACCGTGGCTGAAAAGCTATCCGAAGAACATGCCGGCCGAGATCGGCGCCCTGCCCTACAAGTCCATCGGCGACTTCCTGGTCGGCGCCTGCAAGCAATTCGGCGGACAGCCGGCCTTCGTGTGCATGGGCAAGTCGATCACCTATGCCGAGCTCGAGCGGCTGTCGGCCGCGTTCGGCGCCTATCTGCAGGCAAGAGGCCTGGAGAAGGGCGCGCGCGTCGCGCTGATGATGCCCAACGTGCTGCAATATCCGGTGGCGATGATGGCCATACTGCGCGCCGGCTACACGGTGGTGAACGTCAATCCGCTCTACACGCCGCGCGAACTGGAACACCAGTTGAAGGATTCCGGCGCGCAGGCGATCGTCATTCTCGAAAACTTCGCCGGCACGCTGCAGGCGGTGATCGCCAGGACGTCGGTCAAGCATGTCATCGTCGCGGCGATGGGCGACATGCTGGGCGGTCTCAAGGGCGCCATCGTCAACATCGTCGTGCGGCGGGTGAAGAAGATGGTTCCGGCATGGTCGCTGCCCGGCCACGTCAAGTTCAACGCCGTGCTCAAGACCGGCGCGACCATCGCTTTCAAGCCGCCCACGGTCTCCGGCGACGACATCGCCTTCCTGCAATATACGGGCGGCACCACCGGTGTCTCGAAGGGCGCTGTGCTGCTGCATCGCAACGTGCTTTCGAACGTCGCGCAGAATTCGCTGTGGGTGGAGGACGCCTACACGATCAAGCCGAAGCCGGCGCATCTCAACTTCATCTGCGCGCTGCCGCTCTATCACATCTTCGCGCTGACGGTGAACGCGCTGATGGGCATGCAGCAGGGCGCGCAGAACGTGCTGATCCCGAACCCGCGCGACATTCCGGGCTTCGTCAAGGAACTGGCGAAATACCCGATGCATATCTTCCCGGGCCTCAACACGCTGTTCAACGCGCTGCTCAACAATGAGGAGTTCCGCAAGCTCGACTTCAAGCCGCTGATCCTGACGCTGGGCGGCGGCATGGCGGTGCAGAAGGGCGTCGCCGAGCGCTGGAAGGCGCTGACGGGATGCCCGGTGAGCGAAGGCTACGGTCTGTCCGAAACCTCGCCGGTGGCGACCGCCAACAAGTTCAGCTCCAGCGACTTCACCGGCACGATCGGCCTGCCGCTGCCTTCGACCGAAATCGCCATCCGCGACGACGACGGCAACAACGTGCCGCTCGGCGAAGTGGGCGAGATCTGCATCCGCGGCCCACAGGTGATGGCCGGCTACTGGAACAGGCCCGACGAGACCGCCAAGGTGATGACCAAGGACGGCTTCTTCAAATCCGGCGACATGGGCTTCATGGACGAGCGCGGCTACACCAAGATCGTCGACCGCAAGAAGGACATGATCCTGGTCTCCGGCTTCAACGTCTATCCCAACGAACTGGAAGAGGTGGTGGCGCATCACCCCGGCGTGCTTGAAGTGGCGGCGATCGGCGTGCCGGACGAGCATTCCGGCGAAGTGCCAAAATTGTTCGTGGTGAAGAAGGACCCGGCGCTCACCGTCGAGGCGCTGTTGGCTTATTGCCGCGAGAACCTGACCGGCTACAAGCGGCCGAAATTCATCGAATTCCGCACCGAGCTGCCGAAGACGCCGGTCGGCAAGATCCTGCGGCGGGCGTTACGGGACCAGGCTTGAGCGATCCCACGGCCAGCCAAAGGCGACAGCGGACAAAGGGGTGCGATCCGGCGGAATTCATCAGGGCGAACATGCGGCTGGCGCCGGTGCCGTCGCTGCCGGAGATCAGGCTCTACCTGGCGCATGCCGGCAGCGGACTGCGGCGGCTGCTCGAACCGGACGACGACAGCGACGAAAGCTGGCCGGAGCCACAGCCGCCCTACTGGGCCTATGCCTGGGCCGGCGGCACCGTGCTGGCACGCTATATCCTCGACCGTCCGTCGATCGTGGCCGGCAAACGCGTGCTCGACCTCGGCGCCGGCTCGGGGCTGGTCGGCATCGCGGCGGCAAAAGCCGGAGCCCGCGCGGTGATCGCGGCGGAGATCGACCGCAATGGCGTCGCGGCGCTCCGCCTCAACGCGGAAGCCAATGGTGTCGCCATCCAGATACGCGCTGAGGACGTCACAGCCGGTCCGCCGCCGGCGGTCGATCTCGTGCTCGCCGGCGACGTCTTCTACGCGCGGGATGTAGGGCAGCGGATGATGCCGTTCCTCGACCGCTGCCTCGCCGCCGGCATCGACGTGCTGGTCGGCGACCCCGGCCGCGCCTGGCTGCCCAGGCCACGGCTTTGCCTGCTCGACGAATATCAGGTGCCGGATGTCGGTGGAAACGGCGGCAGCGAGCCCAGGTCCAGCGCCGTCTTCGCGCTTGTGGCGGAAACCGGTTAGAGCGATTCAGCATTAGACCGAATCGCGAAACCGCTCCAACTCTCTGTTTTTACGCAATTCCGGACGGAAAACCGCTACGCGCTTTTTCCTGAAATTGCTTTAGTCCGCCGGCACGTTCACCCGCGCGGCGAGGAAATCCGGCAGGTCGGCGACCGAATCCAAAACGACGTCCGCCATCGGCGCCAGCGAGTCGCGCGTGCCGGTGCCGGAGAGCACCCCCACCGCCAGACCGCACCCGCCGGCGCGCGCCATTTCCAGATCATGGCGGTTGTCGCCGACCATGGCGATCTCGCCCGGCTTTAGCCCGGTCAGGTCACAGAAAGCGACGACCGTGTCGGGCGCCGGCTTGGAATTGGCAACAGCGTCGTAGCCGAAGGCGGCATCGAAGAGCTGCGCGATGCCGAGCGTAGCGAGCGTCCTTTCGGCGCCGCTGGTCGAATCGTTGGTGGCAACGCCCATCCGATAGGATCGTTTGTGCAATGTCCGCAGCGAGTCGATGACGCCCGGCAGCGCGACCGCCATGGCCGACCCCTGCACCGAAGTGATCTCGTTGAAGCGGGAAACGGCGTGCATCTGGTCCTCCTCGGACAGACGCGGGAACCAGAGCTCGACGACGTCCATGTTCGAACCGGAAGCGAAGATCGAATCGGGCTTGAAGCGCTTCGTGACGAAGTCGAAGCCGGCGGCGGCAAGCAACCTATCCGCTTTCCAGCGGTCGCCCTCGGCGGCATCCATCGCCATGAAGTCGGCGACGCCGAGCCAGGTTGTGTTGAAGTCGACAAGCGTGCCGTCCTTGTCGAACAATATTCCCTTGATGTCCGCCAATCCCGTTTACTCCGCGCCACGCAATTGGTGGATATGTCCCACCAGTCCGGCGGTCGAGGCGTCGCGTTTTGCGGCAGTCTCCCTGCCCTCCACGACAGGCAGCAGGCCGGTCGCTAGTTCCTTGCCGAGTTCGACGCCCCATTGGTCGAAGGAATTGATGTTGAAGAGCGTGCCCTCGACGAAGACGCGGTGCTCGTAAAGCGCGATCACCCGGCCCAGCGTGCGCGGATCGAGCTTTCTATAGAGAATGGTCAGCGAGGGGCGATTGCCCGAGAAGACGCGGTGCGGCGCAATGCGATCGACGTCGGCCGGCTTCATGCCCTTGGACAGCATCTGCGCGCGCGCCTCTTCCAGCGTGCGCCCCTTCATGAAGGCCTCCGACTGCGCCAGGCAGTTGGCGAGCAGCAGATCGTGCTGGTGCTTCAGTTCAGGCTCATGACCGACGGCGGCGGCGAGGAACTCGACCGGGATGAAGTCGGTGCCCTGATGCAGGAGCTGGAAGAAGGCATGCTGGCCGTTGGTGCCGGGCTCGCCCCAGACAAGCGGACCGGTCGGCGTGGCGACCGCGGCGCCGTCCAGCGTGACGCTCTTGCCGTTCGATTCCATATCGAGCTGCTGCAGATAGGCCGGCAGGCGCGACAGGCGCTGGTCGTAAGGGATGACGGCACGGGCCGGATATTTGCAGACGACGCGATGCCACCAGCCGATGAGCCCCAAAAGCACCGGCAGGTTCTTTTGCATCGGCGCGGTGCGGAAATGCTCGTCCATCTCATGCGCGCCATCGAGGAAGGCGCGGAAGTTGCGCGGGCCGACGGAAATCATCACCGGCAGGCCGATGGCGCTCCAGACCGAGTAACGGCCGCCGACCCAGTCCCAGAAGCCGAAGACGCGGTCCTGCTCGATGCCGAATTTCGCCACGAGGTCGAGCGCGGTCGAGACGGCGGCGAAATGCTTGCCGACCGCTTCCTTGCCAAGCGCCTTCTGCACCCAATCGCGCGCCGTTTGCGCATTCGTCATCGTCTCGACCGTGGTGAAGGTCTTGGAGGCGATGATGAACAAAGTCGTTTCGGGAGACAGGCCCTTCAGCGTGTCATGGATATGGGCGCCGTCGACATTGGAGACGTAATGCGCGCGCGGCCCGTCATGGTAGGGCGCTAGCGCCAGCGTCACCATCGCCGGGCCGAGGTCCGAGCCGCCGATGCCGATGTTGACGATGTCGGTGATCTTCTTGCCGGTGGCGCCGGCCGCCTTGCCGGAGCGGATGGCGTCGGCGAAGGCGCCCATGGCATCGAGCACGGCAATCACGTCGGCCTTGGTGTCCTGGCCGTCGACGATCACGCTCTTGCCGGTCAGGTTGCGCAGCGCGGTGTGCAGCACGGCGCGATTCTCGGTGATGTTGATCTTCTTGCCTTCGAACATCGCGGCGCGGCGTCCCGCGAGATCGGCGGCATCGGCGAGCTTCTCCAGCGTCGTCATGGTATTCGCGTCGACCGCGCATTTCGACCAATCGAGCAGAAGATCGCCATCGGTGGCGGAGAATGTCTCGAAGCGCTTGGGATCGGCGGCGAAGGCCTCGCGCATGGTGCCCTTGGCTGCCGCGCGCTGCTCACGCAAGGCTGCAAGTTGCTTGTCAAAGGATGACTGGTCCACTAGCGGGCTCCTGGCGGGTTTTTAGACCATTTTAACAGGCCGGATGTTTCCGGCGCGTGTCGGCGCGTCATTCTATCGAGCCGATTTCCATTTCATTCAAGCGGTGGCGATGACGCACCTCGTCACGCTTTGATGAGAGGTGATATTGGACGGTGAGGAGGCGGGAATTTCGCCGCGAGGGTGCGGTGCGCCATGCATCGCGCCTGGGGTGCCGCAACGACGCTGCGCGTCGGGCTTTAACGCGTGGCGACGACGCTCTGCGTCGCGCTTGATAGATCACTGGCATAAATCCCAGCGATCAGAAAAATTGATTGGCGCAACCCCTTATGCCACCCATACACTCCACTGGTCCAGCCAAGTGAAAACAGCTGGCCATCCGAGGAAGATTTCCCATGCCACAGCGCAATGACACGGCCATATGGTCCGGCCTGTTCCGGATTTCGGCTGAATCCGGCCAAACCCTTCAGGCGCAGATCCGCCAGGCGATCGTCGCGGCCATTCTCGACCGACAGATCGCCGCCTCGATGCCGCTGCCGTCCTGCCGAATTCTCGCGGAAAAACTTGGGGTTGCACGCGGCACGGTGGTGCTGGCCTTCCAGCAGCTGGTCGACCAGGGCTTCCTGGTGGCGCGCGAACGGCGCGGCCATTTCGTCAATCCGGACGTGCTGGCCACTCCCGCCAAACCGCACCAGAAGGCGCCGGACCAGCAGAACGAGATCGACTGGAAGGCGCGCCGGCAGATCGCAGCAAGCGATATGCCGCCGCCGGCCAAGCACGACAACTGGATCAAGTCCTCCTATCCGTTCGTCTACGGCCAGTTCGATCCAGCGCTGTTTCCGACCGCCGAATGGCGCGAGTGCAACCGCATGGCGCTGGCAGTGCTGGAGATCCGCAACTGGGCATCCGACATGGTGGACCGCGACGATCCGCTGCTGATCGAGCAGATCCAGGCCAGGCTTCTGCCGCGGCGCGGCATCTTCGCCAATCCGGACGAGATCATCGTGACGCTGGGCGCGCAGAACGCGCTCTATATGTTGGCCACGCTCTTGATGACCAAGGGCTCGAAAGTGGCGATGGAAGACCCCGGCTACCCCGATGCCCGCTCGATCTTCCGGCTGGCCGGCGCCGATATCCAGCCGGTCCCGGTCGACCAGTCGGGCATCGTGACCTCGTCGATCCCCAGTGATTCCGGCTTCGTCTTCGTCACGCCCAGCCACCACTGCCCGACCATGGTGCCATTGTCGGCGGAGCGGCGGCAGGATCTTCTGGCGCGCGCCAACCGCAACAACCAGATCATCATCGAGGACGGCTATGACAGCCAGTTGCTCGACGAGGCGCCGCAGCAGGCGCTGAAGAGCCTCGATCGCTCGGGCCGCGTCATCTATGTCGGCTCGATGTCGAAGACGCTGGCTCCGGGTCTCAGGCTTGGCTACATCGTGGCCTCGGCCGGGCTGATCGCCGAGCTTCGCGCGCTGCGCCGCTTCATGCTCAGGCACCCGCCGGCGAACAACCAGCGCGCCGTTGCGCTGTTCCTGTCGCTCGGCCATCACGAGGCGCTGGTGCGCAGGCTTTCCACCGCCTTCGATGAACGGCGCAAGCGTCTGGTCCATGCGATTTCCGCTTTCCTGCCAGAATGGCGTTCGACCGACTCGGCCGGCGGCACATCGCTCTGGCTGGAAGGGCCGCGCGGTACCGATTCGCGTGGCCTGGCCGAAGCCGCCGCTTCGCGCAGCGTCATCATCGAACCCGGCGACCGGTTCTTCGACCGCAGCGAAAAGCCTTCTCGTTTCATGCGCTTGGGCATCTCCTCGATCTCGCTGCAGCATATCGAGCCGGGCATCCGCGAACTCGCCACCGCCGCCGGTCGCAGGCCCGCAGCCGCCTGACCGCCAGACTTCCACAAAAAGAGCCGGCGCCGCGCCGGCTCTTTTTGTTTGAGCATACCCTTATCGCTTTAGAATTCTGGCATATTCGACGGGATTGCTTGGCCCATAGTCTGTACCAATGCCGGCGGCATAGTCGGAGCCAGAAGGGGACGATGCAGGCCGATGGTGGACCAACCGCCGCGCCCGCCTCGCAGATAAAGACAGAAGGTGGAGTGCTTCCATGTCAATGGCTCTTGAGAAGCAGGAAGCGTCGTCGGACCAGCGTTCGCGGCGTTCCGGTGGGCGCGAGGCGCGCCGCGCGATGCGCGCGGCGCCTTTAGCCGACGACATCCGGCCGGTGCGGGCGGGACTTGAAGGTGGCAGCTACGGGCCATTGAGCCAGAACGACCGGGAACGCATCCACGAAGCGGTGCTGACGCTCCTGGAGACGGTCGGCTTCGCCAACGCCATCCCGTCCTGCATCGAAGCGCTGACCCGGGTCGGCGGCACCTATGGCGACGACGGCCGCATCCGGCTGCCGCGCGCGCTAGTGCTGGACACGATCAAGAAGGCCGCGCGCAACTTCACACTCTACGGCCAGGATCCGAAGCACGACATGCTGATCCAGGGCAAACGCGTGCATTACGGCACGGCGGGTGCGGCGGTGCATCTGGTCGACGTCGAGAAGCGCGAATACCGCGAATCGCTGCTGCAGGATCTCTACGACGCCGCGCGTCTCGTCGACGGACTGGACAACATCCATTTCTTCCAGCGCACCATGGTGCCGCGCGACATTCCCGACCCGCTCGATATGGATTTCAACACGCTCTATGCCTGCGTGATGGGGACGTCGAAGCATGTCGGCACCTCGTTCACCGTGCGTGAGAACGTCAAGCCGGCGCTGGAAATGCTCTATGCGATCGCCGGCGGCGAGGAGAATTTCCGGGCGCGGCCGTTCGTGTCGAACTCGAACTGCTTCGTCGTGCCGCCGATGAAGTTCGCCGAGGACGCCTGCGGCGTGCTGGAGGCCTGCGTCGAAGGCGGCATTCCGATCCTGCTTCTGTCGGCCGGCCAGGCCGGCGCCACCGCGCCGGCGGCGATTGCCGGCGCCGTCGTGCAGGCGGTGGCGGAAGTGCTGATGGGCCTGGTCTATGTCAATGCCATCAAGCCTGGACATCCGGCGATCTTCGGCACCTGGCCGTTCGTTTCCGACCTCAGGACCGGCGCCATGTCCGGCGGCTCGGCCGAGCAAGCGGTGCTGACCGCGGCCTGCGCCCAGATGGCGCAGTATTACGACCTGCCGGGTGGTTCGGCCGCCGGCATGACGGATTCGAAACTGCCCGACATCCAGTCTGGCTATGAAAAGGGCATCACCGACGTGATGGCCGGTCTTGCCGGCCTCAATCTCGTCTATGAGTCAGCCGGCATGCATGCCTCGCTGCTTGGCTTCTGCCTCGAAAGCCTGATCATCGACAACGACATGCTCGGACATTGCCTGCGCTGCGTGCGCGGCATCGAAGTGACCGACGACGCGCTGTCGATCGACACCATCGCTGACGTCTGCATGAAGGGTCCCGGACACTATCTCGGCAACGATCAGACGCTGAAGCTGATGCAGACCGAGTATTTCTATCCCGCCGTCGGCGACCGTTTCTCGCCCAAGGAATGGAACGAAAAGGGCCGGCCCGACATCTTGTCGCGGGCGATCGCGGAGAAGAAGCGCGTGCTTGCCGAGCGTTTCCCGCGCCACGTCTCGCGCCTGCTCGACGACAAATTGCGCGCCCGCTTCGGCGAGATGATCAAGTTGCCGCGCAACAAGATGGGCGGCTAGGACGCATTGATATTCCGGCGAGGCCGGCCTGACCGAAATCTCAACGCATCCTGTTCGTCGGATCATTCCGCGCTCAGCCCATAGCGCTCGACCACCTCGGCGTTGATCAGCTTGGCGTGCAGCGTCATCAGCACGATCTGCGCGTCGAGACTGTCGCCGGCCTCCAGCGCCGCTTCGATGCGGCGCTCAACCTCCAATGTCGGCTCGCGGCCGTTGGCCTGCTCGAAGACCTGCGGCCCGGCAACGCAATAGCCGCAGAGCTGCGCCACGGATTGATAGGCGCCCGGCGGCGGCTCGTCCGGCCAGCGGTCGTTCATCAGATTGACGATGGTGAGCTTGACGCCTTCCGGCACCAAGGCCGGATGCAAGTCGGCCGCGCGCAAGGCGTCGTCGAGCTGGCGCAAATCGCCGGAGCGGCCGAACATGCCGAGGAAGCCGAGGGAAGAACGCCGTTTCGCCATGGTCTTCTCTGCCCTTCGCGGCCCGCCGAGATCGACCTTATCTGTGCGCTGAGCGCGGCCGAAACAAGAGCGCGAAAAGGACGGCCTGCTGGTTGGCAAGCCGTCCTTTATTTCGCTTCTTGCGCGATTAGTGATTGTCGCGCGGCACGCCGCTGGTATGGGCGACATCCTGGTATTTCACCGCCGGCTTCAGCACCATGCCGGCCGAGAACTGGTCGACCATGCCGCGCTGGATCTCCTGCCACGGCGTCTGGTGCTTGGGATAGTGATAGCCGCCATCGGCCTGCAGCGCGGTGCGCCGCTTGGCGATCTCCTCGTCGCTGACGAGGATATTGGCAGTGCCCTTCTTCAGGTCGATGCGGACGCGATCGCCGGTCTTGAGCAGCGCAAGGCCGCCGCCTATGGCGGCTTCCGGTGAGGCGTTGAGGATCGACGGCGAGCCTGACGTGCCGGACTGGCGGCCGTCGCCGATGCAGGCAAGGGCGTGGATGCCCTTCTTGATGAGGTAGGCCGGCGGCTGCATGTTGACCACCTCGGCGCCGCCCGGATAGCCGACCGGACCGGCGCCGCGCATGAACAGGATGGTGTGCTCGTCGATGCCCTGGGCCGGATCGTCGATGCGGGCGTGGTAATCCTCCGGCCCGTCGAAGACCATGGCGTTGCCCTCGAAAGCCTCCGGGTCGTTCGGGTTGGAGAGGTAGCGCTGGCGGAATTCCGGCGAGATGCCGCTGGTCTTCATGATGGCGGAATCGAACAGATTGCCCTTGAGATTGATGAAGCCGGCATTGGCCTTGAGCGGCTTGTCGGCGCTGCGGATGACATCGTGGTTCTCGTTGACGGCCTCCTTGCAATTGTCGCCCACGCTCTTGCCATTGGCGGTTATCGCACCGGGATGCGGCAGCAGGCCGCCCTTCATCAGTTCGGCGACGACCGCCGGCACGCCGCCGGCATGGTGATAATCCTCGCCGAGATACTCGCCCGTCGGCTGCAGGTTGACCAGCAGCGGGATGTCGAGGCCGATCTTCTGCCAGTCGTCATTGTCGAGCGGCACGCCGAGATGGCGGGCAATCGCGTTGAGGTGGATCGGCGCGTTGGTGGAGCCGCCGATGGCCGAGTTGACGACAATGGCGTTCTCGAAGGCCTCGCGCGTCATGATGTCGGACGGCTTCAGGTCCTCATGCACCATGTCGACGATGCGCTTGCCGGTCTCGTAGGCGATCTGGCCGCGCTCGCGATAGGGCGCCGGGATGGCAGCCGAGCCAGGCAACTGCATGCCGAGCGCCTCGGCCAGCGAATTCATGGTGGTGGCGGTGCCCATGGTGTTGCAATAGCCGGTCGAGGGCGCCGAGGAGGCGACGATGTCCATGAACTCGTCATAGTCGATCTCGCCGGCCGACAGGCGCTGGCGCGATTCCCAGACGATGGTGCCGGAGCCGGTGCGCTTGCCTTTGTGCCAGCCGTTGAGCATCGGGCCGACCGACAGCGCGATTGCCGGAATGTTGACGGTCGCTGCAGCCATGAGAAGCGCAGGCGTGGTCTTGTCGCAGCCGATGGTGAGCACGACGCCATCAAGCGGATAGCCGTAAAGCACCTCGACGAGGCTGAGATAGGCGAGGTTACGGTCGAGCGCGGCGGTGGGGCGCTTGCCGGTCTCCTGGATCGGATGGCACGGGAATTCGAACGGGATGCCGCCCATCGAGACGATGCCTTCGCGCACGCGCTTGGCAAGCTCGAGGTGATGCCGATTGCAGGGCGAAAGATCGGAACCGGTCTGCGCGATGCCGATGAGCGGCTTGCCCGACATCAGCTCGGCGCGCGTCAGGCCGTAATTGAGGTAACGCTCGAGATAGAGCGCCGTCATGCCCGGATTGTCGGGATTGTCGAACCACTCCTGCGAGCGAAATTTCTTCTTCCTGGTGGGGGCGCCTGCCATGGTGGTCTCCGTATTTGTATGACAAATCGATAGGACAATGCGTCCATGCAGGCAAGAGGCAGGCGCTGCCGGGACCCGGACTTTGGTGCGATAGACTTGTTTCGGGCCGCGCGCTACGACCAACCAGCATCAGCAATCCGGGAGGTCTTGATGGCTTTGGTGATCGAAGGCGAGGAGCGGATCGCCGCACCCATCGGGAAAGTGTGGGAAGCCCTCAACGACCCGGAAATCCTGAAGGAGGCGATTCCCGGCTGCCAGAGCCTGGAAAAGACCTCGAACACCGAGATGGCGGCGACCGTGGTGCTGAAGATCGGCCCGATCAAGGCGACTTTCAACGGCGAAGTCACGCTGAAGAACCTCAAGCCGCCGCATTCCTATACCATCCAGGGCGAAGGCAAGGGCGGCATTGCCGGCTTCGCCAAGGGCGGCGCCGACGTCACGCTGACCGCCGACGGGGCGGACTCGACAGTGCTCAGATACGCAGCCAAGGCCGAGGTCGGGGGCAAGATCGCGCAGCTCGGCAGCCGGCTGATCGAGTCGACATCGAAGAAATTGGCAGGGCAGTTCTTCTCGACGTTCGGCGAGAAGGTCGGCGCCTGACCTCCCTCAAGGGAAGGGGTTATTCGAACACGATGCTCGGCACGGCGGCTTCGGCAGCGCCGCGCTCTTCCTGAACCCGTTCCCAGACCTTGCTAGCGATATCGCGATAGATCTTCGCCTCTGCGCCGTCCGGCTTGGAGGCGACGACCGGGGTGCCGGCGTCCGAGCTTTCGCGAATGCCCATTTCCAGCGGCACCTCGCCGAGGAAGGTAACGCCGAGGCGCTCGGCCTCGCGGCGCGCCCCGCCATGGCCGAAAATGTCGTAGCGCTTGCCGGTGTCCGGGGCCAGGAAATAGCTCATGTTCTCGACGATGCCGAGCAGCGGCACATCGACCTTCTTGAACATGTTGAGGCCCTTGCGGGCGTCGATCAGCGCCAGATCCTGCGGCGTCGAGACGATGACGGCACCGGCAAGCGGCACCTGCTGAGCCATGGTGAGCTGGGCGTCGCCGGTGCCGGGCGGCATGTCGACCACCAGCACGTCGAGCGGGCCCCACTCGACCTCGCGCAGCATTTGCGTCAGCGCCGACATCACCATCGGGCCGCGCCAGATCATCGGCGTCTCCTCATCGACGAGGAAGCCCATCGACATCACCTTGAGGCCGTAATTCTGCATAGGCTTCAGCACCTTGCCGTCGACGGTCTGCGGCCGGCCGTGGATATTGAGCAGCCTGGGCATCGACGGGCCGTAGATGTCGGCATCGAGCACGCCCACCTTCAGCCCGTTGGCGGCAAGGCCGAGCGCCAGGTTCACCGCGGTGGTCGATTTGCCGACGCCACCCTTGCCGGAGGCGACCGCGATGATGGCGTCGATGCCGGGCACGCCGCGCTTGCCGTGGCTCTGGGATGCGGGCGCGTGCGGCGCGGGTCGCTGCGGCGCATGCGGCGGAGTGGCTGGCCGAGGGGCGGCCGGGCGTGCCGGAACCGGCGCTTCCATGCCGCCGCCCTTCTTCTCCGCCGTCAGCGCGACGACGGCGCTGGCGACGCCGGGGATGGCCGTCACCGCGCGTTCGGCGGCGGCGCGCAGCGGCTCGAGCTCCTGGGCGCGGGCGGCGGGAACGGTAATCGAGAAGAAGACCTTGGAATCGGCGATGAAGATCTCCGAGACCATGCCGAGATCGACGATGTTGCCGGTGAAGTCCGGCCCGTTCACCGTCTTCAGGCGCTCGACGACGGATTCCTTGGTAACGGTCATGATCTTTCCTCGGGCTTTGGCGTTCCAGATAGTGTAGTTTCCCGGCAGAACCAAGCCGTGGCGCAATGGCTCGCCCGGCGTGCCCCGGAAAGCGACGGATGGTGTCGGATTTGCCAACCGGGGTCGAGGTCCGGGCCTCGGCCATGGTCAAACGTCCTATCCGCGCTATCTCAATTGCCATCACGATAATCTGTGAAGGAGACCGTCATGCTCCAAAACAGCAATGCGGCAGCCAATCTCGCAGTGAAGGACCTGGAAAGGGCCAAGGCTTTCTATGAAGGAACGCTAGGCCTCAGCCAAGTGGACGACATGGGCGGCGAACTGATCGTCTACAAAAGCGGCGACACGCTCATCAACGTCTATCATTCGCAGTTCGCCGGCACCAACAAGGCGACAGCGGTGACATGGACGGTCGGCGACCAGATCGAGCCGATCGTCAAGTCGCTGAAATCGAAAGGCGTCAGCTTCGAGCACTATGAGATGCCGGGCCTGACGCTTGAAGGCGACATCCATGTCGGCGACGGCATGAAGGTCGCGTGGTTCAAGGACCCCGACGGCAATATCCTCAACCTGGTTGGATAAAAGCGCCGGGATTGTCGGTCGGCGTCAAGATTGTGCCCGATCGCAACAGCCTATCTGGCGCGGGCTTTCGGCGCTCGATAGTTTGCGTCGATGATCGACAAACTGGAATTCTTCATCGCTTTGGCCAAGGAGGAGCATTTCGGCCGGGCCGCGGAGGTGTGCGGCGTCACGCAGCCGACGCTGTCGGCCGGCATCAAGCAGCTCGAGGGGCAACTCGGCGTCATGCTGGTGCTGCGCGGCTCTCGCTTCCAGGGCCTGACGCCGGAGGGCAAGCAGGTGCTGGGCTGGGCGCGCCGCATCGTCGGCGACACAAGGACGATGCGCGAGGAGATGCGGGCGGCGCGCCACGGTCTGTCCGGGCGCATCCGGATCGCGGCGATCCCGACGGCGCTGGCCATGGTGGCGCGGCTGACGACGCCATTCCGCGAAAAGCATCCGGGCGTCACCTTTTCGGTGCTGTCGCGCACATCGATCGAAGTGCTGTCGCTGCTCGGCAATTTCGATGTCGATGCCGGCATCACCTATCTCGACAACGAGCCGCTGGGGCGCGTCACCAGCGTGCCGCTCTATGACGAGCGCTACCAGCTGATCACGGCGGTCGGGAACCCCTATTCCGACCGCGACAAAGTGTCGTGGGCCGAGATCAGCCAGCTGCCGCTCTGCCTTTTGACGCCGGACATGCAGAACCGGCGCATCATCGACCAGCACCTGGCGGAAGCCGGCGTACAGGTGCGGCCGACGCTGGAATCGAATTCGATGATCGTGCTCTTCTCGCATATCCGTACAGGCAAATGGTCATCGATCATGCCGCTCAACCTTGCGGAAACGTTCGGCTTTTCCGAGCCCATCCGGGCGATCCCCATCGTCGAGCCGGATGCCAGCCACACGGTCGGGCTGGTGGCGGCGCCGCGCGAGCCGCACACGCCGCTGGTGCAGGCGCTGCTGGACGAGGCGATGGCGCTGGCGGACGATTTCCGCCGCCACCGCTAGGCTAGACAATGCGAGCCGCCCGATTTCGATAGAAAATTTCTATCAAGCGACGGAAGCGCTTTATTGATTTCGGAGGTTTCCTCTGATTTCGTAAGGACTTAGCGATATTGCGCCCTATGCATGTCGTTACCCCGAAACCGCTCTATATCCTGGGGTGACATACATTGGCCGCCACGACCAGGGAGGGCGCTGCGTGACCATGCAGGCCGCAAGTACCGAGATCGCGTCGCGCACGGCGGCGATCATTGACGAGATGAAGGGCCTCGAAGGCCCGTTGCTGCCGATCCTGCACAGCATACAGGAAGAGTTCGGGCATGTTCCGAAGGATGCGCTGCCGGTGATCGCCGACGGGCTGAACCTCTCGCGGGCCGAGGTGCACGGCGTGGTCAGCTTCTATCACGATTTCCGCGCCAAACCGGCCGGACGGCATGTGCTGAAGCTCTGCCAGGCCGAAGCCTGCCAGTCGATGGGCTCGGACGCCGTCGCGGCCAAGGTCAAGCACTTGCTCGGCATCGATTTCCACGAGACCACGCTCGACGGATCGGTTACACTGGAGCCGGTCTACTGTCTCGGGCTTTGCGCCTGCTCCCCGTCGGCGATGCTCGACGGCGAAGTCATCAGCCGGCTCGATGACGAGAAGATCGAAGAGATCGTCGCGGAGGTACGTTCATGATCCCGCGCATCTATGTCCCGGCTGACTCCGGCGCGCTGGCGCTCGGCGCCGAAAAGGTCGCCAAAGCGATCGAGAAGGAACTCAAGGAGCGCGGCGTCGAGGCAAAGATCGTGCGCAACGGCTCGCGCGGCGCCTATTTCCTGGAGCCGATGGTCGAGGTGGCCACAGCCGAGGGCCGCGTCGCCTACGGGCCGGTCAAGCCGTCCGACGTCAAGGGCCTGTTCGACAGCGGCTTCCTCAAGGGCGGCCACCACAAGCGCTGGCTGGGCTCGCCCGACAAGATCCCCTTCTTCGCCAAGCAGACGCGGCTGACCTTCGCACGCTGCGGCATCAACGACCCGCTGTCGCTCGACGCCTACAAGTCGCTGGGCGGCTTGCGCGGGCTGCAGAACGCGGTCGCCATGGCGCCGGCCGACGTCGTCAAGCAGGTTACCGAGTCCGGCCTGCGCGGCCGCGGCGGCGCGGGTTTCCCGACCGGCATCAAGTGGAAGACGGTGCTGGATACGGCGGGCGCGCAGAAATACATCGTCTGCAATGCCGACGAAGGCGACAGCGCCACTTTCGCCGACCGCATGATCATGGAAGGCGATCCCTTCGTGCTGATCGAAGGCATGGCGATCGCCGGCATCGCGACCGGCGCGACCAAGGGCTTCGTCTATATCCGCTCGGAATATCCGCATGCGGTGGCGACGATGAACAAGGCCGTGGCGATCGCCCGCAAGGCGGGCGTGCTGGGCGTCAATGTGCTGGGTTCGCCCAATGCCTTCGACATGGAGATCCGCGTCGGCGCCGGCGCCTATGTCTGCGGCGAGGAAACCTCGCTCTTGAACAGCCTCGAAGGCAAGCGCGGCGTGGTGCGCGCCAAGCCGCCGCTGCCGGCGATCCAGGGCCTGTTCGGCAAGCCGACCGTGATCAACAATGTGATCAGCCTGGCCTCTGTGCCTGTAATCATGGACAGGGGCGCCGCCTACTACAAGGATTTCGGCATGGGCCGCTCGCGCGGCACGATCCCGATCCAGATCGCCGGCAACGTCAAGAATGGCGGCCTGTTCGAGACGGCGTTCGGCCTGACGCTGGGCGAGATCGTCGACGACATCGGCGGCGGCACGGCTTCGGGGCGCCCGGTCAAGGCGGTGCAGGTCGGCGGCCCGCTCGGCGCCTATTTCCCGCGCGCTTTGTTCGACACACCCTTCGACTACGAGGAATTCGCCAAGCGCGACGGGCTGATCGGCCATGCCGGCATCACCGTGTTCGACGACAGCGCCGACATGCTGAAGCAGGCGCGCTTCGCCATGGAATTCTGCGCCATCGAAAGCTGCGGCAAGTGCACGCCCTGCCGCATCGGCTCGACGCGCGGCGTGGAGGTTCTCGACAAGGTCGCCGCCGGCATCGAGGCGGAGAAGAACCTCGCTCTGGTCACCGACCTCTGCAACACGATGAAGTTCGGATCGCTCTGCGCGCTGGGCGGCTTCACGCCCTACCCGGTGATGAGCTCGATCACGCATTTCCCCGAGGATTTCAAACCCGCGCCTGCGCGCGTGGCGGCTGAATAGGAGCTGGCAGAAGATGAACATCAAGGCCGACTTCCCGACACTCATCGAAGAGATCGACTACGGAACGCCGGAGTCGAAAGCGACGAAGCAGATCACGCTGACCGTCGACGGGCAAAGCATCACCGTGCCGGAAGGCACGTCGATCATGCGCGCGGCGATGGAGGGCGGGGTAGAGATCCCGAAGCTCTGCGCCACCGACATGCTGGACTCGTTCGGCTCCTGCCGCGTCTGCCTGGTCGAGATCGAAGGGCGCGGCGGCACGCCGGCCTCCTGCACAACGCCGGTAGGCGAAGGCATGGTGGTGCGCACGCAGTCGGACCGGCTCGACGCCATTCGCCGCGGCGTCATGGAACTCTATGTCTCCGACCATCCGACCGGCTGGAACGAGAAGGCCGGAACCGGCGCCAGCGAATTCGACGCGGTGGCGAAGTCTGTGGGGCTCTCCGAGAACCGTTACGGCGTCGAGGGCCGCAACCACGTCAAGGAAGAGAACGGCGTGGCGCCCGGCCATGGCTCGCTGGCGGTGGACTATATCGCGCGCGATGAATCCAATCCTTATTTCACCTATGATCCGGCGCAGTGCATCGTCTGCTCGCGCTGCGTGCGCGCCTGCGAGGAGGTGCAAGGCACCTTCGCGCTGACCATCGAGGGCCGCGGCTTCGAGTCGCGCATGGTCGCCGGCATGCATGAGGACTTCATCGCTTCCGAATGCGTCTCTTGCGGCGCCTGCGTGCAGGCCTGCCCGACGGACGCGCTGCGCGAGAAGACCGTGCTCGAAAAGGGCATGCCGGAGCGCTCGGCGGTCACCACCTGCGCCTATTGCGGCGTCGGCTGCTCGTTCAAGGCCGAGGTGAAGGATGACGAGGTCATCCGCATGATGCCCTACAAGGACGGCAAGGCCAATCACGGTCATTCCTGCGTCAAGGGCCGGTTCGCCTATGGCTACGCCACGCACAAGGATCGCATCCTATCGCCGATGATCCGCGAGAATATCTCCGATCCATGGCGCGAAGTGACGTGGGAGGAGGCTATCGCCCATACGGCGAAAGAATTCCGCCGCATCCAATACCAGTACGGACGCACGGCGATCGGCGGCATCACCTCCTCGCGCTGCACCAACGAGGAGACCTATCTCGTCCAGAAGCTGGTGCGGCAAGGCTTCCGCAACAACAATGTCGACACCTGCGCCCGCGTCTGCCATTCGCCGACCGGCTACGGGCTCGGCCAGACCTACGGCACCTCGGCCGGCACGCAGGATTTCGATTCGGTCGAATTCACCGACGTCGCCGTCATCATCGGCGCCAATCCGGCTTCCGCCCATCCCGTCTTCGCCTCGCGGTTGAAGAAGCGGCTGCGCCAGGGCGCCAAGCTGATCGTGCTCGATCCGCGCCGCACCGAAATGGTCAAGTCGGCGCATATCGAGGCCGACTACCACCTGCCCTTGAAGCCCGGCACCAACGTGGCGGTGCTGACGGCGCTGGCGCATGTCATCGTCACCGAAGGCCTGTTCGACGAGGCCTTCATCCGCGAACGCTGCGACTGGGCCGAGTTCCAGGACTGGGCCTCCTTCGTCGCCCTGCCGGAAAACAGCCCCGAAACCGTCGGCGCGCTCTCCGGCGTCGATCCCGACCTGATCCGCGGTGCCGCGCGCATGTATGCCAAGGGCGGCAATGGCGCGATCTATTACGGCCTCGGCGTGACGGAGCACAGCCAGGGCTCCACCACGGTGATCGCCATCGCGAACCTCGCCATGGCCACGGGCAATATCGGCCGGCAAGGCGTCGGCGTGAACCCGCTGCGCGGCCAGAACAACGTGCAGGGCTCCTGCGACATGGGCTCGTTCCCGCATGAGCTGCCGGGCTACCGCCATATCTCCGGCGAGGCGGTGCGCGACATCTATGAAAGCCTGTGGGGCGTGAAGCTGGACGACGAGCCGGGCCTGCGCATCCCCAACATGCTGGACGCCGCCGTCGACGGTTCGTTCAAGGGTATCTACATTCAGGGCGAGGACATCCTGCAGTCCGATCCCGACACCAAGCATGTCGCCGGCGGCCTCGCCGCGATGGAATGCGTGGTCGTGCACGACCTCTTCCTCAACGAGACCGCGAACTACGCACATGTCTTCCTGCCGGGCTCGACCTTCCTCGAGAAGGACGGCACTTTCACCAATGCCGAGCGCCGCATCAACATGGTGCGCAAAGTCATCGAGCCGAAGGCGCGCTATGCCGACTGGGAAGCGACGCAGGAGCTCGCCCGCGCCATCGGACTCGACTGGAACTACACGCATCCGTCGCAGATCATGGACGAGATCGCCAAGACGACGCCGAGCTTTGCCGGCGTCTCCTTCGATCTGCTCGACCGCGTCGGCTCGGTGCAGTGGCCCTGCAACGAGAAGGCGCCGCTCGGCACGCCGATCATGCATGTCGACGGCTTCGTACGCGGCAAGGGCAAGTTCATCCGCACCGAATATGTGGCGACCGACGAGCGCACAGGTCCACGCTATCCGCTGCTGCTCACCACCGGCCGTATCCTGTCGCAATACAATGTCGGCGCGCAGACCCGGCGGACCGAGAATTCGATGTGGCACGCCGAGGACCGGCTGGAGATCCATCCGCACGACGCCGAGGTCCGCGGCGTGCGCGAAGGCGACTGGGTGCGACTGGCGAGCCGTGCGGGCGAAACCACGCTGCGCGCGCTGATCACCGACCGCGTCTCGCCCGGCGTCGTCTACACGACCTTCCACCACCCGGACACGCAGGCCAACGTGATCACCACCGATTTCTCGGACTGGGCGACCAATTGTCCGGAATACAAGGTCACCGCCGTGCAGGTGGCGCCGTCCAACGGCCCGACCGACTGGCAGAAGGACTATAATCAGCAGGTTAAGCAGAGCCGGCGCATCGCCCCGCTGCAGGCGGCGGAGTAATCTTGGCCGCGCGCCGCAAAGCGACGACGCAAATCTCCCGGCTCGCGCATCGCGCCGGCGGCACCTCGGCCGCGAACCGCATGGTGCCGGAGGAGACGCCGGTGGCGTTCTCCTTTGCCGGCACCACGCATGCGGTGATGATGGCAAGCCCGGCCGATTTCGAGGATTTCGCGCTCGGCTTCTCGCTGACCGAAGGCATCATCGCCGACCAAAAGGAAATCGAGGCGATCGAGGTCGAGGATCTCGGTGCCGGCATCGATATCCAGATCCGGCTGAAGGACCAGGCCAACACGCGCTTCCAGGCGCGGCGGCGCAGGCTGGCCGGGCCGGTCGGCTGCGGCTTGTGCGGCATCGAATCCATCGAGGAGGCGATGCGCTCGGTCGACGCGGTCGGTTCGTCGAAGCTTACGCTCGACGCCGAGGACGTCGCCCGTTCGGTCCGCCTGCTGTCGAAGCAGCAGCCGCTGCACACGGAGACCGGCGCGGTGCATGCCGCAGGCTTCTATGTTCCCGGCAAGGGTATCGTGATGGCGCGCGAGGATGTCGGCCGTCACAACGCGCTGGACAAGCTCGCCGGTGCGCTGGCCAAGGCCGGCATCGACGGCACGAGCGGCGCCGTCGTGGTGACCTCGCGCGTGTCGGTGGAGATGGTGCAGAAGACGGCCGCCATCGGCGCTTCGATCATCATGGCGGTTTCGGCGCCGACCGCGCTTGCCATCCGCACGGCCGAGGCCGCCGGCATGACGCTGGTGGCGCTGGTTCGCGGCGACGATTTCGATATCTTCACCCACCCTGAACGGGTGGCTTCCGGAGTTGCCAAGCATGTCGCATGACGAAGACCACATCGCCAGCACCAAGGAAAAGCTGGTGCGCATGGCCAACCAGATCGCTACCTTCTTCCATTCGAAGCCGCGCGAGGAAGGCATTGCCGGCGTTGCCGAGCACATCAACAAGTTCTGGGAGCCTCGGATGCGGCGCCAATTCTTCGAGATGCTGGACGCCGGCACGGAGAATTTCGACGACCTTGTGATCGCCGCCTCGGCCAAGATCAAGCGGCCGATCAGCCCGGCGGAGGCCGACACGAAGCTTGGACTCAAGGCTTTCCCGGCCGACATCGCCGCTTCGCAGAAATAGTCGAAGCGACCGGCAGCCTTATATTTCTCTTCGCTAAAGTTTAAGCTGCCGCTACCTGGTCGACTCTGCTATGTTTGACGATCGGAAATCGTCAGGCCGGGCGGAAGAACTCGTGAGGCCGATCGAGACCAGATACGCGCGCAGCGGAGAGGTGCGGATCGCCTATCAGGTGGTCGGCCAGGGCGCGTTCGATTTGGTCTTCGTGCCGGGCTTCATCTCCAATCTCGACCTGCATTGGGAAGACGAAGGCTACAGCCGCCTGTTGAAACGGCTCTCCGCCTTCTCGCGGCTGATCCTGTTCGACAAGCGCGGCACCGGGCTTTCCGACCGTGTCGACAACCTCAATCTGCCCAGTCTCGAAACGCGCATGGACGATGTGCGCGCGGTGATGGATGCCGCCGGCAGCGGCCGGGCGGCGATCCTCGGCGCCTCGGAGGGCGCACCGATGGCGATGCTGTTCGCGGCCACCTATCCGGAGCGGACGCGCGCGCTCGTCCTCTATGGCGCCTATGCGCATTTCCACAAATGGGTGATGTCGCCGGAACGGCTGGAAGCTTTCATCGAGACGGCGGAGACATCGTGGGGCACCGGCGCCACCTTGCCCAATTTCGCGCCTGGCCGCGTGGACGACGCACATTTCGCCCAGTGGTGGGCCCGGTTCGAGCGGTTGTCGGCCAGTCCGACGGCCGCGGCGGCGCTTGCCCGCATGAACGCCGGCATCGACGTGCGCGGCATTCTGGCGATGATCAGCGCGCCGACGCTGCTCATCCACCGCCGCAACGATGCTCGTGTCGATCCCGACGCCAGCCGTTTTCTCGCAAAGAAGATCCCGCATGCCCGGCTGGTCGAGATAGCCGGGCGCGATCATCCGATCTGGACCGGCGATGTCGATCGCGTCGCCGACCTGATCGAGGAATGCCTGACCGGCGAGCCCGCGGTGGCCGACACCGAGCGCGTTCTGGCGGCGCTGCTGGTGACGCGCATCTACGACACGGCCAAGCTCGGCGACCGGATGTGGAGCGAGCGCAGCCAGCGCTTCCAGGAAACCTGGCGGCTTCTGGTCGGCCGGCATGGCGGCCGCACGGCCGGCACGCGTGGCGAATTGATGATGTCGCGCTTCGATGGGCCGGCGCGCGCCGTACGCTGCGCCGCGGCGCTGCGCGAGGCGGCACAGCAGATAGGCGTGGCCAGCGCGCAAGGCGTGCATGTCGGCGAGATCGAAATGCGCGGCCAGCCGGTCGGGTTGACGGCGCGGGTGACGATGCAGCTAGCCGCGCATGCCGGGCGCGGCGACATCCTCGCCTCGCGGCTGGTCGCCGATCTCGCAATAGGTTCCGGCCTGCATTTCGTCGATGCCGGCCGCGTCAGCCTCGATGAGGTGGATGAGCCCATGCCGGCAGTTCTGGCGACGTCGGAGCAGCACCTGGAGCCGGCCTGCCGGCCCAAGGCAAGGCCCGCCGAGCCGGCCGCGCTGACGGCGCGCGAGAGCGAGGTGGTGAACCTGATCGCCGACGGCAAGAGCAACGCGGCGATCGCCGCCGAGCTCAGCCTCAGCGAGCATACCGTCAAGCGGCACGTCGCCAACATATTGCTCAAGCTCGACCTGCCGTCGCGGGCGGCGGCGGCGGCTTTTTCGGCGAGGCATGCTGGCCCGGACGGGCCATGAGAGCCATGGCGCTTTCGGGGGAAGCGGCGGAGGCGGCTTAAACGGTATCACTTCTCCTATGCAGGCCAGGCGATATCGCCGCGACGGCCCTGCGAAATGGAGGATGAAATGCTGAAACTCAATCGCAAGATCGGATTGCTGGCATTTGCCGCGGGTGCATTGCTGGCCATCATTCCAGCGCATGCCGAAGACGCTTCGGCCGCCGCCTACAAGGACATCCAGGCCACGCTCGGCTCGGTGCCCGACATGTTCAAGACCTTGCCCGATGTCGCGGTCGCCGGCGCCTGGGCCGAGATCAAGGGTGTGCAGCTCAACCCCAACACCGCGCTCGACGGCAAGACCAAGGAGCTGATGGGGCTTGCGGTCGCTGCGCAGATTCCCTGCCAGTACTGCATCTATTTCCACACCGAGGCCGCCAGGCTCAACGGCGCGAGCGAGGAGGAGATCAAGGAGGCGGTGGCCATGGCGGCGATCGTGCGGCACTGGTCGACGATGCTCAACGGCAGCCAGGTCGACCTGGCGACCTTCAAGAAACAGACGGACGACGTGTTCGCGGCCGTCAAGGCCAAGTCGCAGTGACGAAATCCCTGCCCGGCGACGATCGCCGGGCAGCGCTTCCCTCGTCAACAAACAGCCCGATCGAGAGACGGGCACATGGAGAATGACATGCTGACCAAGACACAGACAGTGGACGGCGCGGCGATCAAGAAGGCGATCGAGGGCCGTGACGGCAAGCTCTTGTCGAGCTTCTACAATGACGACGCGCTGGTGCGGGTGATCGACCGCAACAATCCGCCGAGCAAGCCGCGCGAGATCCGCGGCCGGGCGGCGATCAGCACCTTCTGGGACGACATCTGCAGCCGAGCAATGACCCACAAGGTCGACACCACGATCGCCGAGGGCGACAGCCTCGCCTTCACCCAGGCTTGCTCCTATCCAGACGGCACGAGAGTGTTCTGCGCGACGATGCTGGAGCTGAAGAACGGCCGCATCGCGCGGCAGACCGTCGTGCAGGCCTGGGACGAATAGTTAGCAGCGCGCTCAACCGCAAATCAGGGAGGAGAACCAAAATGTTCAGTGCCAGATGGCAGATCGACGCCAAGTTCGGTCACAAGCAGACCGCGCTCGAGCTGATGCGCAAATGGGAGCGCGAGATCGGCTCGCAGGTCGGCCTCGCCGACCTGAAGTTCCAGCTCATGACCGGTTCCGTGGGCGCGCGCGAAGCGACGATCGAGGCGCACCACCAAGTCGAAAGCCTGGCTCAGTTGGAGGAATTCTTCGCCAAGATCGCCAAGATCGACGCGCATGCCAAATGGGGCAAGGAGTTGGAGCCCTATGTGGTGTCGGGCACCAGCAAATGGACGATCTTCCGGATCGTGGAGTAGCTGCACCGAAGAGCCGGGGCTGAGAGGCGGCCGGGCTGCGACGCGGGCGGCCGCTCGTCATCATCAGATTGACAAGGCCAGGAACCGAGCATCTGGGCACGGCTAGTCCCGGCTGCCTTGTTCATGGCTCTCCTGAGCCATGCCCCGCTGGTCCTTTCGGGCGAAGCGGCGCGCACCGGATTGGTGCAATGTGCACTTCTTGCACCATCCAACGCACCCGCCCGTCGAGACGGCATAACGAAGCAACAAATGCGTCGCGCCGACGCCGCATGGCTGTGGGCGCAATCAAGGGAGCAAATCGATGACCGACGAAACCCATGCAAAACTGTGTGAAAGCCTGCGCGGGGAGGTGATCCTGCGTGACGATGCCGGCTATGACGAGGCCCGCAAGGTCTATAACGGCATGATCGAAAAGCGCCCGCTGCTGATTGCACGCTGCGCCGATGTCGCCGACGTGATCACCGCCGTGAAGTACGCGCGCGACAATGACCTGCCGATCGCCATACGCGGCGGAGGACACAACGGTGCCGGATTGGGGATTTGCGACAATGGCCTCGTCATCGACCTGTCGATGATGAAAGGGGTCCATGTCGACGCGAAGACTCGAACTGTAAGGGTCGCGCCCGGTTGCACTTCGGGTGACGTGGACCACGCCACCCATCCGTTCGCGCTCGCCGTTCCGTTTGGCATCGTCTCGACCACGGGCGTTGCCGGCCTTACCCTTGGTGGAGGGACGGGCTATCTCACGCGCAAATATGGCCTCACGATCGATAATCTGATCGAGGCCGATCTGGTGCTGGCCGATGGCAGCCTGGTAACGGCCAGCAAAGCTGAGAATCCCGACCTGTTCTGGGCGCTGCGGGGCGGCGGCGGCAATTTCGGCGTGGTAACCAGCTTCCTGTTCCAGGCCCATCCGGTGAACATGATCTTCGGTGGCCCGGTATTCTGGGAGGCCAAGGATGCGTTGGCCGTCATGCGGACCTATCGCGACTACCTGCCGGAGGCGCCGGAAGATCTTGGCGCCTTTGTCGGCCTGAAGTCCGTTCCCTCGACCGATCCCTTCCCGCGCGAATATTGGGGCAAGCGCGCCTGCGCCATCATCTCCTGCTACAACGGCACCGAGGAGGACGGGCGCAAGGCCATGGCGCCGCTGCTGGACACCTTGCCGCCGCCGATCTTCAACTGGATGGGTGTAATGCCGTATCCGGCGTTGCAGGCGCTGTTCGACCCGCTGCTTCCGAAGGGCCTGCAATGGTATTGGAAGGGCGATTTCGTCAAGTCGCTTCCCGACGAAGCCATCGCGACCCATATCGCGCAGGCCGCCCAGGCGCCGAGCGAATTGTCGCTCATGCATCTCTACCCGATCGACGGCGCCGTTCGCCGCGTCGGCAAGAACGAAACCGCATGGAACGCGCGCGACGCAACCTGGTCGATGGTCATCGCCGCCATCGATCCCGATCCAGGCAAGGCCGCCGACCTCACCAGGTGGGCCAAGACCTACTGGACGAGCATCCACCCCCATAACGGCGAAGGCGGTTACGTGAATTTCATGATGGACGACGAAGGAGAAGCGCGCGTGCAGGCGAGCTATGGCGCAAATTACGAGCGGCTGAGCCAGGTGAAGCGCACCTATGACCCCTTCAACGTCTTCCGGGTCAACCAGAACATCAAGCCCGCGACATCGGAGATCGGCAGGACGGCTGCTTAGTTTTACGCTGCCTCTGCCGACAAAGGGACCGTCGCCGAGGTCGGATCGCCTCCGAAGCCAGCTTCTCCACGCGGGAGAAGCTGGCGCGGCGTCACCCTACATCAGGCCAAGCTGTTTGTAGAAGCCGAGTGCGTCGTAATAGTCGCTCTGGGTCGCGATCTTTCCGTCCTTGATGGAAAACATCGAGGCGCCGGTGAAGGAGAATTTCTTGCCGGTCGCCGCGGTGCCGTCGCCCCAGGCGCCGGTGTTGGTGCCGGAGAACTCCCATTCGAAGGAGACACGGGCGCCATCGACGAGCGGCTTGCCCTTCATCGTCCAGACCGCATCGGGAACAGCCTTCAGGAAATTGTCGATGACGCCGGTCTTGGCGGCCTCCTTGCCCGTGACGGGCTTGCCGACGGACGCGTCGTAATAGGTGACGTCATCGGCGAAGTAGCCGGCGGCCTTGGCCGAGTCATGCGCATTCCAGGCCGCGACATAGGCCTCGACCACCGATTGCGCGGTATCGGCGGCGAAGGATGGAGCCACGGCAAAAAACGTGGCGGCGATGGCTGCTGATGCAAGAAACTGGCGGCGTTGCATTGTCTTCCTCCCTCTCGGTTGAATGCCTGTCTCCGTCTCCTTCTTCCTGTGTAGGAGGAGGTCGGACCTCTCCCACAAGGGGAAGGTAAAAGAGCCTAGCCGTGGGCCACCATCACGTGGCGGACGGCCGTGTAGTCCTCCAGCGCGTAGAGCGACATGTCCTTGCCGTAGCCGGACTGCTTCAACCCGCCGTGCGGCATCTCGTTGGTCAGCATGAAATGCGTGTTGATCCAGGTGCAGCCATATTGCAGGCGGGCGGCGGTCGCCATGGCGCGTGAGACGTCCTTCGTCCACACCGACGAGGCGAGGCCATAGTCGCTGTCGTTCGCCCAGTTCACCGCCTCGTCGACATCCGCGAAGCGAGTGACCGAGACGACCGGGCCGAACACTTCGCGGCGCACGATCTCGTCTTCCTGCAGCGCGCCGGCGACAACCGTCGGCTGGTAATAGAAGCCGGAGCCTTCGCCCGGCTTGCCGCCGGTGGTGATCTCGATGTGCTTCAGTTCCGAAGCGCGCTCGACGAAGCTCGACACGCGGTCGCGCTGGCGGCGCGAGATCAGCGGCCCGATCTCGTTCTCGGTGTCGTCCGGCAGGTTGTATTTGATGGTCGAGACGGCGGAAGAGAGGTCGGCGACGAGCTTGTCGTAGATCTTCTTGCCGGCATAGATGCGGCAGGCGGCGGTACAGTCCTGGCCGGCATTGTAATAGCCGAAGGCGCGCAGGCCGTTGACCACCGCGCCGAGATCGGCGTCGTCAAAGACGATGACCGGCGCCTTGCCGCCGAGCTCCAGATGCGTGCGCTTGACCGACTTGGCGGCTGCCTGCAGCACCTTCTTGCCGGTGGCGACGTCACCGGTGATCGAGATCATGTTCACCTTGGGGTGGTTGATCAGCGTGTTGCCGACGCTGTCGCCGCGGCCGAGCACGACATTGACGACGCCCTCGGGCAGCACCTCGGCGAGGATCCTGGCCAGCTTCAGCGCGGTCAGCGGCGTCTGTTCCGACGGCTTGAAGACGACCGTGTTGCCACCGCCGATCGCGGGCGCCAGCTTCCAGGCCATCATCATCAGCGGATAGTTCCAGGGCGCGATGGAAGCGACGATGCCGACGGGGTCACGCCGCACCATCGAGGTGTGGCCCGGAATATATTCGCCGGCAACCTGGCCGGGCATCGAACGCACCGCGCCGGCAAAGAAGCGGTAGCAGTCGACGATCGCCGGAATCTCGTCATTGAGCACGGCGTTGATCGGCTTGCCGCAATTCAGCGCTTCGAGCGCCGCGAAGTCCTTCGCCTCGGCTTCGATGCGGTCGGCGATCTTGAGCAGATAGCCCGAGCGCTGCGCCGGCGTGGTGCGCGACCAACTGACGAACGCTCGTTCGGCCGCAGCGACGGCAGCCTCGATCTGCGCCGGACTCGCTTCGGGCAAGTTGAGGATCGTCGCGCCGGTCTTCGGATTGAGGATCGGCTCCTCCGTCTCGGTGCCCTTCTCGAATTTCGAGCCGATCAGCATCTGGGTGTCCATGGGGTCTTTCCTTATTCAGGAGCGAGTAGCGAATAGCGAGTAGGGCTTGGCTATCGATTTCCCTGTTCGCTATTGGCTATTCCCTATTCGCTATTTTCATTTGCCGCTGCCGGCGATCTGGTCGCCGTCGCGGGTCAGGTAATAGGCAAAGAGTATCGGCAGCAGCGTCACCAGCACGACGACCATGGCCACGACATTGGTGACCGGGCGCTGGCGCGGGCGGATCAGTTCCTCCAGCATCCAGATCGGCACGGTCTGCTGCTGGCCGGCGGTGAAGGTGGTGACGATGACCTCGTCGAAGGAGAGCGCGAAGGCGAGCATACCGCCGGCGAGCAATGCGGTTGCGATGTTGGGCAGAACGACATGCCGGAACGTCTGAAAACCGTCGGCGCCGAGGTCCATCGACGCCTCGATCATCGAGCCCGAGGTGCGGCGGAAACGGGCGACGGCGTTGTTGTAGACGACAACCACGCAGAAGGTGGCGTGGCCGAGAACGATCGTCCAGAATGAGAACGGGATGTCGGCCAGCGCAAAGGCCGAGCGCAGCGCAATGCCGGTGATGATGCCGGGCAGCGCGATCGGCAGGATGACCAGCAGCGAGATGGCCTCGCGGCCGAAGAAGCGCGTCCGCGAGACAGCGGCGGCGCAGAGCGTGCCGAGCACCAGCGCGATCGCCGTCGAGATGGCGGCGACGCGGACAGAGAGCGACAGCGCGTCCCATACGTCCGGCCGGTTCCAGGTGACGGCGAACCATTGCGTGGTGAGCCCCGGCGGCGGCCAGACGAAGCTCTTCTCTTCCGTCGTGAAGGCATAGACGAAGATCAGGAGGATCGGCAGATGCAGGAAGAGCAGGCCGCAGGCGGCGGCGATCTTCAGGCCGAGCGGAGCGGATTGGCCACGGTCAGAGCGCATCGAAAGCCCCCATGCGCTTGGCACCCCAGAGATAGAAGCCCATGATGACGATGGGCACCACGGTGAAGGCGGCGGCCAACGGAATGTTGCCGGCGGTGCCCTGCTGCGAATAGACGGCCTGGCCGATGAACAGCCGCGAGGTGCCGATGATCTGCGGGATGATGTAATCGCCCAATGTCAGCGAGAAGGTGAAGATCGAGCCGGCGACGATGCCGGGCAGCGCCAGCGGGAACAGCACGTTGCGGAAGGTCTGCCCCGGCGAGGCGCCGAGGTCGGACGAGGCCTCGACGAGATTGCCGGGCACGCGCTCGAGCGCGGCTTGTACCGGCAGGATCATGAAGGGCAGCCAGACATAGACGAAGACGATGAAGGTGCCGGTGAAGGAGACCGACAGCGAGTTGCCGCCGACGATCGGCAGCGACAGCCAGGCATCGAGCAGCCAGAGCAGGTTCAGCTTGGCGAGCAGCCAAGTGAGGATGCCTTCCTTGGCCAGGATCAGCTTCCAGGCGTAGATCTTGACCAGATAGCTCGACCACAGCGGCAGCATGACGCCGAGATAGAACAGCGCCTTCCAGCGGCCGCGCGCATAGCGCGCCGCGTAATAGGCGATGGGGAAGGCGACAACGGCCGAGGCGAGCGTGACGAGCGCCGCCATCGTCACCGTGCGCAGGATGATGTCGAGATTGGCGGCCTGGAACAGGTCGCCATAGGTCTTCAGCGTGAATTCGCGGTTGATGAGGCCGGAAAACTCGTCGATCGAGAAGAAGCTCTGCAAGAGCAGAGCGAACAGCGAGCCGATATAGACGATGCCCAGCCATAGCACGGGTGGCAGGAGCATCAGGAGAAGCAAGAGTTGGGGTCGGCGCCAGAAGAGATCCGACAGCGCACCGCGCATGCCGCCGCTGCCGGGCAGGATGGCGGGGGTGGGGTTGGATTGAACAGCGGCGACGGTCATGGCGACACCGCGTGTTGAAGGGCATTGTGGGGGAAGCCGAGATCCTTCGCTGTCCTGCCGGACATCTCCCCCACAAGGGGGGAGATCAGTCGTCGCCTGCGATTTCGCCAGTCACCAACGTCGGAAGGATGCGTGGGGCGCCGAAACAGCCAATCTCCCCCCTTGTGGGGGAGATGGCCGGCAGGCCAGAGGGGGGCGCCGTAGAGCGCCTCGTCTGCCTGACTGGCCA